>CAZSYS010000061.1:0-17600 GCA_964611365.1 uncultured Planctomycetales bacterium
CCAGGTGGCCCTGACCTGGAACGCCAGTGCGACCGCCAGCAGCTACAAGGTCAAGAGGGCGACCACCAGCGGCGGTCCCTACACCGTGGTCGCGACGCCGACCACCACCAGCTACACGGACACCGGCCTGACCAACGGCACGACCTATTACTACGTCGTCTCGGCGGTCAACGCCAGCGGTGAAAGCGCCAACTCCTCGCAGGTCAGCGCGACCCCCACCGGCCTGATGAACGGCAACACGCCCACGGGCACGAATCTCGCGCGGACCGCCGCGTGGCTGGCCGACTCCAGCTACAGCACCGATTTCGACGGCGTCAAGGCCATCGACGGCTCGGTCTCCACCAAGTGGGCCAGCAACGGCAACGCCCCGCCGCACTGGCTGGCCCTGGATCTCGGAGCCAACCTGACGGTCAACGGGTTCATCGTCCGCCACGCCAGCGCCGGCGGCGAGCCGACCTACTACAACACGAAGAACTTCTCCTTCCAGTCGGGCACCTCGATCAACGGGCCGTGGACCGACGACTGCGTCGTCAACAACTCCTCCCAGGCGGGCGTCACGACGCGAAGCTACTACACGCCCCGCACGCTGCGGTTCGTGAGGCTCCACATCACCAACTGCGGCATCGACAACTACACCCGGATTCCGGAGTTCGAGGTCTACGGCGTCGCCCCCACGATGAACGACGCCACGCCCACCGGGGTGAACGTGGCCCCGCAGTCGACCCAGGTGACCACCGATTCGAACTACAGCTCGAGCTACACAGGTGCCAAGGCGATCGACGGCGTGGTGTCGGCCGCCAGCAAGTGGTGCAGCAACGGCAACGCACCGCCGCACTGGCTGGCCCTGGATCTCGGCAGCAGCCGGACGGTCAACGGATTCATCGTCCGGCTGGCCGGCGCCGCCGGAGAGTACACCACCTACAACTTCAGGAACTTCAGGATCCAGTCCGGGACGTCGATCAGCGGCCCGTGGACCGACGAGTGCACGGTGGACAATACCGCCCAGGCCAGTGTGATCACGCGCAGCTACGTCACGCCCAAGGCCCTGCGCTACGTGCGGCTTTACGTCACGAATTGCGGGGTCGACAATTACGCGAGGCTGCCGGAGTTCGAGGTCTATGCCCCAGGCTCGGGCACCGTGGCCGAGAACTTCGAGAGCATGCCGTCCTGGGCGTCGAGTTACGACGCCTCCTGGGGCAGCGCCGCCGCCTGGTCGATCGTCGGCGGCGGCCAGTCGGGCAACGCTCTCCAGGCCAGCCGCGGCAGCCAGGGCTCGTCGGTCAAGGTCCAGGTCTACGGGCTGAGCACGAATACGAACTATACGCTCTCGATCGACGTCAAGTGCCCCAGCTATTCGGCGAATGCGTGGTGGGCCGAGTGCGCCTGTAAGCTCGGCAGCCACACGGCTCAGGATTTCGACCAGAACAGCGGCACCTGGACGATGGTGAAGAAGTTCTCCAGCGACGGTGCCAACGGCAACGGCAATACCTGGGTTCAGTACTCGACGACGTTCAACAGCGGGGCCAGCACCCAGATCAGCGTGGGCTTCAAGCTCGGGTCCTCCGGTGGAGGCGGCCCGACCGTCCTGTGGGACACGCTGAGGATCAACTGAGCCTCCACGGCCGTCATGGTTCCGCGGCTGCGCGGGGAGCCGGGTGCCCCCGCGCGGCCGCGGTTTCCCGAACCTCAATTCCCTCTTTTTCACCTGAAAGGACACATCATGAGATCGTTCGCTCATGGCCGGGGTGCGTGTTCGGTTGTCGCGGTCGTGGTGCTGGCCTGGGGTATCCCGGACGCCAGGGGTCTCTGCCCGCCGGGATGGAACTGCGACTGCAAAGTCCAGACACCCTCGGTGCCGGCCGGAGCCGCCTGGGCGGCCGTCCACAACCCGGGTTTCGAGAACGGCTTCACCAGCGGGGTCGGCAACAGCTGGGGCGGGCTGGTCGAGGTGTTTGCCGGCACGCCGGCCTTCTCCGCGTCCACCCTCCGGGCCACCCAGGGCAGCGTCTCGCAGCGCATCGACATCCCCGAATGCGGCTACGGCCTGACGGGCCAGAGGATCGGAATCTACCAGCAGATGTACGTCGTCCCGGGACAGACCTATTCGATCACGGCCGACGTCTACATGGAGATCGATCAGCCCGAGGGTTACTCCGGCGAGAACATGATCGCCAGCGCGGGCCTCGATCCCTATGGCGGCATCGGCCTCCACGAGGGGTCGGTGGTCTGGTCGGCCGCCCAGGGCGACAAGAACGTGTGGCGGCAGGTCACGGTTTCGACCACCGCCGTCTTCGAGGTCATGACCGTGGTCATTCAGGCGGAACGCAAGTGGGGCGGCTTCGGATGGGGCCGGATCTGGATCGACAACGTCACCATCAGCGGCCCGGTGCCGACGAATCAGCCGTCCCCGCCCGAGGTCGAACCTCCCGACCCCGACGACGGCATCCCGGCAACCACCGGGGGCGAACTCGTCGTCAACGGCAGTTTCGAGAGCGGCTGGAGCAACGGCCTGGCCGGGTCGTGGGCTTCGTGGTCGACCGCCGGAACGGGCTACTGGAGGCAGTCCACCCGGATCGGCAAGATCGGTGCCGGGAAGTACGACTACGGCGAGGCCGACACCGTGGCCGCCATGAACCCCAGGACCGCCCTGACCATGCAGATGAACGACGCGGCGTACTGGGCCACCAGGCCGAACATGGTGGATACCATCATCGTGGGACGGCTCTACATCGACCATCTGATGTCGACCTACCTCGGCAACCCCGTCTACTACGGGCGCGTTCACGCCGACAACTGCTACGCCCAGCAGATCAACTACCCGCGCGTCGACTGCTGGCAGGGGGTCAACGAGCCCGGCACCGTCGGGACCGACTGGGCCAACGTCCTGGCCTTCGAAAAGGCCTTCGCCCAGCGATGCCATGAGCTCGGTATGAAGGCGGTCACCCTCAACCTATCGGTCGGCGCGCCGGGAAACATCTGGGCGATGCTGGACGCGCATGAGCTGCTCGACATCACGGATTACGTGGGTTACCACTCCTACGGAGGCCCGAACGATCAGCTCATGATCACCGGCACCGAGCACGACCCTCCCTGCGACTACGCCCTCCGCTGGCGGAAGTATGCGGACATGTACCGCGACCGCGGCTGGCGCATGCCCCCGGTGATCTACACCGAATCCACCACCTACAGCGGATGGCACGGCGTGTTCAGCCCGGCGCAGATCCGCGACGATCTCCTGGCTTTCGGCCCGTACATGAACGAGAATCGCTGGGTTGCCGGCACGACGCTGTTCGTGGCCGGCGGAACCGGAGAATGGAGCGCCTGGGACATCCGCGGACAGGGCGATATCGCCGCGGCCTGCGGTGCGTGGAACGCCGATCACCCCTCGGAAGCCACCGACGGCCTCTACAGCCAGCAGTTCGGAGCCGGCCAGGTCCACCCGACCACCCTGTCGGAGATGCAGAATCCCAACGCGGCCTTCACCGGTGGAATCCGACAGCAGGTCAGCGGCCTGATGCCGGGCTCCACCTATCTGCTGGACATGGATTTCCGCTATGAGTTCCGCGGCTATGAGCCCCAGGTGAGCTTCCACACCGGCGTGGATCCGACCGGCCAGACGGCTGACCCCCAGGCCGCGAGCATCCTCTGGAGCGACGATCTCATCGCCGGCGAGAACGCCGTCCACGAGATCTGGGAACGGACCTGGCGGACGTTCGTGGCCACCGGACCCACCGCGTCGGTCTGGATCAGGGCCTCCCAGACGGTCGGCAACCCTGCCTATCGCATCAGCGTGGATCGGGTCTCCGTCCGGCGGGTCGATGCCCCCCCGACGACGCCGGTGATCAGCCTCTCGACCGGCACGCTCGCCCCGTCGTGTGTGCAGGGATCCAACGCCTCCAGCCAGACCTTCACCGTGGCCAACGCGGGCGTCGGCACGTTGAGTTACACGATCAGCGACAATGCCGACTGGCTCTCCTGCTCGCCCGGCACGGGCACCAGTACCGGTGAAGCCGACACCATCACGGTGAGCTACGCGACCTCGGGGCTCGCGGCGGGCACCTACAACGCAACCATCACGGTCTCCGATCCGAACGCGCCGAACAGCCCTCAGACCATCGGCGTGACGCTCACGGTATCCCCGCCGGCAACCTCGGTGGCCGAGGACTTCGAGACCATGCCCGCCTGGTCCAGCAGCTTCGACGCCTCCTGGGGCGCCGCCGCCGCCTGGTCGATCGTCGCAGGCGGCCAGGCCGGCAACGCCCTGCAGGCCGCCCGCGGGAGTCAGGGCTCCTCGGTCAAGGCCAGGGTTTTCACCGTCACGGCCAACACATCCTATACCGTCTCGGTCTACATCAGGTGCCCCAGCTACACCGCGAACGCCTGGTGGGCCGAGAGCGCCTTCAAGCCCGGCAGCAACACGGCCGCCGATTTCGACAACAACGGCGCGACCTGGACGATGATCCAGAAGTTCGCCGGCGACGGCACCAACGGCAACGGAAACACCTGGACGCTGTATTCCAGGACGTTCAACAGCGGCTCGGCCACCCAGGTCACCGTCGGCTTCAAGCTGGGGTCGTACGGCGGGGCCGGTCCCACGGTGCTCTGGGATTCGCTGCGAATCGTTCCGGCCGGCTCCCAGCCCTCCATCAACCGGTCTCCGGCCGCCCTGGCCCCCTCCTGCGCCCAGGGGACCAACGCCGCGTCCCAGACCTTCACAGTGGCCAACGCCGGGACCGGAGTGCTGGATTACACGATCAGCGACAACGTGAGCTGGCTGTCCTGCTCGCCGACGTCCGGCAGCAGCACCGGAGAAAGCGACACCATCACGGTGACATATGCCACCTCGGGCCTGTCCGCCGGCACCTACAACGGGACCATCACCATCACCGCGGGCGGAGCGACCAACAGCCCCCAGACCATTTCCGTGACGCTGACCGTGACGGCGGCCGCTCCGACCATCAGCCGCTCGCCGGCGACTCTTGCCCCCTCCTGCACCGTGGGCAACAACGCCGCCGGCCAGACGTTCACCGTCGCCAACAGCGGTGGAGGAACACTGAATTACAGCATCAGCGACGACGTGTCGTGGCTGTCGTGCTCGCCGACCAGCGGCACGAGCACCGGCGAAGTCGATACCATCAATGTGGCCTATGCGACGTCCGGCCTGTCCGCCGGCACCTACAACGGGACCATCACCATCACGGCGGGCGGAGCAACCAACAGCCCCCAGACCATTGCCGTGACGCTCACCGTGAACGCCAAGACCACCGTGGCCGAGAACTTCGAGAGCATGCCGTCCTGGGCGTCGAGTTACGACGCCTCCTGGGGCAGCGCCGCCGCCTGGTCGATCGTCGGCGGCGGCCAGTCGGGCAACGCTCTCCAGGCCAGCCGCGGCAGCCAGGGCTCGTCGGTCAAGGTCCAGGTCTACGGGCTGAGCACGAATACGAACTATACGCTCTCGATCGACGTCAAGTGCCCCAGCTATTCGGCGAATGCGTGGTGGGCCGAGTGCGCCTGTAAGCTCGGCAGCCACACGGCTCAGGATTTCGACCAGAACAGCGGCACCTGGACGATGGTGAAGAAGTTCTCCAGCGACGGTGCCAACGGCAACGGCAATACCTGGGTTCAGTACTCGACGACGTTCAACAGCGGGGCCAGCACCCAGATCAGCGTGGGCTTCAAGCTCGGGTCCTCCGGTGGAGGCGGCCCGACCGTCCTGTGGGACACGCTGAGGATCAACTGAGCCTCCACGGCCGTCATGGTTCCGCGGCTGCGCGGGGAGCCGGGTGCCCCCGCGCGGTCGCGGTCAACAGCGCCGCGAGGCCACCTGCAGATGGGCGCAGCGCCCGAGGTTCTCCGGCTCGCCGGACAGCCGCTTCTCGATCCGGGCCAGTCGGCGGCGGACCTCGGCGTCCTCCAGCAGGCTGCGGCAGGCCCGCATCGGCAGCACCGTCTTGCCGATGATGCCCAGGATCTCCAGCCCGGCCCGGGCAAACAGGCCCCGCAACTGCCCGGCCGTAAAGGTGTGAATCTCGAACTGCTCCCGGCGGTCGCGCGTGAGCCAGTGCGTCCGGCCGGTCCTGACGAACTCCTCCAGACCGTCCAGGTCCCCCTGCTCGACGTAATGGTCCAGGCAGGCCACGCGGTTGTCGAACGTCGCCACCAGAACCCCGCCCGGCCGCAGGCACCGGGCGATCTGCCGCAGGGCGTGAGCGGGCTTCTCCGTCGAACAAAGCGGCTCGCCCATCGCCGTGGCCAGCGCAAAGTGGTCGGCCGGCAGCGACGACAGATCCATCAGGTCGGCCCGCACCCAGCTCGCCCGGTCGCCCCCGCCGGAGGCCTCCACCAGCCGGCGGGCCTGCTCCAGCATCCCCGCGGAAGCGTCCAGAAACGTCACCGCGTAGCCGCTCTTGAGCAGCCGGCGGCCCCACTTGCCCGTGCCGCAGCCCAGGTCGATCACCGGGGCACGCAGGTCGGCCGGCAGAAGCGGCTTGAGATACTCCCACGTCAGGCCGTCATGCCATTGCCACCATGCGTCCGAATAGATGTGCTCGTAGCGCGGAGCCACGCGGTCGT
Organism: uncultured Planctomycetales bacterium; assembly: GCA_964611365.1. Classification (GTDB taxonomy): domain Bacteria; phylum Planctomycetota; class Phycisphaerae; order UBA1845; family PWPN01; genus CALLOB01. The sequence goes on from CAZSYS010000061.1 coordinate 6,574, forward strand.
GATAGGCGTCACGGCCCCTTTCGCCGCGACGGGACATCAGCCGCACTCCAGGATACCCGTGTCCAGCGGCCAGTCGACCGACCGCAGCGAGGCGATCTGGTCGTGCCGCGTGAGGTCGAACTGCAGCGGCGTCATCGCGATGTAGCGGTTCTCGATGGCGTCCAGGTCCGTCTCCGGCTGGTCCCCGGCGGGGAGAAAATCGTCCCCGACCAGCCAGTAGTAATCCCGGCCGTCCGGGGCGGCGTGACGCACGAAACGATCCTGCATCGGCCGGGTGGCCATCGGCACCACCTTGATGCCCAGCGGCGGGCCGAGCGCCATGTCCGGAACGTTCAGGTTGATCAGCTCGCCCGGCTTGAGGCCGAGCTCGACCAGCCGCCCGATGATCGGCAGCAGGATCCGCGCCGCCCGGTCGAAGTCACGCTCAATGCCCTGCTTCATCGAGACCGCGATCGCCGGAAAGCCCAGGAGAGCCCCCTCCGCCGCCGCCGCCACCGTCCCGGAGTACAGCACGTTGATGCTGACATTGGCCCCGTCGTTGATGCCGCTGACCACCAGGTCCGGACGGTGCTCCAGCAGCTCTGAAATCGCAAGCTTCACGCAGTCCGCCGGCCGGCCGTCCACGCTGCGCCCGAAAAACGTCCCCTGCACGTGAACGTCCCGCACCGCCACCGGACCATGAACCGTGATCCCGTGAGCGGCCGCCGACTGCGGCGTCTCCGGGGCCACCACATCCACGTCACCCACGGCCATCAGCTCCCGCCGCATGGCCGCCAGCCCGGGGGCCAGAATCCCGTCGTCGTTGGTCAGCAGAATGCGCATGGGCCGGATTGTACCCGCAGGCCGGCCCCTGTCACCTTCCCGCTCCCCGGGCCGGCCGGGAGCCCTGCCCGTTCCTTCCGCTCACGGCCGGCGACCCACATCCCGGGGCCCCCGGGATCTCGCCGCCCCGTACGTGTTCGGCGCACCGGGCTCGGCACCTCATCGCCGAAGGCGGCTTCGCGCCGGCCACGGCCGTGGCCATCACCCCCAAGGGCGGCCGGGCGATGCGTGCAAACCGCTCAAGAAGCTGCCCGACCGGCTCGCTTGCACGCTGAACACCAGCCCGGCCCAGGCCGGCGTATCAAGAGCCCCGCTGAGCCCTTTTCCGCAACTCCGGCCACCCCGCTGCGGCCAGAACCGCCAACACCGCCAGGCTCGCCCACGGACCCCGGACCTTCGCCACCATGCCGGCACACAGCATGACAAACCCCAGCCGGATCACCACCGTCACGCGATCCAGGTCCGCCGATTCCGGCGATAACACCGCCTCGGTGAGCCGGAAACCCACCCCGGCCGCCAGCAGCAGAATCCAGACCAGGCCCAGAGACGAATAGCCGCAGGCCGGCAGGACCAGCGGTGAACAGGTCAGCAGCACGACCGCCCCGCAGATCAGTCCCCCGGCCGCCAGATAACGGCGCCTCTTGCCCGGAGCTTGCCCGGGCGACTCCAGCACCGCCACGCCGATGCCGTACAGCCCCGCGACGACCATGAACCAGGCTCGCAGCGCGACACCCCCCGGCGAGGCAGCCAGCGGCACGAGACTCATGCCCAAAAGGACACTGAGGGCCCGTGCCGCTCCGGCCGCAACCACCGCCAGCGGCGCCCGCCCCAGCAGGATCTCGTTGATCACAATCGCTGCCGGCAGAATCAGGCCCACCTCCGTCGTCGGCGAGGGGGGTATGCGCGTCAGGGCGGTGCCCAACGCCAATAGACCCGCGGCGATCCCCCAGGCCTGCCATCGCTTCAACGCTCCCGAGGGCAATACCCGATTCGGACGTGACCGGCGGTCGTGGCGGTATTCCCAGCAGCCATCAAGTGCCGAACCGCCGGCGAACAACAGCCCGCAGGCGGCCATGACCGCCAGGATGAACAGCCCATGCCCCACGCCGGCCCCGGCGATCAACGCCCCGGCCAGCGGGCCGGCCGTCGCCGCGACCGCCCAAGGCAGTTCGCAAAGCTCGCCCACCGCGGCCGTCCAGGAACGGCCCGGGCCAATGCCCGTCCTGGCCTCGGGAGTCTGGGAGGATCGAATCGGGGGGGATTCAGCCACGCTCGGTATCGTCGGGGCAGGCCGAGGCGCTCGTCAAGGCCGGCAGGCGGGGGGTTCCGCGGTTCTTGAGGCGTCCTGAGAGCAGGCTGGAGGCAGCTTGCCGCTGCGGACGGCCAGCCGATGCCGGTAGCACAGGGAGCACGGAAGACGGGAAACCGTCTGGCCTCTGAAGCCCGACCAAGTCGACCAGAACTGCCGCCCGCCGCGATCCCGGGCTGGTCAGGGCGGCGCAGGCCAGACCCACCGACCGGTCAACCGGTCACCACCAGGACCACCAGAAGCCGCCGCCGTCGCATTCCTCGACGACCCAGACGTCCTCGCAGCAGCAGGAGCGTTCAACATCGATACTCGGCCAGTTGAGTTCGAACTCGTCGTCCTCACATTCGATATCGGCACCGGGAAGGGCTGCGAAGCTCAGCAGCATAAGCGATCGGATCAGGTACTTACGGGCTTTCATGGCTCGATCCCCCGTGTGTCTGTTCGGAGTTTGTCGCGGCTGCGCCAATCTACAGAATCGACACTTTCCGGGCAAGGAGGTTGGTCCGGCCGGGAGGATTCGAGCATTCCGCTGCCTGCCCGCCGGGGGCCGGCGGCCCCCTGGCGTGGTTCCCGGCCGGGCAGGCGTCCGGGGCCCGGTCTCCGCCCGGACCGGCTCCGGCCCGGGTGGTCTCCGGCCTGGGGCCGGGGCCGGGGGCGGGGGCTTGAAAAAGCCCGGCCCTGCCGGTCAACTCTTGCCGGCTCGTCCGAAAAGAATGCGTCCGGCGGCCTGCCGGTCTGCCGGCGGGGGAGGAGGGGGGTTCTTTTCGTCCGGGCGCACACGACCCTGAAAGCGCCGGACGCGTACCGGGCGCGTCGGATCCCTGAGTCTCTGTTTCACGAGAGGCGCTGGCATGCAGACGCTCGATTGGCTGGTGGTGGGGCTGTACTTCGCAAGCCTGCTGGTCGTGGCCTGGGCGGTGGTCCGCCGCCGGCAGCAGTCGTCGGCGGACTACTTCCTGGCCGGCCGGCACCTGGGCTGGGTGATCGTCGGGGCGGCGGTCTTCGCCTCCAACATCGGCTCGGAGCACCTGGTGGGGCTGGCCGGAGCCGGAGCGGACAGCGGCGTAGCCATGGCCCACTACGAGCTGCACGCCTGGTGCCTCCTGGTGCTCGGCTGGGTCATGGTCCCGTTCTACCTGCGCAGCGGGGTGTTCACCATGCCGGAGTTCCTGGAGCGGCGCTACACGCCGGCCGCCCGGTGGGTGCTCTCGCTGGTCAGCCTGGTTTCTTATGTCATGACCAAGTTCGCGGTGGGCCTTCTGGCCGCCGGAGTGGTGTTCGACGTGATGTTTCCCGAGCCGCTGATCGCCGGGATCGACAACTTCTGGATCGGCGTGGTCGGCATCGTCGTGGTCACGGGCGGTTACGCCGTGCTGGGCGGGCTGACGGCGATCATGTACACCGAGGCCATCCAGACGCTGGTATTCATCGTCGGGTCGGCGGCCATGAGCCTCATCGGCCTGTATACCCTGGCCGGAGAAGACGGCGGCCTGGCCGAGGGCTGGGCGAAGCTCCGCGAGGTCTGCGGTCCGGACCGCTTCAACCTGTGGAAACCGCTGGATCACCCCAAGTTCCCCTGGCTGGGGATGCTGGTGGGGGCCCCGATCGTCGGGCTGTGGTACTGGTGCACCGACCAGTACATGGTCCAGCGATGCCTGGCCGCCCGCAGCCAGACCGAGGCCCGGCGGGGCACGATCTTCGGGGCATACCTCAAGCTGCTGCCGCTGTTCATCTTCATCGTGCCGGGGATGATCGCCTTCGCCCTGGCCCGCACCGGGCACCTGCAGGACACGTCGCTGCTGGAAGAAGGGAAGTCCAACCGCGCTTTCCCGATCATGGTCCTGGAGATCCTGCCGGCGGGCTTTCGCGGCCTGGTGGTCGCCGGCCTGCTGGCAGCGCTGATGAGCTCCCTGGCCTCGGCGCTGAACTCCTCGTCGACCCTGTTCACCATCGACATCTATAAGAAGATCCGGCCGCAGTCCTCCGAAGCCCACCTGGTCTGGGTCGGACGGGTGGCCACGAGCATCCTGGTGCTGTTCAGCCTCATGTGGATCCCGCTGATGGCCAATGTGTCGCCGACGCTGTACGAGTACCTCCAGAGCGTCCAGGCTTACCTGGCCCCGCCGATCTTCGCGGTGTTCTTTCTGGGCGTCTTCTGGCGCAGGATCAACGCCGCCGGCTGCCTGGCCGGACTGGTCGGCGGATTCCTCATCGGCATGACCCGCCTGGCTCTGGAGGTCTGCAAGGGCTGCGGAATGCTGCCGGAGGGCACGGCGGTCTACCGTATCGCGGCCATGAACTATCTGTACTTCGAGATGGTGCTGCTGGGCGCGGCTTTGGTGCTGATTGTCGGCGCCAGCTTGCTGACCGCACCGCCGCCGGCCGAACGGCTTGCCGGGCTGACCTACGCCACGGCCAGCGAGGCCGACCGCCGCGAAACCCGTGAAAGCTGGAACCGCTGGGACGTGATCCACACCGGCGTCGTCCTGGGGCTGATCGTGGCCATCTACTGCTATTTCACCGGCTGAAGGTTTGTTTCACCGGCCGGGCGTTCCTACGGCGCTGCGATTGAATCGCCCGCGGCCCCGCCGCTGCTTGTAGGGCGGGCCGGCGAGTGTTTACGGGCACGCCGGTGAGCCCGCGGCAGGTGCCGGGACCGGTCCGCCGGCCATGGCCGTCCGCCGCCGACGAGCTGGTGGGCCGCAAGGCTTTCGGCCGGTCTCCACCGCTGCCGCGGGATCCGGACCACGGCCGGAACGGTCGGCGGCCACAGCCGGCACACGCCGGCGGATGGCCAGATGCGGCGTGCAGCCGATAGAGAAGCAGAAAAAGGGGCCGGCAGCCCGTCACGCGACCTGTGTCGCCAACGGCTGCCGACCCCTTCTTTTATGCCAACCGTCAGGCCGGCCCCTCAAACACTCACGAAGGACCGCGTCGATCGGCCGCTCTCAGCTGTGTCACCGTCACCTCAGCCCACGGCCTGTTCCTGCGAACCTGGCCCGTCCAGGCAACGTGACCTGGCCAGCGTTTCACCGGCCCCGCAGGCCTCAGGTATCAGCGACGACGACGGACCAGCAGCAGCGAGGCCAGGCCGAACAGACCCAGGCTCGCCGGTTCGGGCGTGATCCAGATGTCGTCGAAGTCGGCACCGCCGGTGCCGCCGATGTTGCCGGTCTTGAGGATCAGGGTGATCGTGCCGGCCGTGGTGAAGGTGCCATTGTTGGCCACCGGGGCCGTGAGCGACATCTGGCCGTTCCAGCCGCCGGAGGTGGCCCAGGTGTCATTCTTGTAGGCCAGCAGCGGGCCGCCCATGTCCTGGCCGTTGATCGGCGGATTCACGCCCTCCTTGACAATGACCTCGGCCCAGTTGTTGCCCGGGCTGGTGTTGTAGGACCGCCAGAACCCGTCGATCGTGTAGGTGCCGGCGCCCAGCGGCAGGGTGATGACCTGCCAAATACCGCCGTTGAAGAAGTCCCCGTTCACCCGGGCGCACTGCTCGTTGTCGCCCGACCAGGGCTGGATGTCGCCCAGGACGGCCGGCGGATTCTCCAGCACCGGCGCCGACAGGCTCGCGCCGCGCTCGGTCCAGATGTTCCAGCCGGCCAGCCCGTCCTCGAAGTTCTCGAACCACTGGTAGCTTGCACTCGCCGTGGCGGCCGCCACAAGGACCAGCGAGCACACAAGTGCGAACCTCCTCATCTCTGTGCCTCCTTCAAAAAGATACCCTTGACTCCCAGGCTCCTCCCCCGCCGGAGACAGTGAACCGGCGGTTCAAGAGAGGTTGATGTGCGTGCGGACAGGGGTCTCTGCAGGACGTGTGCGGCCGGTCTCCTCCGCTCGGCCGCGGGGTCTTCCTTCCGTCCCACAAACCTCCACGCAAGGCTTCGCGACGCCGGAGCAATGCCCTCGGGACGCGACCTCCTCGCCTTGCTGGCCTTCAGCCTACCGCGGCGACCCGCCCAAGTCAAGGTCCAAGCCGCCGTTTCTTGAGAATTCTTTTAGACTTGAACCGAGTCAAGAACCCTCCCGGCCGCCCGGGTTTCCGCCGGACTTCGGCCAGGACCCCGGCCGGCCGGCTGGCCCACCGGTGGGGGGCGGATGAACGCCGCGGCACGTCCGGGCGTGGTTGCCGGACGCCCGGAGGCCCCCGCCCCGCCTGACGCCTGCAGGGCCGCGCCGGGCCCCTCAGCCCGGAGGACCTGCTTGCCTGGTGGTTCCAAACCCCGGGCCCCACGAAAGGGTCCGGCCGGGACCGCCCCGGCGGGGGGCCGTCCGGGATCCCGGTTACGGGGCCATCCGGGCAGGGGTGCCTCTGCCCGGCAGGGCCCGGCAGGACCCGGCAGGGCGATGGGAGGCCAGGGGCGATTCGAGGCCGTCCGGACTGTCAGCGACCGGGAGGCCTGCGGCGGCACGCCGGAGGCTTCGACCGCCCCGGCAGACTTCGACCGCCCCGGCGACGGGGCTACAATGCCGGGTTGGCCGAAGGCGGGGGTGCGGGTTCACCGTGGCGGGCCTGGCTCCTTTTTTCAGCCCGGGCGGCGTTTTTTGCCTCGCCCTGCGGATGAGCATCGCTGCCAGGTGCGGCCCGGCATGCCTGCCAACCCGCCCGAAGGTGCCCGACCCGCTGTCCTGCACGCTGAACCGTGCAAGCCGGGCCGACAGGAAGCGATCATGGACGAGCCGGTCATCTCCATCCGCGGGGCCCGCGAGCACAACCTGCGCGACGTGGCCCTGGACCTGCCCCGCAACCGGCTGATCTGCTTCACCGGCGTCTCCGGCAGCGGCAAGAGCAGCCTGGCCTTCGACACTCTCTATGCCGAAGGCCAGCGCCGCTACATCGAGTCGCTCAGCGCCTACGCCCGCCAGTTCCTCGGCACCCTGGCCAAGCCCGACGTCGACCAGATCACCGGCCTGAGCCCGGCCGTCGCCATCCAGCAGAAGTCCACCGGCTGGAACCCGCGCAGCACGGTCGGCACCGTGGCCGGCATCTACGATTTCCTGCGGGTGCTGTATGCCCGGGTCGGACGGCAGCACTGCCCGTCCTGCTCGCGGCCGATCGCCGCCCAGACCTCCGAGTCGATCGTCCGACGGATTCTGACGCTGCCGGCCGGCACGCGGATCCTGGTGCTGGCCCCGGTGATCCGCGGGCAGAAGGGCGAACACCTGGAGGTGATCGAGGACCTCCGCCGCCGCGGCTATGTCCGGGCACGCATCGACGGCCGGGTCGTGCACGTCGATGAGGCCCCGCGGCTCGCCCGCCACAGCCGCCACGACATCGAGGCGGTCATCGACCGGCTGACGATCGATGCCTCCGTCCGGTCCAGGCTCGCCGAGGCCGTCGAGAACGCCCTGCGGGCCGGCGACGGCACAATGATCGTGGCTGCCGCCGACGAGGCCGGCAGTCTGGGCGTCGAGCCGTCCGGCCGCTCCGGCCGCCCGGGAAGCCCCGTCCGCCAGTGGGTGCTGTCTTCCAGATACGCCTGTGCCCACTGCGGGACGGGGTTCGAGCCGCCCTCGCCCCAGCTGTTCAGCTTCAACTCGCCGACCGGCATGTGCCCGGACTGCGACGGCATCGGCACGGCCCACGTGTTCGACCCCCAGCTGCTGGTTCCCGATCCGCGGCTGCCCTTCTACGCCCCGTGCGTGGCGGCGATGAAGGTCCGCCCGGGGCGATGGCGGCGGCACATCTACGAGGGCGTGGCCCGTCACGTGGGTTTCGACATCCACCGTCCCTGGAAGGAGCTTCCGGAGAAGGCCCGGCGGGCGCTGCTCTACGGCACCGGCGACGAGCACCTCACCTACGAGTGGCGCTACCCGGGCGGCTCGTGGAAGCACGGCGGCCCCTTCGAGGGGGTCATCGCCGAGCTGGAGGACAAGTACCGCCAGGCCAGGGCGGGGTTCGTGCGGCGGTTCTACGAGAAGTTCATGCGCATCGGGCCCTGCAAGTCCTGCGGCGGCGCGCGGCTGAATCCGCAGGCCCGGGCGGTACGGCTGGGCGGGCTGGCCCTGCACGAGCTGTGCGCCCTGTCGGTGCGGGCCGCCCGTGAGTTCATCACGTCCCTGGAGCTGACCGACGTGGAGCGGATCATCGCCGCCGAGGTGCTCAAGGAGGTCCGCGGCCGGCTGGAGTTCCTCGAGAACGTGGGGCTGGACTACCTGACCCTGGACCGCACGGCCCCTTCGCTGTCCGGCGGCGAGTCGCAGCGCATCCGCTTGGCCGGCCAGATCGGCTGCGGCCTGGTGGGGGTCCTGTACGTGCTCGACGAGCCGTCCATCGGCCTGCACCCGCGCGACAACCGCCGCCTCCTGGACAGCCTGCGGCGGCTGCGCGACCAGGGCAACACGGTGATCGTCGTCGAACACGACGAGGAGACCATGCGGGCCGCCGACCTGATCGTCGACTTCGGGCCGGGACCGGGGGTCCGCGGCGGGCACGTGATCGCCTCCGGGAGCCTGGAGGAGATCGCCGGGGACGAGAAATCGGTCACCGGGGCCTACCTTTCGGGGCGAAAGCGGATTGAAGTGCCCGCCGCCCGCCGACCGGTGGATCCGACCACCCGGCCGAAATGAACAGTCCGACGACGGCCTCAGCCAAACCGCGGACGCAGGCCGTCATCTCAGCAGACCGCAGGGATCCTTGAAGCCGCAGGCCCTCCTGACGCGGCCGCGCGCCGCCTGAACCGCATCCTGGGCATCGTGGTCTTGCCGTACTCCCGGGCCAGAAGACCGGGGCGATCCCGCGACAGCCGAAGGCCGGCCGCTCGACAGCCGGCGGTACACCGCGGGTTTTACGGGCGGTCGCCCGCCCGGGCCCGCGAATCGCCTCAAGGGGCGTTGTGACCGGACGAACGACCGGCGTCAGTCTGGTCATGCGGCCCGTCCCGCCGGCCGCAGGCGGGTTCGCGGACACCCGCCTGCCGACGGATTCCGGTATCGGCGCCGTGGCCGCCGCCGGAGTTCCGGAGGCCGAACCCGCCGGGCGATTCGGCCGCCGGCGGTGTACAATACCGGGTTCGCGTCCGGCGGTGCGGAGCGGGGCCGGGCGGCCAAGGTCCGGCGGAGAGCCGCTCATGGATCAGGTGAGCATGGATGAGGCGGTCGGGCGGCTGGTTCAGCTTTGCCGGATGCAGGCCGAGATGATGGCCGGGATGTCGCCGGCCCGGCGGGACCGGCTTCTGCAGGAGTGGCTGGCCGCGGCGATGACGCCGGAGCATCGACTGCAGGCGCTGTGTGACATGACCGGCATGATCCGGGCGCTGAATCAGGCTGCCGTGGCGCGCGACGAGAGGTAGGAGCCGATGGCTGCGGACGCGCTGCTGCAGCTGCTTGAGCGGGTCTCGGGCGTCCTGGACGACCTGGGGATTCCGTACGCGGTGACCGGTTCGATCGCCAGCGGGATCCACGGTGAGCCGGTGACCAGCCTCGACGTCGACATCGTCACGCAAATGGCCCCTGACCAGGCGGTCAGGCTTGCCGCGCGGGTCGGGGGCGATATGTATGCGGACGCCGATGCCCTGCGGCAGGCGGCAGAGAGCTTCGGCATGGCCAACCTGATCAGTGCGTCGCTGGGCTACAAGATCGACCTCAGCTTGCTCTCGCCCATTCCCTATCACGCCGAGGTCATGCGCAGGCGGGTTCGCATCACCCATCCTGTCGAGCAGGTGAGCTTCTGGATCGTGTCTCCGGAAGACATCATTCTCATGAAGCTGGTGCGGCGCAAGGAAACCCGGTCGAGCAGGCAGTGGGAGAATGCACTGAGCGTGGCGCGTGTGCAGGGGCATCGGCTGGACTGGGCATACCTGCGCAAGTGGGCGGGGGAACTGGGTGTGGCGGGGGACCTGGACGCGTTGATGCACGAGGCGGGGATCTAGTGGCCAGGCGCCGCAGGCGGGGTGAGACAGTCGAGGCCGCGGCGGCGAGCAACGGCTCGCTGCGGTGGCTGACCGTGCGCGGGGCGCGGCACCACAACCTCAAGAACATCGACGTCCATTTCCCCCTCGGGCGGTTCATCTGCGTGACCGGCGTCTCCGGCAGCGGCAAGAGCTCCCTGGTGGTCGACATCCTGCGCGAGCGTCTGGCCCGCGACCTCAACGGGGCCGAGAACGCCGCTCCCGGCGCCCACGACGCCGTCGAAGGGCTCGAACACCTCGACAAGGTCATCGACATCGACCAGAAGCCCATCGGCCGCACGCCGCGGAGCAACCCGGCGACGTACATCAAGGTCTTCGACGAGATCCGGGCGCTCTACGCCCGGCTGCCGGACGCCAAGGTGCGGGGTTACAAGCCCGGCCGCTTCAGCTTCAACGTGCCGGCCGGCAAGGCCGGCGGCGGGCGCTGCGAGGCCTGCGAGGGCAACGGGGCCAACCTGATCGACATGGAGTTCCTGGCCGACGTCTGGGTGCCCTGCGCGGTCTGCGGCGGGCACCGCTTCGGCCACGAGACCCTCCAGATCCGCTTCCGGGGAAAAAGCATCGCCGACGTGCTGGAAATGGACGTCCAGGAGGCCCTGCGGCACTTCGAAAACGTTCCCGGAATCGCCCGGATGCTCCGCACGCTGCACGATGTCGGGCTGGATTACATCAAGCTCGGCCAGTCCTCGACCACCCTCTCCGGCGGCGAGGCCCAGCGCATCAAGCTGGCCCGCGAGCTGGTGCGGCGGAGCACGGGTCGCACGCTGTACATCCTCGACGAGCCCACCACCGGCCTGCACTTCGACGACATCCGCCGGCTGCTGGAGGTGCTGCACGGCTTCGTCGATGCGGCCAGCACCGTGGTGGTCATCGAACACAATCTCGACGTGATCAAGACCGCCGACTGGGTCATCGACCTGGGCCCCGAGGGCGGCCAGGCCGGCGGGTATGTGGTGGTCGAGGGAACGCCGGAGGACGTGGCCCGG
>CAZSYS010000062.1:0-17560 GCA_964611365.1 uncultured Planctomycetales bacterium
CCACGTCGTCGTCGTCGTCGGTGTCGGCCCACGGGCTGTTGGGGCAGGGCTGGAAGGTGTTGCGCACCGCGTCCAGGTGCAGGCCCTTGAGGGCCAGCTCCACGTCCGCACACACGCCCGCCGGGCACACATCGCCGGTCACCGACTTGAGCACGAACATCACCGTCAGCAGCGGCGGGTCGGACTGGAACACGTAGCCCTGCGGCACGGTGGCCACGAAGTCGGGGCTTCGGACGATGGCGTTCTCGTCGATGAACTGGGTGTTGGGGATCTCCGTCTGGGTGATGACGACCGGGATCTTGTCGATGCCGTCGATCAGCCGGATGTACCCGTAGCTGAGCCGCTCGAAGCTGGCCATATGGGCATCGACGTACACGTGATACGGCTGGCTGCTCACGTCCGGCGCGGCGATGGTCTGCCACATCACCGCCTCGTCGTCGTTGGTGATGTTGCACTGGATCGAGCCGTAATGGGCGCCGGTCATGCCTTCGGCCACGCTGCCGGGGCCGGTGGGGTCGGTGCACGGATGCCAGACGTTGCCGTCGCGCTTGATGTCCATCTGCGTCTGCCAGCCGTTCTTGCGGACGTCCCAGTGTTTGGGCTTGGTCTTGTTGCCGCCGCCGGCCGAATCCCACTGGGCGGGGTTCACGCAGACGTCGTTGTTCTCGCGGGCATCGACCACGTAGCCCTCCTCGAAGCTGGTGTTCAGCAGCTCGGGGGCGTAGACCAGGACGGTGTCGGGCACCCAGTTGGACATGCCGCAGGAGTCGGTCGGCCGGACCGCGTAGCGCCCGCACTCGACGGGATTGCCCTGGTAGTTGGTGGTCAGATCGAAGTCCACCAGCACGTCGTTGCCGTCCATGCGGATGTTGTAGCCGTCGATCCGGGCGGTCCCGTCGTTGGCCAGCGAGCCGGAGTCCCGCATCTTCTTGAGCTTGACATCGGTGATGGAGGAGAGGTTGTCGCCCTGCAGGCGAATCGTATGCGTGCTGCCCAGCAGCGCGCTGTTGTTGAGCACCTTGCGGACGAAGGTGGGGGGCTTGTCGCCGCACTTGAACAGCAGGTAGCTCGGGCCGTCAAGCCCGCCGGAATCATCGGGAACGAGAACGCCGAGGTCCGACTCGTCGCTGCCGGCCACGCGGACGTTGTCCCAGACGTAGTTGGCGATGGCCAGGTCATTGAAGCCGTCGCGGGGGCCCACGACTCCGGCGCTGCCGCGGTCCGGGCCCCAGGCCAGGCCGCGGGGCGAACTCAGCTGAACCTCGTAGAACGCGCCGTAGAAGTTGGTGTCCATCCCGGTGGCGATGTAGTGCTCGGCCTTGGAGTAGGTGCCGCTGTAGATGCCGATGAAATTGCCGCTGTCCATCGAAGCCAGGATGTTGCCGTTGATGACCTGATCGTAGCGATAGTTGTCCTCGACGACCCGCTCGAAAACCAGGTGCTGAACGTTGTTGGCGTCGCCGAAGACGTCCAGGAACGCACCGGCCGCCAGGTTCGGGTTGGTCTGGCCGTTGTAGCGCAGGATCTTGCCGCTGCCCCAGCTGCAGACCAGCAGCTCCGGATAGCCGTCCTGGGCCGGGCCGGGAATGATCGGGCCGGGCGAGAACTGGTCGTTGCCGAACATCAGGCCCCTGGGCGTGTTCAGACCGCCGCTGCCGGCGGCGACGAACGTGTCGATGAACGCCCCCGGCGAGGCCCCGCCGGGCCCCTGGTAGCGCAGCACCCGGTGGTTGAGGCTGCTGCTGACGTACAGGTTGCCGTCCGGGCCCCAGCACATGCCGTCCGGGCCGTCCAGGCCGCCGCTGCCGGCGGTGACGAAGTCGCCGATGTAGGTACCGGTGGCGCTGTACTTCTTGACCCGGTCATTGCCGTAGCTGGCCACATAGATGTTGCCGTCGGAGCCCAGCAGGATGCCGCGGGGATCCTGCAGGCCGCTGCTGTCCTTGCCCGCGCCGGCGAAGATGCCGACGAATGCCCCCGTGGAGGCGTCGTACTCCAGCACCTGGTGGGTCAGACGGCTGGTGACCAGCAGTTCGGCCGCCCAGGCCGGCCCCGCCACCGCGAGCATCGCCGCCAGGCCGGCGAACCTGCACGCCGATCCGGCCACACCATGAAACCTCTGCACCATGACCCGCTCCTTTCGTGTCAAGGAATAAACCACGGATGGATTCGACCCCGTCAGAGGCATCCGTCGCCCGCGAGCGCAGTTCGACGGCATCCACCCAGGACCCGCTTCCGATCCGATCCCGCACCCCGTGGCCGGCCCGAAACCGCCGGCCGCCTCGTCGTTCTTCAGGACGGCCTCCGCCGAGCGCATCTCCGCGTCGCCGCAGTCCCTGTCAACAGGTCGCGGCCCCCCGACGTACCTTCGCACGCCGGGGGGCCGCCGGGAACAGATCTCTCATTCGCAACCCGGGGCGACCGTGGTCACGCCCGGTCCGGTTCCGCACAGCTGGAACTGGACGAAGTCGTTGTCGATGTCAATCAGGTCGTCGCCGTTGCGGTCCAGGCACAGACAGGCCGGGTCCATCGGCGGCGGATTCAGGCCCAGCGTCAGGCAGCGCTGGAAGAACGCGAAGTCGTCGCTGTCCACGTCGTCGTCGTCGTCGGTGTCGGCCCACGGGCTGTTGGGGCAGGGCTGGAACTGGTTCCGCACCGCGTCCAGATGGAAGGCCTTGAGCGCCAGAGCGATGGGCGCACAAACGCCCGCCGCGCACTCGTCACCGGTCACCGACTGAAGCACGAACACCACCGTCAGCAGCGGCGGGCTGGACTGGAACACATAGCCCTGGGGCACCTCGGCCATGAACGACGGGTCGCGCACCAGGGCGTCCGGGTCGATGGACTGGGTGTTGGGAATCTGCGTCTGGGCGATGAGCGCGCCTGCGCCGTTGCGGTCGATACCGTCGATCAGCCGGATGTAGCCGTAGCTGAGCTGCTCGAAGCTGGCAATGTGCGCATCCACGTACACCCTGTACGGCTGGCTGCTGACGTCCGGCGCGGCGATCGTCTGCCACATGATGATCTGGTCGTCGTTGGAGATGTTGCACTGGATCGAGCCGTAATGGTCGCCGGTCATGCCCTGGGCGACGCCGTCCCGGCAGATGTGCCAGATGTTGCCGTCGCGGAGCACGCTGAGCTGGTCCTGCGAGCCGATCCGCTTGACGTCCCAGTGCTTGGGGCGGCTCTTGTTGCCGTTGGCTCCGACGTCGGCGCAGATGTACTGGCTCTCGCGGTCGGCGATCCAGCCCTCCTCGAAGCCGGGATTCAGCAGCTCGGGGGCGTACACCAGCACGGCCTCAGGGAACCAGTTCACGATCCCGCAGGCATCCGACGGCTGGACCATGTACCGGCCGCACTCCAGCGGCTTGGCCGCGTCGTCGACGGTGAGGTTGAAATCCACCAGCAGATCGCTGCCGTCCATGCGGAGGTTCGTTCCCGTCACCGTGGAGGTGCCGTCAAGGCCGAGTCCGGAGCCCTGCCGCATCCTGCGGAGCTTGACCGTGCCGGACAGCAGGGAAGTCAGGTTGTCGCCCTGCAGGCGGACGGTGTGGGTCGCGGTCCCCAGCATGCCACTGTTGCCCAGCACCTTGCGGACCAACGTCGGAGGCTGATCCCCGCACTTGAACGCCAGGTAGGCCGGGCCGTCCAGGCCGCCGGTCCCGGCGGTCACGAGAATGCCCAGGTTCGTCTCGTCACCGCCGGCCACGGGGATGTTGTCCAGCAGATAGTTGGCGATGTACAGGTCCTGGTAGCCGTCGTACTTGCCGACGGTGTCATCGCTGCCCCGGTCCGGCCCCCAGGCCATCCCGCGAGGCGAGGACAGGTTCGTGCCGAAGAACGGACCGAAGTAGTTTTCGTCGCCGCCGAAGCGGGCTTGGTACTCCGACAGCGAGTGCGTGCCGCTGAAGATTCCGATGATATTCCCGCCGTCCATCGAGACCAGCAGGTTGCCGACGATCTGCCGGTCGTAGCGGTAGCTGTCCTCGTAGGCCGTCTCGAGGACCAGGTGGTTGGGCTTGTTGCCGCCGGGCAGATTGCCGTACACGTCCACGAACGCTCCGGCCGCCAGGCTCGGGTTGGTCTGGCCGTTGTAACGCAGGATCTGGCTGGTGCCCCAGCTGCAGACCAGCAGCTCCGGATAGCCGTCCTGGGCCGGGCCCGGAGTCGGCTGGCCGGTGTACTGGTCCTGGCCGAACATCAGCCCGCGGGGGTCGTCCAGCCCGCCGCTGCCGGCGGTGACGAACGTGCCGATCAGCGCGCCGGGCGAGGCCCCGCCGGGACCCTGGTACCGGATGACCCGGTCGTTCAGGCTGCTGCTGACATACAGGTTGCCGTCCGGGCCCCAGCACATGCCCTCCGGCCCGTCCAGTCCGCCGCTGCCGGCGGCCACGAAGTCGCCCAAGTACGTGCCGGCCGAGCTGTACTTCTTGACGCTGTCGGTACCGTAGCTGGCCACGTAGACGTTGCCGTCCGGGCCCAGGAGGATGCCCCGGGGGTCGAGCAGGCCGCTGGTCGGGTTGTCGGCGAAGACCTTGATGAACGCCCCGGTGGTCGCGTCGAACTCCAGCACCTTGTTGGTGCCGGCGGCCCGGATGGTCACCAGCATCTCCGCGGCCCCGGCCGGCACGGCCGCCAGCATCACGGCCCCCAGTGCCGTCAAAGCGGTCACGCGCAACACATCGCCCCGATGGAACATCAACATGTGCTCTCCTCCTTCACTGACTTGACCTGATGAGTCCGCCCCGAACGGGGCACTGCAACGACCACGACGCCGCACGAGGGGTCCGATCACGCGTCGCGGGCACCACCCTCCTCGCTGTGGACGGGCACCTCCGGCCCCCCCTGCTCTGTCTCCTCCGTCCGCAGACTTGCACCCTCTGTACTCTATCGTATCGGCCCGGGGAGTTCAAGTCTCATGAGCCCGAAAAACATAGTTTTGACCCGGTTTGAAAAAGTTCCGGTAACCCGTGGCCTGCCAGGGTGTGAATCCCCCGCCCGGCGGTCCGGAAACCCGGGCCCAAGGTCCGGCGGGAGAACCGTGAACCGGGCCCGCCGACCGGACGAGACCCCCGCCGGGTTCGCGCCGGTCAATCGAAATGGGGTTTTTTCGGACCCGGAAAGGTCCGGACGGCCGGGCTGCCGGCCGGGCCGCGCCCTGACCGCGGCTCACCAGGGCCGCGATCGTGACACTCCGCAAGCCCATGCCCCGGCGGGAAATACGTTTGAACCGGATTGAATCGGGCGGATCGAATACGTTATTATCAGGGCATCGCAGGCCGGGGAATCTCCCGCCCGGCCCGCGGGCCTGCCGACGGACCTTTCTGCCGGGGGCTTGAAAGCCCGCCCGCAGGCACTCCCGGCGGGTCCGCGGGAGGATCGGCCCGCCGCAGAGCCAGGACCGCTATGACCGGTATTTCCGGCCGGAGGACCTGAAGATGAGGCCATCGCGGAAACACGTTCCGGCAGCCGGCGTGCTCGGAGTGCTGCTGGGCGTCGCGGCTCCGGCGACCGCGGAATCCCGGCCGTACATCTTCGGCTGCGGCATCACCTGGGGCCAGTGGCTGGGGCTGCCCGCCCAGGATGCCCGGGAGTTCGACCGCCGAAGCATGGACAAGATCGTCCAGATGGGCGGCACCAACTGCCCGGCCAGCTTCGCCTGGGGCGACATCGAGCGGACCCGCGGCGTGTACGACTGGTCCTACGTGGACCACCAGGTGGACGAGGCCCTGGCCCGGGGGCTGACGGTCTTCGCCTACTCGGGCCTGACGCCCGACTGGGCCCTGCCGCCGGGCATCCTCGACCAGTACGGCAGCGGGATCGGCTATCGCTTTCCGCCCGACGAGCAGTACATCCCCGACTTCGAGAACTTCTTCCGCGCCCTGGCCGCCCGGTACCGCGGGCGCGTGATCTATTACGAGTTCTGGAACGAGCCCAACGGCTGCAGCTGGATCAACGACGGCTGTGCCAACGGGCACATGGCCCACACCTACGTCCCCTGGCTGATCCGCTGGTACGAGGCCATGAAACAGGGCGATCCGGACTGCGTGCTGGCCGTCGGCGGGCTGGACTACGGCGAGTATGTCACCCACGGCGCCCAGTACATCGAGGATATCTACGTTCACGGCGGCGGAAACCACTTCGACGCCGTGGCGATCCACCCCTACGGCCATCCGCTGCACTGGCAGGCGATCCACGACACCTACGCGGTGCTGACCAGCCGCGGACACGGGCACAAGAAGCTCTGGCTCAACGAGTACGGCTGGAACACCAGCGACGAGAACCTTAAGGCCGCCAACATCACCAGCGTGCTGACCGAACTGAAAAAGCCCGAATACCACATGGTCTTCATGGCCAACCACCTGGTGATCACCGACCTCCCGGAGACCCCCGACAACGGCCACGACTACGGCCTGTGCAGCCGGAACCGCCAGACGCTCACCCTCACGCCCCGGCAGAGCTGGTACGCCTTCCAGGCGGTCGACAAGACCTTCCCCATCCGGGCGGACTTCGGCGCGGACGTGACCTCCGGCCCGCTTCCGCTGACGGTCCGGTTCACCGACCTGAGCGACTACCCCGACGCCACCGGCTGGAGCTGGATCTTCGGCGACGGACAGACCAGCAGCCAGCGGAACCCCGTCCACACCTACACCGCCGACGGCCGCTACACCGTCCGGCTGACGGTCACCGGCCCCCGGGGCACGGCCGTCGAGCAGAAGACCGACTACATCGAGGCCGGCGTGCCGCCGCCCCGGCCGGGCGTGGACAACCCCGGCTTCGAGGAGGCCTCCGGCAGCCTCAACGGCTGGGAGACCGTGGTCGTGCAGTACCAGGGCCCGGACAACCCGCCGCTGGACAACGGCAACCCGTGGGGCGTCACCACGCCGGAAGGCACGCACTTCGCCGGGAAGATCACCAGCGGCATGCGGATGGATTTCTACCTCGGCCAGGTCGTCGGTACGGACGCCTGGCATCCGTCCAACGGCGCGGTCCGCTGGCAGCTGTCGGCCCTGACCCAGATGCACTGCTCGCATGAGAACCAGCCCCGGCCCGCCGGCGTGCAGCAGGTCTGGGAGATCGGCTGGATGGACGACGGGTCCGAGCCGGCGGACATCATGAGCTGCGACCGCTACGTTACCGCCGCCTCGCTGGACGCGACCTACACCGGCAACGCCCTGACCGCTTTCCTGCCGGTCGGCGCCGGCGGACAGATCTCGGCGGTCACCGGGCTGCGCGGCCTGGCCCTGCGCGTGCGGTTCACCAACTCCGCGGCGTGGTGGTGGACGTTCAACAACATCGACAACGTCGCCTTCACGGTCACCGGGCTGGACCGCCCGGTCCCCGGCGACTTCGACGGTGACACCGACGTCGATCCGGTCGATCTGCAGCGATTCCTGTCCTGCCGCACGGCCCCGGGCGTGCCGCAGCCGGATGCCCTCTGCCGCGAGGCGGACCTGGACCGCGACGAAGACGTGGATTCGGCCGATTTCGGGATTCTGCAGCGCTGCCTCACCGGCACGGGCATCCCCGCAAGCCCGGATTGCTGAGCGGCGGCCCCAGCGACGGGAGGCACGCATGTTCGCCGATGCCCAGGGCAGGCGTTTCTCCAGCGGGTATTGGCTCGTCCTGGCCGTCGCCACCGCCGCCGCGGGCCGGGAGCCGCCCGTCACCCGCCTCTCCCCGCACCTGGCCGTGTTCCACGGCCCGGTCAACACCGGCATCGTCCTGGACGGCGACCGGGCCCTGCTGATCGACTGCGGCGACGGACGGGTCGCCCGGGAACTGCCCGCCCTGGGCGTCGCGCGCGTCGCGGTCCTGGCCTTCACCCACGACCACCGCGACCAGCTCTGCGGGGCCGGACGCTTCACCGCGGATGGAGCCCGCGTGCTGGTACCGGCCGCGGAACGGGAGTCCTTCGACCACCCGGAGCGGTTCTGGAACGACCCGCGCCAGCGCTGGCACAACTACAGCTTCCGGCCGAGCCGGCTGATGCCCATCGAGCCCCTGCCGGCCGACGAGGTCCTGGCCGACGGGCAGACGCTGGACTTCGGACCGGCCCGGATCCGGGTGCTGAACACGCCCGGCCACACCGACGGCTCGATCAGCCTCCAGGTCGAGGCCGACGGCCGACGGACGATGTTCTGCGGCGACGCGATCTTCGACGCCGGACAGGTCTGGGACCTCCACAGCCTGCAGAAAGGCTTCTCCCGCGGCCGGCGGACCATCTACGACTACCACGGCTTCATGGGCGCCCGCTGGATGCTGGCCGAAAGCCTCCAACGCATCCGTGACGCCGGAGCCGACGCCCTGGTGCCCTCCCACGGCCGGATCATGACCGAGCCGGCGCAGGCGATCGACCTTCTGCTGGAGCGACTGGAAGCCTGCTATGACCGCTACGTCGCCGTCTCCGCCCTGCGGCACTACTTCCCGGAACTCTTCACCGAATACGCCGGTCGCACCGATCACATGCCCGTCCGGCCCGGCATCGACCCCCCGGATTTCCTGCGGCACGTGGACACGACCTGGATCATCGTCTCACAGGACAAGGCCGCCTTCGTGATGGACTGCCGCAACGAGGGCGTGATCCGGGCGGTGCGCGACCTGATCACGCGCGGCGAGGCGACGTCCGTCGAGGGCCTGTGGATCACCCACTATCACGACGACCACGTCGACGCGATCCCCGACTTTCTGGCAACGTTCGGCTGCCCCTGCCTGACCGACCGGTCCGTGGCCCGGGTGGTCGGCCGCCCGGCGGCCTGGGGGCTGCCGTGCATGTCGCCTTCGGTGATCCGCGTGGACCGGCCGGCCGACGACGGCCGGAGCTGGACGTGGCACGAGTTCCGGATGACCGCCTTCCACCTGCCCGGGCAGACCGAGTATCACGCGGGACTGTTCGTCGAGGGCCGCGGCCTGCGGATGCTGTTCGCCGGCGATTCCTTCACCCCCGCCGGGATCGACGACTACTGCATGCACAACCGCAACCTGCTGGGCGCCGGCGTCGGCTTCGACCGCTGCCTCAGACTGATCGAACGGCTGCAGCCCACGCACATCTTCAACTGCCACGTGGACCAGGCCTTCTCCTTCACCGCCGCGGAGCTGGCCTTCATGCGGGCCAACCTGGCGGACCGCGAGCGGCTCTTCGGGCAGATCGTGCCCTGGGAGCATGCCAACTTCGGCACCGACGCCCACTGGGTGCGCTGCGATCCGTATGAGCAGACCGTCTCCGCCGGCAGCCGGACGGTTCTGGAGGTGGTGATCGCCAACCACGCAGCCGAACCCCGCTCCGCCGCCGCCCGGCCGGCTCCTCCGGCCTCGTGGCGCCGGGCCAATCCCGGCCCCGCCGCGGCCACCGGCGTGGAAACCGGCCCCCCGTGGAGCCGGATCGAAGTGCCCGCCCGGGGCGAGGGGCGAATCCCGCTGGAGTTCACCCTGCCGGCGGACCTTCCGCCCGGCCGCCACCCCGTGGCCGTGGATGTGTGCTTCGGCGATCGCGTGCTGCCGCAGTGGACGGCGGCGATCATCGTGACCACCGCCCCGGCCGCTCCCTGATCGCTGCACCAGCCTTTGCCCCGCGGCGTACGCGACGCGTCGTCGCTTCTCCGGCATCAGGACGCGGCAGGATGAGCCCTCCTGCACCTCCCCGCCCCTGACACAAGCCGCCGGATGGCCGGCAAAGGCCGGACGGCGCGCAAGAGAAGCCCCCTCCGACCCGTGATCTCCCCACTGGGATCGGAGGGGGCACGCCACTCCAGCGGCCTGGGGGCCGGGGACGCAGACCATCGTCCCGTCCCCGGCCGCGGGTCTTCACTCAAGCGGTTCGGGGCACGAGGGACGGATGGCACCAGCGCTTCTGAATGGCCTTCCACTGAACGGCCTGGAAGAGCCCGGCCAATCCGACCAGGGTGTACACGATACTGGACGGGATGGAACCGGATCCCAGCAGGAACGCCACAAGGTCAAACCTCGCGATCCCGACCAGCCCCCAGTTCAACGCTCCCACGACCACCAGAACCGCCGCGACCACATCAATCGTTTTCATGGCTTTGTCTCCTTTGCCGGCTGCCCGCCGGCGACCTGTCCACGTTATTCCCTGCATCCGGCCGCGCCGCGCGGCCAGGCATCCTTCGTCCGGTTCTCACGGTCACCGTCCGCCGCTGCGGATCAGCTCCATGACCTCCGCCCGGGCCGCCGGGTCGGTTTTGAACACTCCGCGGACCGCCGAGGTGATCATCACCCCGTTGGGCTTCTGAACCCCGCGCATCTTCATGCACAGATGCTCGGCCTCGACCACCACCGCCGCGCCCTTGGGATTGAGGTGCTCCATCAGGGCGTCGGCGATCTGGCAGGTCATGCGCTCCTGGACCTGCGGCCGGCGGGCGAAGGCGTCCACCGTGCGGGCCAGCTTGCTGAGCCCCACGACCTTCCCGTCCGGCAGGTAGGCCACGTGAGCCCTGCCGTGGAACGGCAGCAGGTGGTGCTCGCAGAGGCTGTAGAAGTCGATGTCCCTCAGCAGGACGATCTCGTCGTAACGCTCGGTAAACACCCGCTTGAGATGCACCGCCGGATCGGCGGTCAGTCCCGAAAACAGCTCACGGTACATCCGGGCCACGCGCTTGGGCGTGTCCAGCAGCCCCTCCCGGTTCGGGTCCTCGCCCAGCGCCGCCAGCAGCTCGCGAACCGCGCTTTCCACCCGGTCGGCCCGGACCAACGCCGGCGCCTCCGGAGCCTCAACCGAACGACCGTTTCTACGCGAGCGGATTCCATGAGCCTCGGCGATCATTTTCGTGTCCTCCACAGGCGGCCTTGCCCGGCTGCCATCAGTTCTGAAATCTCCATTCACGACGGAAAACTCTAGACCCGGGATACGGCCAAGTCCACAAAAAAATCGCTCAAAACGCTCATGAATGCTCTTCTAATCTAAATAAGTCTAATTTTGGTAATAACATAGAAACATTTAAGAGGCATTATTCAGGCCGTAGGACGTTTTTTTTCATATGGTCTTTTGCTTTGCTTGGTCGCTAAGTGACGCTTAGAATCGTTCAAACCGATCAGGTGAAGAGATGAAACAAGTGCTTTCGACACGACAGGTGGCGGCCGCTCTGGGCATCAGCGAGGCTTCGCTCAAGCGCTGGTGCGACAAGGGTTTGCTGCCCGTTGTGCGTACGGTCGGGGGGCATCGGCGCCTGCCGCTCAGCGGTGTCGTCCAGTTCATCCGCGAGCACCAGCACCCCCTGGTCAAGCCCGAGGTGCTGGGGTTGCCACCGGCCACCGGTCGCGGTGCTCACAGTCTGGACCGGGTTCGCGTACTCCTGGGCGAGGCCCTGGAAGCCGGCGCCGAGGACCAGTGCCGCCGCCTGGTCTTGAATCTCTACCTGTCGGGCCGGCGGGTCTGCGAGATCGGCGACGACGTGCTCGTGCCGGCCATGTCCTCCATCGGCGTCCGGTGGGAGCATGGGCAGGTGGAGGTTTACCAGGAGCGCCGGGCGGTGGAGATCTGCACCCGGATTCTTCACGAGATCCGTGCCGCCCTGCCGCCGATCGAGACTGTCGCCCCCCTGGCCATCGGGGCCACGCTGGAGGCCGATCCGTATACCCTGCCGACCGCGCTGGTCGAGCTGACGCTGCGCGAGATGGGCTGGAACGCCGAGTCCTACGGCATCGGGCATCCCGCCGAGACGCTGGCCGCGGCCATCGCCGGCGTGCGCCCCAGACTGTTCTGGCTGAGCGTCTCGACGGTGCCCGATCCGGACCGCTTTGTCCGGCAGTATGCCGTTCTTCAGGAAACCGCCGCCGGGCAGGGCATTCCCATCGTCATCGGCGGCCGGGCGCTGACCGACGACATCCGACGACAGATCGATTACGCTGCCTGCTGCGAAACGCTCCGCCGACTGGTCTCGTTCGCCGAGGCCGTGCGCGGCACGAAGGTCGAGAGCGCCGGCTGAAGGCCGATGCCGAGGAGCTCCGGGCCCGCCCCGGAACTCCCGTCGCGTTCCGAGGTTTCGCGGGCGATGCGGCCTCCCCAGGAGACAGCGGCCGCCCCGGGCAGCGCATGTGCGGTATTGCCGGATTCATCCCCTTCCCGCGCGGGACCGTGCCCCCGGGGCTGGCCGCGCGGATGTCGGACCGCATGGCCCACCGCGGGCCCGACGACCATGGGCGGCTCGTGCTGGCCGATGGCCGCATCGACTGCCGGCCGGATGTCGAGCCGGCCGACGGCCCCTGCGAACTGTTCCTGCTGCACCGCCGGCTGGCGATCCTGGATCTCTCCCCCCGCGGGCGCCAGCCGATGGTTGCCCCCGACGGCCGGTATGCCATCGTCTGCAACGGCGAAATCTACAACTACCGGGAGCTGCGGGCGGAACTGCAGGGCCAGGGATGGGTCTTTACTTCCCGAAGCGACACCGAGGTGCTGCTGGCCGCCCTGGCGCACTGGGGCCCCGCCGCCCTGACCCGGCTCACGGGCATGTTCGCCCTGGCTCTGCTGGATGTGCGGCGGCGGAGCCTGCTGCTGGCCAGGGACTTCTTTGGCATCAAGCCTCTGTACTACGCCGTGACCGCCGCGGGCCTGGCCTTTGCCTCGGAGATCAAGGCTCTGCTGGAAGTCCCGGGCGTACGGCGCGTCGCCCGGCCGGAAGGCGTCTACCTCTACCTGCGCTACGGCCTGACCGACCACGGCGGCCAGACCATGTTCGAGGGGATCCGACAGGTCCCCCCGGCCCACGTGGTGGAGATCCCGCTGGATGACCCCCGACCCGGCGAGCCGCGCCGTTACTGGCGGCTCGATCCCGACCGGCGGGCCGGGATGTCGTTCGAAACGGCGGCCGCGGACCTGCGGCGGCTTTTTCTGGAGAGCGTGGAGCTCCACCTGCGTAGCGACGTGCCGACCGGCGCGTGCCTGTCCGGCGGAATCGACTCGACCTCGATCGTCATGGCCATGCGACGGCTGGGGGGGCCGAACCTCCAGTTGCACGCCTTCGGTTACCTCGGCGGGGACCCGGCGATCGACGAGGAGCGATGGATCGACCTGGCAGCCTCCGCGGCCGGGGCCCATTGCCGCAAGACGCGACCCGGCCCGCAGGACCTGGTCGAGCAGCTCGACGCCCTTTTGGACAGCCAGGACGAACCCTTCGGCAGCACCAGTATCTTCGCCCAGCGATGCGTCTTCAGGCTGGCCGGCGAGGCGGGAATCAAGGTGGTCCTCGATGGCCAGGGCGCCGACGAGCTGCTCGGCGGATACCGCGCGTACCTGTCGGCCAGGCTGGCCACGCTGCTGGGGGCCGGCCGATGGGCCCAGGCGGCGGTGCTTCTGAATCGGGCGTGGCGGCTGCCCGACGGAGGCGGCGGGCTGGGCCTGCCCCTGCAGGCCGTCGGCCTGCTGCTGCCGCGTGTGCTGAGGGACCGCCTGCGCGGCCTGGTCGGCCAGGAACTCGTGCCGGCCTGGCTGAACGCGCAGTGGTTTTCGCGGCTTGGCGTCCGCCCGACCTCGCTGGCCGAGGGCGGGCCGGGCGACCGGCTGCGCGCCGCCCTCCATCAGGCGCTGACGCAGACCAGCCTGCCGATGCTGCTGCGCTACGAAGACCGCAACGCGATGGCCTTCTCCATCGAGAGCCGGGTGCCGTTTCTGACCCCGGCCATGGCCGAATTCTGCCTGGCGTTGCCGGAGGAGTACATCATCGACCGGCAGGCGGTCAGCAAGGCGGTTTTCCGGCGGGCGATGCAGGGTCTGGTGCCCCGGGAGATCCTCGAACGCCGCGACAAGATCGGCTTCGCCACGCCCGAAAAGCGCTGGCTGGACGCCCTGGCCCCTTGGGTGGACGGTGTGCTGGCCGGCCAGGCGGCCCGGTCCGTCCCGGCGATCGACCTGTCGGCGGCACGTGCCTGGTGGTCGCAGGTGCGCGCCGGCCGCAAGCCCTGGGATGCCCGCGTCTGGCGCTGGGTCAACCTGATCCGCTGGGTGGAATGCCGCGGGGTGTCGATGCCCGGCTGACGGGCGATCCGACACGCTCAGGACGTCCGGCCCGACTGGCCGGGCGGGCCGGCGGGGCTTAAGCTATGCCGGTCATGGTGGCGGGCAGGCAGATGGCTGAGGGGGATCCGGCGTCGGCAGCCTCCGGCGGGGACGTGCTGCTGGAGGTGGTCGGGCTCAAGACTTATTTCCCCATGCGCAAGGGCCTGCTCTCCCGCGTCACCGGCTGGGTCAAGGCGGTCGACGGCGTGGATTTCCACATCCGCCGCGGCCGGACGCTCGGCCTGGTCGGCGAGAGCGGGTGCGGCAAGACCACCGTCGGCCGCACGGTCCTGAGGCTGATCCCGGCGACCGCCGGGCAGGTGCGATTCCGGGGAACGGACGTCTTCGCCGCCGGGCGCCGCGAGCTGCGTGAGCTCCGCCGGCACATGCAGATAATCTTCCAGGACCCGATCGGCAGCCTGAATCCGCGGATGAACGTCGGCAGCATCGTCGGCGAGGCGCTGACCGTGCACGGCCTGGCCCGGGGCCGGCAGCGCGACGCCCGGGTGGCCGGGCTGCTCGAGCGGTGCGGTCTCAGCGCCGCCCACATGAACCGCTACCCCCATGAGTTCAGCGGCGGCCAGCGGCAGCGCATCGGCATCGCCCGGGCCCTGGCCCTGAACCCCGAGCTGATCGTCTGCGACGAACCGGTCAGCGCCCTGGATGTCTCGATCCAGTCGCAGATCCTCAACCTGCTGGCGGACCTGCAGGCCGAGTTCGGCCTGAGCTACCTGTTCATCGCCCACAATCTGGCGGTGGTGGAGCACTGCAGCGACGAACTCGCGGTGATGTATCTTGGCCGGATCGTCGAAATCGCCCCGGCCGGCGAGGCGTACAGCAACCCGAAGCACCCTTACACCCAGGCGCTGCTTTCGGCGGTGCCCGAGCCCGATCCGGCGAAGCGCCGCACCCGGGTGGTGCTGACCGGCGAGGTGCCCAGCCCGATCGACCCGCCCCCGGGCTGCGCCTTCCACCCCCGCTGCCCGCTGGCGGTGGAAACCTGCCGCCGCGAGGTGCCCCCACTGGTCCGCCGCGCCGGTTGCGGGCCGGAACACCGGGTCGCCTGCCACCGGGCTGACGAAATGCGCCCCGGGTTGCTTGTAGAACTGGCGGAGAACACCAAGCCCGGCCCATGAGCCGGGCCGGGCAGGGTTTCCGGCCCCCGTGCGAGCGTTCCGCCGGGGCCTGATGCCGGAAACCGGGCGTGCCGGCGGGCGCGGAACCCGGGATCGGGCATCAACCCGCCGGGCGATTCTTGACCTCCGGAAGTCGGGCGGATATAGGCAGACGACGTAAGTGCTTGCCTTTTCAAAGCCCCAAAACAAGAGGAACAGCACGATGTCAGTGACCACGCGACGATGGATGGCCGGTGTTCTGGTGTCTGCCATGGCAGCCTGGGTGCCGGCGGGCCTGCTGGCCCAGGATGCCGCACAAGCTCCGGCTCCGGCCGGCGAACAGAAGCCCGCGACCAGGCCGTTGCCCCCGCCGGATCCGGCGGCGCTGTTGAAGGTCGTGCCTTCCGACGCGGCCGCCTTCCTGGCCGTCGGGACCCTCAGCCGGCTGGACGCGGGCATCTCCGCGGTCTCGGCCAGGATCGGTTTCCCGATCGGCGAGGGGGGCATGATGCCCGGCGCGCTGGCCATGCTCAAGGAGCAGCTCGGCGCCGTGGACGGTTTCAACGACAACGGCGGCATGGCCGTGGTGCTGATGGACATCTCCCAGGTCCAGAGCGTCGGGG
Organism: uncultured Planctomycetales bacterium; assembly: GCA_964611365.1. Classification (GTDB taxonomy): domain Bacteria; phylum Planctomycetota; class Phycisphaerae; order UBA1845; family PWPN01; genus CALLOB01. Next base: position 15,747 of record CAZSYS010000062.1, read on the forward strand.
ATCTGGCCGGGCACATGGTCATGCTGATCCCGACCACCGATTTCAAGGCCCTGTCCACGTCGCTGGGCGCCGAGGAACGCGAGGGACAGCTCTCCGTCGAACTCATGGGTTCGCCGGCGGTGATCGCCGAGAAGGAAGGCTTCCTGGTCGCGGCCTCGGCTCCCGAGGCGATCAAGGCCTTCCTGGATTCCAAAACCGCCGGGATCGCCGGGACGCTGAGCGAAGACCGCCTCAAGGCCTACATGGAGAATGACCTGTTCCTGTGGGTCAAGACCTCGGCGGTGCCCGAGGCCATCCGCAAGGAAGTGGCCGACGCCCTCCGGGGCCTGATGACCATGGGCAACCCCTCGGGCCAGGAACAGGCCGAAAGCTCGATTGCCCAGATGCAGAAGTTCTTCAACGAGCTCAGCGACCTCTCGGCGGCCATCTCTCTGGACGCCAGACGCGGTCTGCTGCTGAGCTTCTTCCTGCGGGCCTCGGAGGGTACGGATCTGGCGGCGATGATGTCTGCGGCCAGGCCGGCCGACGGTCCGCTGCTGGTCGGCCTGCCGGATGAACCGGTGGTGCTGGCGGTCGGGGCCCGGGCCGCCATGACTCCTCAGGCCGAGCAGCAGATGCGCGAGAACGCCCTCGGGACCATCAGGAGCCTCGACGCGGCCGACGGCGACCCGATCATCCCCGAGGAGACACTCAACACGATCGTCGATGCGTATGTGAAGCTGGCCTCCGGAGCCGAGCAGGTGGCCGTCAGCGTGTCCGGGCTGCCGGCGGCCAGCAGGCCGGCCGCGCAGGACGCACCCGCCACCGCGCCGGAGGAGGCCGGTCACGGGCTCCTGGCCGTCACCGTGGTCGTGAAGGTCAAGGACTCCGCCGCCTGGCGCGATCAGGCCCGCAAGCTGTTCGACGCCGGCAAGGAGGTCCTGGGCCTGGTGATCGCCAAGCAGATGGGTGGGGAGAAGTCCGGCGCCGAAACCGCCGAGGGCAAGAGCCCCAAGGACGTGCTTGAGGCCGTCCAGTGGCGGGAGAAGGCCGAGGAAATCGGCGGGGCCTCCGTGGACCACCTGCTGATCGACCTGGCCCGTATCCCGGAGATCGACGCGGACAGCGCCCGCGAGATCAAGGCGGTGATCGGCCGCGAGGGCGTGCTGGTCCGGGTGGGCGTGGTCAACGAGCACACGGTGGCGATCTGCTTCGGCGGCGGGCCCGAGCGATTCGCCAAGGTGGCCGGACTGGCCGCCCGGGCTGAGGCCCCGCTGGCCGGGCACAAGGATCTGGCCAAGGTCGCCGGACGCCTGCCGGCGGCCAACCGCACCGCCGAGGGATACCTGAACGTCGACCACCTGCTCAAGACCATCGTGACCATCGCCGCCCAGGTGGGCTCGCCGATGCCTTTCCCGCTGATCATGCAGAACGCCGCGCCGGTCGCGTTCGTGGCCTCGCAGGTTTCGCCCGTGTCGCAGCAGGTGGATGTTCTGGTGCCCATCGAGCTGGCCGTGTCGGTCAGCGACATGATCAAGCCCATCGTGGGCATGATGATGATGGGCGGCATGGGCGGCCAGACGCAGGAAACGCCCGGCGAATCGGGCCCGGGCGTACCGGAGATCGCGCCGTCGCCGGACGACAAGGGCAACAACTGACCGGTTCGGGTGGCCGGCCCGGGGCGGTGGACCCGGGTTTGCAGCGAGAAGGTGGGTGCTTCGATTGCGCCTTGCCGGCGCGCCTGCTGCGTCTGACGCCCGGCGACGTCGTCGGCCTCGATTTCGGCGGCGCGCCGGGATCATCCGGCGCCGCCTTTCAGATCGACAGCGTGGTGG
>CAZSYS010000063.1:0-17515 GCA_964611365.1 uncultured Planctomycetales bacterium
GCGCAATCCGTAGCGCTCGATGCGGCGTTCGAGCACGGCCGGCCGGCCGATCAGGACGCCGGCATGCCGGAACCAGCTGCGCAGCGGCCGCACAGGCGTCCCCGCCGGCGCCGACGCCGAAGCCGCCGGGCCGGGCGAGGGGAAGGCGTAGATCATCGCCGCCGGCAGCGAGGTCTCGGTGGTGACCGGGTCAAACGCTTCCAGATCCGGCCGCCCCAGCCCGATACGCCGCTGCAGCAGGTGCAGAACGGACCGACTCGACGAGGCGGTCACCGGGCAGTCGGCGAACGCCGGAAACACGCCGTCGATGATCTCGATCCCGACTCCGTAGCCCGCCGGCCGCCGCACGTCCTCGCCGGCCAGCAGATCCAACCGGCCGGCCGTGGCCCGATACACCGTCTCGGCCAGCAGCACATAGTGTCCAAAGCCGTAGTTCCAGTAGCTGACACCTTCGCTGCAGTAGCCGTCCGGCGTGAAGCCCTCCAGGAACCGTCGGGTGTTGGCCCGGGCCGCGGCCACGAAGAAAGCCCGCTGCTGACGCTGCGGCACGATCGCCAGGGCGGCCCCGACCACGCCGGCGTGGCATACCGCGTTCCAGTTGTTCGTGGTGCTCATCCAGTGGGCCGCCGGCCGGCGACCGAGCTGCATCTCCGTGAAGGGATCCAGCACCCGCCGGCCGACCTGGTCCCGGATCAGCCCGCGGGTCTCTTGGCCCAGCCGGTCCCCCAGCAGCCAGTCGGCCGTGGCCAGATCCCAGGCCAGCAGGGCCGCACGCAAGTCGATCTCGATGGTCCGCCCTTCAAAACCCGCCAGCGACCGGTCGTGAGCCGGCAGCACCCAGGTCCGCTGGGCAGCGTAGACCCGTATGCACTCACGGATGGCCGGCAGAAACCGGCCGGCGTGTTCCACGCATTCGCCCAGCACCAGGTCCCGGAAGCGCCGGTCGAGCTGCCCGACACGCTCCTGCCAGCGGGTGCGGTTGCCGGTTCGGGAGAAATCAAGGTACAGGTCGTCCGGCAGGTCGGCCGGCGGCTCCCGCAGGTGCTTTTCAGCCCGGGCCGCGGCGTCGCGGAAGGCCCGGTGGCCGGCCAGAGTGTTCCAGGCCTCCCGGTCCGACGACGGGCACCCCACGCCGGCCGGTATCTCGGCCAGCAGGCCGGCTACCGCCTCGAGCCCCTCGGGCCGTTCGGATGCCAGTCCCTGCCCGGCCGAGAGACCCGCGGCCAGGGCTCCCAGGAGCGGAGTCAGCCGGCCGGTCCGGGGGCCGGCCGGTCCGGCGCGTCCGGTGCCGCAAGCAGTCTGCATGACAGGGGTCTCCGCGGGGCCCGGGGGACCAGGCTCCCAGGCCCTGCGGTCCCCGCCTAGGCATTGTCCGAGCCGCCGACCCCGGCCGCAAGCCCTCGCCGGGCCCGTCGTCTCGCCAGCCGGGCCGGCCGGGTTTATGCTGGCATCCGCGGACCGGTCCTGGTCCGCCATAGCGGAGAAAAAGACATGAAGCTCACCATCAGCCGGATGGATGTCTGGATGGCCGAAATCGAGGATCGTCCCGGAGCCCTGGCCGACAGACTCGCGCTGCTGGCGGAAGCCGGTTGCGATCTGGAATTCGTCATCGCCCGTCGCGAACCCGGCCGGGCCGGCGGTGTGGTGTTCGTGACCCCGCTGCGCGGCCCGGGGCAGCTCAAGGCCGCACGGCAGGCCGGCTTCCAGAAAAGCAGCGGCCTGCACTGCGTCCGCGTGGAGGGTTCCGACCGCCCGGGCATCGGAGCCCGGATCACCCAGGCCCTGGCCGTCGAGCGCATCAACCTCCGCGGCGTCTCGGCCGCCAGGATCGGCCGCCGCTTCATCATGCACCTGGCTCTGGACGGCGTCGCCGACGCCCGCAAGGCCGTGCAGGTGCTGCGCTCGCTGGGTTGAGGCCGGCCGCCGTCGCCGGCGGCGCGCGGAGCGAACCCTTCGCACGCTCTACGGGTAGGCGGCGTCGAAGGCGCTGACGAAATCCGACGGCAGCTTCATTTCTTCCGCCTGGGGCATCTGATAGATGAACGACTGGTCCTCGCCGCGGAAGGACCTGATCCGCAGGCGGGTCTGGCCCTCGAGGTCCACCGGCGGCTCCAGCGCCTCCCGGGGAATCATCCGTCCCTGGGCGTCCGTGGTCACGACCACCCGGGGAAGGAACGGGTTGGACCTGCCGTAGCGGACCACCACCGCCTCGCGCCCGTCCTCCAGCGTCAGCCGCGCCCCGATCGGGAATGGCTGGATCAGCCGGGAAAACACCTGCATGAGCACCGGATCGTAAAACCGCCGGAACGGGCCGACGGACATCTCCCAGAGCACCCGCGCCGGCGACTTGGCCCGGCGGTAGACCCGGTCGGAGGTGGCCGCGTCGTACGCGTCGGCGATGCGCACGATCCGGGTGAAGACGTGAAGCCGGTCCCCCCGCATCCGCATCGGGTAGCCGCTGCCGTCGAAGTTCTCGTGGTGGGTCCGGACGATCATGCGGGCCGCGGGGGGAAAGCTTTCCGGAAGCATCGCCGCCCCGGTCAGCGGGTGCTGGCGGACGGCCTGGCGCTGCTCGTCGGTCAGCGGCTGGTCGGACTGAACCAGTTCCTCCAGCGGGAGCATGCCGATGTCCATGACCATCGCCCCCAGGCCCAGCGGCGAAAGGTCCGTGGCCAGCACCTCGCTGAGGCCCCGGGCCTGGGTCTGCCGCCGCCGCTCGGCGACCACGTAATCCAGCACCTTCGAGCCCAGCAGCATGCTCAGGTAGAACAGGTTCCCGGCGTGGGTGCACAGGTAGCTTCGCCGGTCCAGGCACCGGGTCACCACCGCCGTCGTCGGCCCGCTGGAGCGGATGAAGGTCATGATCTCGCGAACCGCGGCCTCAACCGCCTGGAAATCCGCCCCGCTCAGCGAGGCCCGCTCGGCGAAACGGTCGCGCACCTGGTTCATCGAGTCGGAGATCTGCCGCTGGGCGGTCTCGGCCACCTCGCGCTGACGGGAGTCGTCCTCGAACTCGATGATGCCGTCCAGCACCGGGTCGGACACCCGCACGCTGAGCCCGGCATATCGACGGCGCAGCGCCTCGATTTCGGGCGCGGTCAGGGGCCGGCCGCTCTGGAGCATGAAAGCGCCGTCGGCCACCAGCGGCTCGTGCAGGCACATGCCTGCCTGGAGTTCGTCGATGGGCACCAGGATCGGCATCACCAGGCTCCGCGGATTCCCGTCCCGCCCCGCCCGCAGGCCACCCCACGGGAGGTCTCCGGACCGGCGGCCGCCACGACGGGGGTCGCGCCGCCCGGCGCGATGTCGATTGCCGCCGGCGGGTACGCTACCAGGCTGTGGAAGTATAAGATCCGTCCAGACACGGGATCACCGGTCCGACCGCATTTCCGGCTCCCGATTGGGGCGGCTGCCCCATGATCCGCCGGCGGCGGACCGCAGACCGACGCCGGTGGATCACAAACTGGAGAAACTGCGTCCAGGCGGTATGATGCCATTGCCGGCCGGCCGGGCCTCGACCGGGGAGCCGTCCGGCCCGGAGAATCCCGGCCAAGGACACCCTGGCGATACCGATACCGCATGATCGCACTGGTCAACACCAACCGCATGACCCCGGTCGTCGCCCCCCTCGGCCTGGACTACGTGGCCGGTGCCGCGCGGTCCGCCGGCCTGGAGGTCGAGATCCTCGACCTGTGCCTGGCCGAGGACCCCGAGGCCGCCGCCCGCCGCTTTTTCGCCCGGCTGAACCCGGAACTGGTGGGCCTGACCTTCCGCAACGTCGATGACTGCTTCTGGCCCAGCGCCCGGTCGTTCGTCGAGGAACTGGCCGGCACCGTGAGCCTCATCCGCACACTCACCGAAGCCCCGATTGTCCTCGGCGGCGTCGGGTTTTCAATCTTCGGCCGCCGGCTGGTGGACCGCGTCGGCGCCGACTTCGGCATCCGCGGCGACGGCGAGCAGGCCCTGATCGCCCTGGTCGGCGAGATCCGCGGCGGCGAGCACCTGGAGCGCGTCCCCGGACTGATCTGGCGCGACGCCGCCCGGGCGCTGGCCAACGAACCGGCCTGGCCCCGGGAACTCAACGTTCCGACCGCCCGCGACGCCATCGACAACGTGTCCTACTTCCGGCTGGGCGGGCAGGCCGGCGTCGAGACCAAACGCGGCTGCCACCGCCACTGCATCTACTGCGCCGATCCGGTGGCCAAGGGGCCCACGGTGCGGCAGCGCGAACCGGCTGAGGTCGCCGCCGAGGTCGAATCCCTCCTGCGCCAGGGGATCGACGTGCTGCATCTGTGCGACGGAGAGTTCAACATCCCTCGGGACCACGCCCGGCAGGTCTGTGAGGCCCTCATCCGCCGCGGACTGGGCGAGCGCGTGCGCTGGTACGCCTACATGTCGGTGGTGCCGTTCGACGCCGACCTCGCCGCGGCCATGCGCCGCGCCGGCTGCGTGGGCGTGGACTTCACCGGCGATTCGGCCAGCGACATGATGCTCGCCGGCTACCGCGAGGCCCACCGCCGGGAAGACCTTGCCGCCGCCGTGGGGCTCTGCCGGGAGCAGGGCATCACGGTGATGATCGATCTCATCCTGGGCGGCCCCGGCGAGACGCCCGACACCCTGGCCGACACCCTCGCGTTCATGAAAAGCATCGCCCCCGACTGTGTGGGGGCCCCGCTGGGCGTCCGGGTCTACCCGGATACCCCGCTGGCCGGAATCCTGGCCGCAGGGGGGCCGTTGGAAAACGTGCCGGGCATCCGGCGCGCCTACGACGGCCCCGCGGACCTGCTCCGGCCGACGTTCTACGTCTCCCCGCAGCTTGGTGAAGACCCGGCCGCCCTGGTTCGCGACCTGATCGGCGGCGATGAGCGGTTTTTCGGGCCCGCCGAAGGCGCCCTGCCCGGCGGCGAGGACGAACCGCAGGACCACAACTACAGCAACAACAGCGCCCTCGTCGAGGCCGTCCGCCATGGCGCCCGGGGGGCTTACTGGGATATCCTGCGCGGGCTGCGGGCCAGGGCCTGACCCTTTCGCCGTCCCCGACCGCCGCCTGCAAGCCCGGAGGAAACAGGATGCATCCTCGACATGCGTGGCTTCCTGCCGCCATGGCCGCCCTGCGACTGGCGGCCGCCCCGCTGCCGGCCCAGCAGGCTCCCACCGGCCGTCCGGATGGCGAGACCGAGGAGCAGTATGCCGCCCGCATGGCCTGGTGGCGCGAGGCCAGGTTCGGGCTGTTCATCCACTGGGGGCCGGTGAGCCTCAAGGGCACGGAGATCGGCTGGTCCCGCGGCGGCGAACGCCCGGGCCTCAAGGGCACCGGCGAGATCCCGGCCGAGGAGTACGACAACCTGTACAGGGTCTTCAACCCCGTCCGCTTCGACGCCGACGAGTGGGTGCGGATCGCCCGCGACGCCGGCCAGAAGTACCTGGTCTTCACCAGCAAGCACCACGACGGTTTCGTCAACTTTGATTCCGCGCTCACCGACTACAAGATCACCAGCCCCCATTCGCCCTTCCGCCGCGACATCGTCCGTGAGCTGGCCGAGGCCTGCCGTCGCGGCGGCCTGCGCTTCGGTCTGTATTACTCCCCGCCCGACTGGCACCATCCCGACTACCGCCGCGCCGGCCACCGGCGCTACGTCGAGTATCTCCACGGCCAGCTCCGCGAGCTGTGCACCAACTACGGCAGGATCGACATCATCTGGTTCGACGGGCTGGATTCCACCGCCGAAGAGCTCGACAGCGTCAACCTCCTGGCCATGATCCGCCGGCTTCAGCCCGGCGTGATCATCAACAACCGCGCCGGCCTGCCGGCCGACCACGACACGCCCGAGCAGACCATCGGCGGCTTCCGGGATACCCGCCCGTGGGAAACCTGCATGACCCTCTGCACGCAGTGGGCCTGGAAGCCCGACGACGAGCTCAAGCCGCTGGGGCAGTGCCTGCAGACCCTGGTCCGCGTGGCCGGCGGCGACGGCAATCTCCTGCTCAACGTCGGCCCGACACCCGAGGGCGAGATCGAGGCCCGGCAGGCCGGGCGGCTGCGCGAAATGGGCTGCTGGCTGCAGCGCTACGGCCGGTCGATCTACGGTACCCGGGGCGGACCCTACCGCTGGAGGTCGCCCGGACCGGCGCCCGTCGTCAGCACCCGCCGCGACCGCACCGTCTGGCTGCACGTGATGGAGTGGCCCGCGCAGGGCGATCTCGTCCTGCCGCCGCTGCCGGCCACGGTCGTCTCCGCCGGCCTGCTGACCGGCGGCACGTGCGACGTGCGGCAGGCTTCCGACGCGCTGACCGTGGCGGTGCCGCGCGGACACCGCCAGGAGATCGACACCATCGTCGAACTGCAGCTGGACGCCCCGGCCGGCGACATCCGGCCGGTGAAGGTCGCAGCTCCCTCGCTGGCCTCCGGCGCCGCCGTCGAGGCCTCCAGCGTCTTTTCCGGAATGCCCGGGTTCGGCCCGGACAAGGCGGTGGACGACGACGTGGATACCCGCTGGGCGACCGACGCCGGAACCCGCCAGGCCGAACTGACGGTGGATCTCGGCACGCCGCGGACCGTGGCCCGGGCGGTCATCAGCGAGGCCCTCGAAGCACGCGTCAGACGCTTCGAACTGCAGACCCGCGTGGACGGCGACTGGCAGACGGTGCACGCCGGCACCGGGCTGGGACCCTGCGCCGAGATCCGGTTCCAGCCCGTCCGGGCCCGGTACGTGCGGCTCAACATACTCGAGGCCTCCGACGGCCCGACGATCTGGGAGTTCCAGCTGTTCGACCGCTGATGGATCCCCCGGCCCGGGACTCCCCGGCGGGACGCCCGGTCCGGACCGCGACATCCGAAAAAGGCATGGGCCCCCGATGAGAACCGATTCTCCGCGAACACGCGTCACCACCCGCGACATCGCCGAACGGCTCGGCCTGTCCCGCACCACCGTCTGCATCGTCCTTCGCGGCGAGGCCGAGAAACGCAACATCTCCCCCCGCACCGCCCAGCGGGTTCTGGACACCGCCCGGGAACTCAACTACGTGCCCAACAACTGGGCCCGCAATCTCCGCCGCCAGCGATCCGGCATGATCGGCGTGCTGCTGGTCAACTTCCGCTGGGATTGGGCCGACATGCTGGTGACCGGACTGTCCCGCCCGCTGGTCGCCGGCGGCTACACGCCCTTCGTGGCCGTCCATCACTTCGATTCGCAAGGCGTGCGCCGCGAACTCCAGTCCTGCATCGAACGCCGCGACGAAGGCGTGATCATGCAGCCCATGCCCGGGCTGACCGACCTTTACGACGGGCTGCAGGAACGCGGCATCCCGCTGGTGTTCATCGGCGACTACCCCGCCGACATGCCCCAGGCCAGTTTCGCCGCCTGGGACTCGGCTCCCGACGCCCGCCTGGCGGTCGCGCACCTGCTGGCCACCGGCCGGCGGCGCATCGGCTTCCTCGGCTACGAGTACGCCATGCCGCTCAACCAGGCCCGCTTCGACGAGTACCTCCGGGTGCTGCACGAAGCCGGACTGCCCCCCGAGGAGCACTGGATCGCACGGCCTCCGCTGGACTGGTCGTTCGAGCGCATGATGGAGTGGAGCGTGCAACGCATGTTCCGCTCCGGCGGAGCCCCGCCCGACGGTATCCTAGCGCTCAACGACGGCCTGGCCGTGCCGCTCCTGGACGAACTGGCCCGCGCGGGCATCCGCGTGCCCGAGGACGTCGGCGTCGTCGGCATGGGCGACTACCCGATCACCCGGCACGCCGGCATTTCCCTGTCCACCGTTCGCGAGCCGGTGACGGAAATGGGCCAGGCGGCCGCCGAGGCGATCATGCGGCTACTCTCCGAACCGGCCGCCGGCCCGGTCCAGCGCCTGCTGCCCTGCGCCCGTCTCTACGCCCGCCGCACCACCGCCGTTGCGGCCCCGGACGCCGGGGGACAAGGCCTTGAGACGCCGGCCTGATGCCAGGCACCCGCGTGCCGATGAGGCCGGCCAGGAAAGCCGCCGGCCCGCCCGGCCCCGGACGCACATCGGACGCGCCGGACGCCCCCGACGCCGCCGGACAGGGTGAGTGTCCATCGTGCCGCCTTGCGGCATGCCTGTCGGAAGGAATCATGTCCGTCGGAAGGAACGGAGAGGGCGGGATTCGAACCCGCGGTACGGGTATAAGCCCGTACACCGGTTTAGCAAACCGGCGCATTCAGCCACTCTGCCACCTCTCCGGTCGCCGGGATCGGCTGGCGGCCTGTCCGATTCGGCGGGAAAGCCCAATGGTCGCGCCCGCAGGTTGCCGGCAGGCCCGATCGACTCCCGGGCATGGCCGCGGTAACGCGATGCGGGCATCAAGCATGAGCGATTGCAACAGGCACGGCCCGCGGGCACAGACAACCTACCCGCCCGGTGCCGGGCGGTCAAGGATGGTCGCTGTTATGCCCCCAGGGCGGCAGTGCCGATCCGGCCGCAGCCGTCGGACGTCCGGCCCCGTCCTGCGTCGGACCGCCGATGATGCGCGGTTCCCATGCTTACCGGACGCCGAATACGGTGTTGACATGCCCGCGGCCGGTACCGACCTGCCCCGCGGGACCGGCCTCGAAGACCTTGTGCCCGCGTCGATCGGCCGCCCGGCGCCCGGTGACCCGCCGCGCCGGATCGACCGGGGCGGCCGGAGGCTTGCCCCTGGCACAGCGGCGGGTCCACTGCAGGCTTCCGGCGACCGGATGCTTGAATGGTGGGCAGCCGTGATGCCATCAACCCGTCGTATCGCGGTGCAGCGGGCCCACACCGCCCGGGAGTGCAACAGCCAGACCGGGGAGAGCAACAGCGGGCAGGTTCTGGCCCCCCCGGGGAGGCGCAAGCCTTTTCCGACGGGTGATTCCGGCTATACTTCGCCCAGGTGAGCCGCCCGGACCGGGACCGGCCCGGATTGATCGGCCCGCCGGGTGCGGCCCGGGCCGGCCGTCTGTCCCGTGGGATGCTCGGCCGCCGCGCCCGGCGCTGCTTCCCCGGCCGGTGCCGGCCTTCACCCGCAAGAAAGGGATTTTATATGGCACTGCTTTGCGGAATCGACATCGGAACCTCGGCCACCAAGACGCTCCTGTGCACGCCGGCCGGGCGGGTGCTGGCCACCGCCGCCCAGGAATACCCGGTCTACGCCCCGCGCCCCGGCTGGTCCGAGCAGGAGCCGGAGGACTGGTGGAAGGCGGTGGTCAAAGGCATCGCCGCCGTCTGCCGCAAGGCCCGCCGCAAGCCTTCCGAGATCACCGGCATCGGCCTCTCCGGCCAGATGCACGGCAGCGTGTTCGTGGACAGGGCCGGCCGCTCGCTGCGGCGGGCGCTGCTGTGGAACGACCAGCGCACCGCGGCCGAGTGCCAGGAGATCGAACGCCTGGCCGGCGGCCGACGCCGGCTGATCGCCATGGTCTCCAACGTCGCCCTGACCGGCTTCACCGCCCCGAAGATCCTCTGGGTCCGCCGCCACGACCCGAAGACCTATGCCCGCACGCACAAGATCCTGCTGCCCAAGGACTACATCCGCCTCAGGCTCACCGGCGAGTACGCCGCCGAAGTCAGCGATGCGGCCGGCACGCTCCTGCTGGACGTCAGAGCCCGCAAGTGGCACCGCGGGCTGCTGAGCCGGCTGGGCATCGACGCGGACCTGATGGCCCCGGTATACGAGTCGCCGGAGGTCACCGGCACGGTCTCGGCCGCGGCCGCCAGACTCACCGGCCTCAAGCCCGGCACGCCGGTGGTCGGAGGCGCCGGGGACCAGCCGGCCGGGGCGGTCGGCAACGGCATCGTCCGCAGCGGCATCGTCTCGGCCACCATGGGCACCAGCGGGGTGGTCTTCGCCCACGCCGATGCCCCGGTGCCCAACGACGAGGGCAACCTGCAGTCGTTCTGCCACGCGGTGCCGGGCAAGTGGTGCGTGTTCGGCTGCATGCTCTCGGCCGGCGGGTCGCTGCAGTGGCTGCGCGACACGCTCTGGGCCGAGGAGGTCGCCCGGCTGCGCAAGACCGGCCGCGATCCCGGCACGCTCTACCCGGCCATGATCGCCGAGGCCGCCAAAGCCCCGCCGGGCTGCGAAGGCCTGGTTTTCCTGCCCTACCTCACCGGCGAACGCTGTCCGTACCCCGATCCCCTGGCCCGCGGCGCCTGGGTCGGGCTGACCGTCCGCCACCGCCGTCCACACCTGATCCGGGCGGTGCTGGAGGGCATCACCTTCGGGATGCGCGACCAGGTGGAGATCATGCGCAGCCGCGGGGTGAAGATCACCGAAGTCCGAGCTTCCGGCGGCGGGGCCCGCAGCGAGCTCTGGCGGCAGATGCAGGCCGACATGTACAAGGCCGCCGTGGTGACCATCAACACCCAGGAAGGCGGGGCCCTGGGCGTGGCCCTGCTGGCGGCGGTCGGCACCGGCGAGTACGCGACCGTGCCGGAAGCCTGCGCCGCCGCCATCCGGGTGACCACCCGCCGGAAACCGGGCAAGGCCGCCCGGGCATACGACGATCTCTACATCAGCTACCGCTCGCTGTACGGCAGCCTCAGGCCGGAGTTCGCCCGGCTGGGCGGGGGGTGAAAGGCTCATGGGCGCCGACGATTACGACCGGATCCGCCGACAGGTCATCCAGTGGGTTCGACCGGCCGGCATCCATGCCCGCTCGCGCCAGCAGACGGCGGTGACCTCCCGCAAGGAGGACCGCACCCCCGTGACCGACGCGGACTTCGCCGTCCAGGCCATGCTGCTGGACGCCATCGCCGAGGCGTTCCCGGATGACGCGGTCATCGCCGAGGAACGGCTCGATCGCCCAGGGCGTCACGCCCCCCTGGATTCGGCCAGGCGCTGCTGGGTGATCGACCCGATCGACGGCACCCGCAACTACGTCCACGGCTTCCCGCTGTTCGCCGTGTCGGTGGCCCTGGTCGAGTCCGGCGTGCCCGTGGTGGGGGTGGTCTACGAACCGTCAAGCGACACGATGTATTCGGCCAGTCTGAGTGGTGGGGCATGGTGCGGCGATCGCCGCCTTCGGGTGACCGACGGCTCCCTGGAGCCCGACAAGTTCCTGGCCCTGCCTTCCGGACGCGAGGAGCCGCTTCCCGAAGCGGTTCACCGCTGGATCGATCGCATGGTCTGCCGGGCAACAGGCTCGACCGCCCTCAACCTCGCCCTGGTGGCCGCCGGAGCCGTGGATGCGGCCTTCTCTTTCAGGTGCAGTGTCTGGGACCTTGCCGGGGGCGCCGTGCTCGTACACGAGGCCGGCGGTCAGGTCGTCTCCCCGGCCGGCCGGCCCTGGTTCCCCATGGATCTCACGACCCAGGCCGGCCAACGGACACCGTTCTTTGCCGCCGGCCCCGCCACGCTCGGTGAACTGCTGGCTGAATTCAACGGTTCACCGTAAAGAGACCCTTCACCGGCGTATTGTACTTATGATTGAATAAATACACTAAAGATGAATGGGAGTCCCAGCGCCGCGCCCCGCTCACCGGCTTGGGCCGGGAGCTTGGGCACGCAGCCGGCTGGCGGCGACGGCTTTGCCCCGCCCACCGGGCTGGATCGTCGCGCCCGGTCGGGACACGTCCTGTCAAGCCGGCGCCCCCGACGCCCACCGAACCGGAACTCTTGAGCGGCCCTGCCCGCCCGGGGTCCGGCGGTTTGCTGATCATTCGGTCTTTTAACGCCTTACCTTTCAGGCACGCTGGACCGGAGGCCGGACCTCGCGGGTCGCCGCCTTGCCAGTGTCGCCGGTTCTCGGTTATCGTGCCTGCGACTGGCCGGTCAGTCAGGCCGCACGGCGCGGGGCCTGGGACCGGCAGGTGACAGACCAGTTATGCTTGTTAAGAACCGATCGAGGCCCAAGCTGGTCCTGGAGGCCGACCGGCAGCTCAAGCAGCAGCGAATCCTGGACGCCGCCATGCGGGTCTTCGGGCGCGTCGGCTACTTCCAGGCCACCGTCGAGCAGGTGGCCGCCGAGGCCGGCGTCGCCAAGGGCAGCATCTACAACTACTTTGCCAGCAAGGACCAGATGCTCATGGCCGCCTACCTGGCCATGATCCACCGGGTGCAGGCCGAAGCCGCCCGGCGGTCCGCAGGCCTGAGCAACCTCTTCCAGAAACTCGCCGCTCACGCCGACTGTTGGATCCGCAGCATCGCCGGTCTGGGCGACTCCGCGGCTGTGGTCTTCGACTTCTACGCCTGCTGCGGACCCTCCTGCGGCGACCCCCGTTTTCGCGAGGCCAAGACCCGGGCTTACGAGCAGGTGGCCGCGGACCTGGCCGGGCTCTTCCGCCAGGGGCTCCAGGAGGGGCTGTTCGAGCCCCCTCGGTGCGACCCGCCGGCCGCCGCCCGCGCCGCCATGGCCCTGACCGAGGGCCTGATCATCCAGTGGACGCTGCACAACAAGAGCTTCGACCTGGTCCGGGAAATGCTGGGCCAGACGTACGTCTTTCTCAACGGCATGCTCACCGACCGGGGCCGGCAGCTGCTTGCGCAGACCGACCTGGCCGCGGTGCTGGATCTGCGGGGGGCCGGCTGAATGCCGCTGATCGCCTGGCGCAACCTGTTTCACGACAAGCTCAAGCTGTCGCTGGCCCTGGTGGGCATCGTCTTCTCCGTGGTGCTGGTGACGCTGCAGGTCGGGCTGTTCATCGGGGCGATGCATAACTGCAGCTGCATCATCGACCGCGCCGGCTGCGACGTCTGGATCATGAAGAAGGGCACCCGCAACCTGGACATGGCCGACCAGATTCCCGAGCGGGTGGTGTTCCAGGTGATTCCGACCCCCGGGGTCGCCTGGGCCGAGCCGCTGATCGTGCATTTTGCCGTCTGGCGGAGCGACGACGGGCGGCAGGAGAACATCGAGGTCGTCGGGATGCGCCGCGACACGCGTCTGAACCTGCCCTGGCAGATGGCCTCCGGCGAGCGCGGCCGGATTCTTCGGACCGGCGGGGTGATCATCGACCAGCGCGAGCGGATGCGCTTCGGCTCCGCCGGCCGGCTGCTGGCTGCGGGAGAAACCCCGGAGATCTCCGGCCATGCGACCCGGGTAGCGGGTTTCAGCACCGGTGTCGGCACGTTCACCACCGCGCCGTACGTGTTCACGGAGTTCAAGCGGGCCCTGGACTTCGCCCGTATGCCCCAGGGCTCCGCCAAGTTCGTGGTCGCCGGGGCTGCCGCCGGCGTGACGCCCGAGGAACTCGCCCGCCGGCTGCGCGAGCGGCTGCCCGACATGGACGTCCTGACCACCGCCGAGTTCTCGGCCATCAGCCGCGACTACTGGCTGTTCAAGACCGGCATGGGTCTGGGGGTCATCCTGGCCAGCGCCCTGGGCTTCCTGGTCGGCGTGGTCATCGTCGGGCAGACCATGTACTCGGCGACCATCGAACGGCTGCAGGAGTACGGCACGCTCAAGGCCCTGGGCATGGGCAACCTGGGGCTCAGCCGGATCATCGTGCAGCAGGCCCTGATCGCCGGCATCCTCGGCTACGGCATCGGCAGCCTCATCGCCTGGCACATGGGCTGCAAACTGCCGGCCTTCAACGTCCCCGTCGAGGTGCCGCTGTGGTGGACCGCGACGATGTTTCTGGTGACCGTGGGCATGTGCATCGTGGCCAGCATGACCAGCGTGGTGCGGGTCTTCCGGCTGGAACCGGCGATCGTCTTTCGAGGGTGAATCGGGTGTCCGCAGCGGTCGAACCACCGGTGATGCGGGTCCGCGGCGTGCGCAAGAGCTACCGCGAGGGCGACCACGCCCTGGAAGTGCTGCACGGCGTCGACCTGGACGTCTGCCGCGGCGAACTGACCCTGCTCATGGGGCCCAGCGGCTCGGGCAAGACCACCCTGCTGACCATCATGGGGCTGCTGCTCAAGCCCTCCGCCGGGTGCGTGGAACTGCTCGGGCGGGACGTCACTGTCCTGGGCGAAGCCGATCTGCCGGCCATCCGCCGCCGCCATGTCGGGTTCATCTTCCAGAGCTTCAACCTGCTCAGCGCCCTCAGCGCGGTGGAGAACGTGGAGGTCGCCCTGGCCCTGCAGGGCATCCGCGGCCGGCCGGCGCGGCGGCGGGCCATGGAACTCCTGGAGCTCGTCGGACTGGCCCGGCGCTGGAACCACCGCCCCGACGCCCTCAGCGGGGGCGAGAAACAGCGCGTCTCCGTGGCCCGGGCCCTGGCCAGCCCGGCGGAGCTGATCCTGGCGGACGAGCCCACCGGCAACCTCGACTCCCGGACCTCCGCCCAGGTGGTCGAGACCCTCCGGCGGCTGGCCCACGAGGAGAACCGCGCCGTGTTCGTGGTGACCCACGACCCCGGTCTGCGGGCCCTGGCCGATCAACTGATCCAGATGAAGGATGGAACCGTCGCCGGTTCGGTCCGCCAGACCGACCGGTCAAGGATGGAGTTGCCGGCGGCCTGAACGGAAGCCGGCCGAGGATGGTGACCATGAGACGTGTCTGTTCAAGAGTACTGTTCGTCGCTGTTTGCCTGACAGGAATCGGCCTGGCCGGCTATACCCAGATGACCGGTGTGCGATCTCATGCCGGTCAGGCGATGGAGGATATGCCCGCGACCGGGCAGTTCACAGCGGAGCCCTCGGCCGCGGTCTGCGCTCCGGGCGTCACCGAGCCGGCTTCCCGGGCGGTTCAGATCTTCAGCGAGATCCCCGGCACCATCCGCCGCATTTTCGTCTCCAGCGGGGATCGCGTTGCCGCAGGAGACCCGCTGTTCGAGCTGGCCAACGACACCCAGGCCGCTGAAGTCCGTCATCGCGAGGCTCTGGTCAAGACCGCCCGCGCCAGCCTGGCCAAGCTCGAAAGCTGGGACCGGCCGGAGGACCGGGCCATCGCCAAGGCCCGCTGGGACGAGGCCGAAGCCCTGGCACGCATCGCCGAGTTCGAGGTCAGCCGGCTGGAATCGCTGGCCCGCACCGATGCCGCCTCGGACAAGGAAGTGGCCACCTGCCGTGACCACCTGGCCGCCGCCCGGGCCCGGGCCCAGGCCGCCAGGGCCCAGTATGACCGCACCGTCGCCGGCCCCAGCGCCGAGGATCTGGAAATCGCCCGGGCCGCGGTCCAGGAAGCCGAGGCCGCCCTGGCGGTCTCCCAGACCCTGCTGGACAAGACCGTCATCCGCAGCCCGCTGGACGGCATGGTCCTCTATCGCTTCCGTGAGCCCGGCGAGACCGTCATCCCCGAAGTCCCCTCCCCGATCCTGTCGGTGGGCGACTGCAAGACCCTGCACCTGCGGGCCGACGTGGACGAGGCCGACATCGCCAAGGTCGCCGTCGGCCAGCGGGTCACGGCCACGGCCGAAGCCTTCGGCGACCGGCGCTTCGAGGGCACCGTCATCCACGTGGAGAAGACTCTGGGACGCAAGAACTTCCGCACCAACCGCCCCAGCGAGCGGGCCGACACCAAGGTGCTGGAGGTGGTCATCGCCCTGGACGACTCGGCCGGCCTGCCGGTCGACCTGCAGATGACCGTGTGGTTCCAGGGCCTGCCGTAACGCCCTCCACCGGCCCCCTGTGCCTGACCGCCTGGAGGGAAACAAGGAGACATTGCGGAACGGCGTGATGCCGTCCGTGTCAGGATGGTGTTCCGGACCTGCAAGAACCATCCCGACACCTTTCCCGTGCTCGAAAAATCATCCTGACACCTTTTTTGTGCTCATGCGGGAGGAGCAGGCATGGGTTCGGGGCTGACGGCCATGGCGACGGCGCTGATGCTTCTGTCGGGTGCGGTCCGGGCGAATGAGCCGCCGCCGGCGTCGGATGCGTCGTCGCAGTCGGCCCCGGCGGCCGGCGCCGGCACGCTGCGGATCTATGTCGGCACCTACACCACCGGGGCCGGCCGGGGCATCTACCTGGTGGAGATGGATCCGGAACGCGGCGCGTTGATGGTCAGGGGCCTGGTCGGCGAGATCCGCAACCCGTCCTTCCTGGCCCTGCACCCCGGCGGGCGGTTCCTCTATGCGGTGGGCGAAACCGGCGATTTCGAGGGCGGTCGCAGCGGTTCGGTCAGCGCGTTCGCCGTCGAGCCGGGCACCGGCATGCTGACGCCGCTGAATCAGCGGGCCTCCGGCGGCCAGGGCCCTTGCCACCTGGTCGTGGACCGCGGGGGGCGCAACGTGCTGGTGGCCAACTACAGCAGCGGCACGGCCGCCGTTCTTCCCATCGGCCCGGACGGGCGGCTGGGCGAACCGGCCTGCGTGGTGCGGCACGAGGGCTCGGGCCCGCACCCCCGGCGCCAGCAGAGTCCCCACGCCCATTCGATCAACCTCGACCCGGCGGGGCGCTTCGCCTTCGTGGCCGACCTGGGCGTCGACCGGGTGTACGTATACCGCTTCGACCCGGCCGCCGGGACGCTGTCGCCTCATGAGCCGCCGTGGGCCCAGGTGGCCCGGGCGGCCGGTCCGCGGCACCTGGCCTTTCACCCTTGCGGCCGGTACGCCTACGTGATCAACGAACTGGCCTGCACGGTGACGGCCTTCGCGTACGATCCTGCCCGGGGCGTGCTGGAAGAGGTCCAGACGGTTGCGACGCTGCCGCGCGAGCCGGCCGAATCCGACACCACGGCCGACATCCACGTGCATCCTTCGGGCCGGTTTGTCTACGGATCCAACCGCGGGCACGACAGCATCGCGGTGTTCGCCGTGGACGAGGGCACCGGCCGGCTGACTGCCCGCGGGCACGTCTCGACGGCGGGCTCGACCCCGCGCAACTTCGGCATCGACCCCTCCGGCCGCTGGCTGATCGCGGCCAACCAGAAGTCCGATTCCCTGGTGGTCTTCCGCATCGACCCTGCCGACGGCGGGCTGGAGCCCAACGGCGTGAGGGTCGAGGTCCCTTCTCCGGTCTGCGTGATCTTTGCGGCGCCGCCGGGCCGGTGAGGTCAACCTCGCGCCGGTGATCGGCGAGGTCGAAGGCCGTTTCGGCGGAGGCTCCACGGCCTCCGGGTAAAGCAACGCGGGCCTGGGGCAGAGGAACGCGATGGTGTTCATGTCGGCGGTGCCTTTTGCGGCCGGTTGGGGCCATCGACGTTCACAGTCTGTCTGATCGTGCCGGTTGCGTCGGTGATCGTCGCCGGGCTGCTTTCGGGGCCGCCGGTCTACGTGGCCTGGTGGTGCAGGCGGTGACGGCTTCGCCAACGCGCCGGGAGAATCCGCAAGCTGCTTCCGGGGAAACAGTTGTGTTCTCCTGAGGCGTCTTCCGGTCCGGCAGGGGGGTTGGTGATGTGGTATCATATCCCCCGGACCGGCGACGCGTCGGCCGGCGGGTGCCCCCGAGGGAAAGCGGCCTTTTTTGTCGGCGGGGGGCCTGGTGGGATGGCCGAAGTTGCCGTGGTCGCGTGCCGTGATTCCGCAGTGTCCTGATGCGATGATCAGCGCTGCGATGATCGATTCCCTGCCGAAGCGGCGAAAGGGCGGACATCATGATCGATTTCATCCGCGAGGGGACGCCGGCCAATTCATGGTTGCGCGTCTTTTGCGGCCTGTGGCTGGCGGTGCTGCAGTGCGGGCTGCTGACCACCGCGTGCGTGCCGCC
>CAZSYS010000064.1:0-11580 GCA_964611365.1 uncultured Planctomycetales bacterium
GGCCGGCCGGTGCGCCGGTAGCCGAACGCTTGCCGATCGACGGCCGGCACACGCCGGCCGGCACGCTTGGAGCGGCGATCCGGCACGACCGGATGCCTCACAGACACAAGGGGTCTCCAGAAGGCGATCATGCGCTGGTTCTGGATCGACAGGTTCGTGGAGTTCGAATCCGGCAGGCGGGCGGTGGCCCTCAAGAACGTCACCATGGCCGAGGAGCATCTGCACGACCATTTTCCCGGCTTTCCGGTGATGCCCGCCAGCCTCATGATCGAGGGCATGGCCCAGACGGCGGGCATTCTGGTGGGGGAGGCCCGCGGTTTCCGGGAGAAGGTCATCCTGGCCAAGATCCGCCGGGCGACCTTCGAGGGCATCGCCGGGCCCGGAGGACAGCTGCGTTACGAGGCGGTCCTCGAGACGCTCAGCGACGCCGGGGCCCAGACGGCCGGCACGGTGACCTGCGACGGCCGGGTGATCGGCCGGGTGGACCTGATGTTCTCGCACATCGACCGCAACATGAGCGGTCTGGCGTTTCCGGAGGAGAACTTCGTGTTCACCGAGGACTTCATGGGGCTGCTGGGGACGTTTCTTCCCGGCCGCGGCGGGGCCGGTTGAGAGGATTCGATGAGCACGCGTCGCGTCGTGATCACGGGCGTCGGGCTGGCCACGCCGATCGGCATCGGAGCCGGGGCGGTCTGGAACAGCCTGCTGGAAAACCGCTCGGGCGTGCGCCGCATCTCGGCGTTCGACCCGGGGCGGTTCCGCTGCCAGGTCGGAGGCGAGATCGAGGGGCTCAGCGCCGGCCAGTACGTGCCCAAGGCCTACCGCAAGAGCACCAAGGTCATGGCCCGGGACATCGAGATCGCGGTGGCCGCGGCCTGCGAGGCGGCCCGGGATGCCGGCCTGAAGACCCGCTGCCTCATCGAGCGGGGCGAGACCGAGGGACCGCCGAACTTCGATCCGACCCGCCTGGGCGTCAACATCGGCGCCGGGCTGATCTGCGCCGACCTCACCGAGCTGGCCGGCGCCCTGGCCGCCTCGACCGACGAGGCCGGCCGCTTCGACATCCGCCGCTGGGGCGCCGAGGGGATGAACAACCTCACCCCGCTGTGGCTGCTGAAGTTCCTGCCGAACATGCTCTCCTGCCACGTGACCATCGTCCATGATGCCCAGGCCCCCTCCAACACCATCACCTGCTCGGAGGCCTCCAGCCACCTGGCCGTCGGCGAGGCCTTCCGCACGATCAGCCGCGGGGCCGCGGATATCTGCCTGTGCGGCGGCGCCGAAAGCAAACTCAACCCCATGGGCCTGATGCGTCAGCAGCTCCTCGGCCGGCTGACCGCCTCGGGCAACGACCGCCCCGAGGACGCCTGCCGGCCGTTTGACGTCACCCGCGACGGCACGGTCATCGGCGAAGGCGGCGGGCTGCTGGTGCTGGAGGACCTCGAGCACGCCCGCAGACGCGGAGCCCGGATCTACGGCGAGGTCACCGGTTTTGCCGCCAGCTGCAACGCCCACAGCTGGTATGAACCCCATCCGGAAGGCCGACCGCTGGCCCTGGCGGTCCGCAAGGCTCTGGCCGACGCCGGCCTGCAGCCCGGCGACGTGGACCTGATCACCACGTTCGGCACCGGCATCCCCGCCCAGGACGCCTCCGAGGCCGCGGGACTCCGGGCGGCCCTGGGCGACCGGGCCGCCGAAGTGCCGGCCCTGGCGATCAAGGGGGCCGTCGGCAACAGCGGGGCCGGCAGCGGGGCCATCGACCTGGCGGTCGCGGCGCTCTGCCTGCACCACCAGATGATTCCGCCGTCCCGCAACGTCACCCGGCCGGATCCGGCCTGCGGACTCCAGCTGGTCACCGGCGGTCCCCGCAAAGCGAAGATCGACGCCCTGGTCACGGTGGCCTACGCTCTGGGCGGGGGCCAGAACGCGGCGCTGGTGTTCCGGCGCCTGGAGGTCTGAAGGTGGCCCGACCCGATTCGACAAACGGAAACCGCCGCGTGGTGGTGACCGGCTGCGGCTGGATCACACCGCTGGGCGACGATCTCGACGGCGTCTGGAAGCGGCTTCTCAAGGGTGACAGTGGAGTGTCGCCGACCGAACTGTTCGACGCCTCCACGTTCCCGACCACCTTCTCCGCCCAGGTCAGGGGCTTCGATCTGCGGCGCTATCTCGGCGACGAGGCCGCCGCCCGGCACCGCGACGTCAGCCGCAACACCGGTTTCGCCCTGGCGGCCGCCCAGATGGCCTGGAAGGACGCCGGCCTGGACGCCTTCTCCGGCCTGGACCGCACCGCCGTGGGCATCTACCTCGGCGGCGGCGAGGGACCGATCGACTTCGACAACTTCGTCGCCGCGGCGGTGGCCGCCTGGGACCGCCAGGCCGCCGGCGGACGGGGCGATCTGGACGCCCGCCGCTGGGCGGAGGTGGCCGAACAGCGGCTCACCGCGGTCCGCGAGCTGGAGCAGGACCCCAACATGGCCGCCGGACATATCGCCTGCCAGTTCGGCGTCGAAGGCCCGGCGTTCAACACCCTGACCGCCTGCGCCGCCAGCACCCAGGCGATCGGCGAGGCCGCCTGCCTGATCCGCCGGGGCGACGCCGACGTGGTCATCTCCGGCGGCACCCACAGCATGATCCATCCGTTCGGCACCACCGGCTTCAACCGGCTCACGGCCCTGTCCACCCGCAACGACTCCTGCCTGACCGCCAGCCGGCCCTTCGACCGCACCCGCGACGGCTTCGTCCTGGGCGAGGGCGCGGGCATCCTGATTCTCGAGGAGCTTGAACACGCCCGGAAGCGCGGGGCCCGCTGCCGCTGCGAGATCCGCGGCTACGGCTCCACCGCGGATGCCTTCCGCATCACCGACATCCACGAGGACGGCCGCGGCGGCATCGCGGCCATGCGCCTGGCCCTGGAGGACGCCGGCCTGCGGCCGCAGGACATCGACTACATCTCGGCCCACGGCACCGGAACCGAGGAAAATGACAAGATCGAGTCGCTGGCGATCATGAAGCTCTTCGGCGAGCATGCCCGCAAGGTGCCGATCAGCTCGATCAAGAGCATGATGGGACACCTGATCGCCGCCGCCGGCGCCGTCGAGCTGATCACCTGTATCCTGGCGATCCGCGACAACATCCTGCCGCCGACGACCAACTACCAGACCCCCGATCCGAACTGCCCGCTCGACTACGTGCCCAACCAGGCCCGACCGGCCAGGGTCGACGCCTGCCTGAGCAACAGCTTCGGCTTCGGCGGACAGAACGACACGCTGATCGTGACCCGGATCACCTGACCGGCGCGACCGGTTCCGGGCGGAGGACCACACGCGTGCTCAAGGCTGCCGACATCATCCACCGCATCGAGTCCACCGGGGTGATCGCGATCATCCGGGCCTCCGGCGGCGGAGAACTCGTCGATGTGGTGCAGGCCCTGCGCGAGGGCGGGCTCACCTGCATCGAGGTCACCATGACCACGCCGGACGCGCTGGCCGTGATCCACGCCGCCCGCGAGGCCATCGGCGACGAAGCGGCCATCGGCGTCGGCACCGTCCTGGACGCCGAAACCGCCCGGGCCGCCATCCTCGCCGGGGCTCAGTTCGTGGTCGCACCCTCGTTCGACCCGGCCACCGTCGAGTTGTGCCGCCGCTACGGCGTTCCGGTCATGCCCGGAGCCCTCACCCCCACCGAGATCGTCCGCGCCTGGCAGGCCGGCGCCGACTACGTCAAGGTCTTTCCCACGTCCTCGCTCGGGCCGGGATACATCCGGGACCTCAAGGGGCCGCTGCCTCAGATCCGCATGATCCCCACCGGCGGCATCACCCTGGACAACGTGGCGGCGTTCATCAGGGCCGGAGCCTCGGCCGTCGGAATCGGCTCGGCCCTGGTCACCGCCAGGGCGATCCGCGAACGGGATCTCGCCGGCATCCGCGACGCGGCCGCCCGCTGGCTGAAGGCGGTGGCCGAGGCTCGCGCCGGTGAATGAGTCCCACGCCAGCCAGGCTCCCGCCCCACCGGGCCCGGCCGGATCCGCCGGGCCCCGCGGACGGCTCGCCGCTGGGGCTTCAGCCTTCCTGCAGACCGGACGGTTTCTCCTGCCGCTCGATCCGCGAACCGACGCACCGGATGAAAACGATCGCCTTGCCGGGTACTGCTTCGTGTGCTGGGGACTGCTGATCGGCATCCTCTACGCGGTTGTCTTCAGCGTGGTCTGGCGGCTTTTCGGCGAGTATCACCGCATGCGCCTGGTGCCCACGGTGTCGCTGCTCACCGTGGACCTGGCGTGGTTCGGATACCGGCTCATGGCCGGAAGCGCCGCCCTGTTCTCTCGCCGCCGTGACGCCGACGACGCCCGCGGCGCCGCCGTCGTCGGCGGAGTGCTGGCCGTCCTGTTGATCGTGCTGCTCAAGCAGGCCCTGCTGCTGTCGCTGCCCTACGGCGCCCGACCGCATCCGGCCGACTGGCGACAGCACCTTGGAATCCTGTATCCGGCGCCAATCTACCGCCCGCTGATCCTCATGCCGGTCTGGGGACGCTGGGCGATGATGCTCGCGGCCGCCATCGGCCGCCCGGCACCGGGGGCCTCGGACCGGGCCGTCCGGCTGACCAGGACCATGGGCCTGCGGGCGGTCGGCGCCGGATGGGCCGCCGCGGCGCTGCTGACCCTGCTGTACATTCCCGCTCCGCAGGTCTATCTCGGACACGCCGTACTGGTGGCCGTGGGTACGCTGGTGGCCGCCTACTTCACCGCCTTCCTCCTCGGCCGGCGCGAACGCGGCCAGACCGAAGAGACGATTCTGGCCACCGGACTGGCCGGAGAACTGTCTTTTCTGCTGCTCTATCTCCCCGTCGCCAGCGCTATCTACCTGTACTAGCGAAGCTTGTGGCTGGCCGGGGGCGAAAACGGCCTGCGCGCAGGCCTTCAGTTCCCGCGCCGAAGGCTCCGATAAAACCCATCGTCGCCGGAGGATACCGGCTGAAGGTGGCGCGGCCGAGAACGTCGCGACGCCGGGAGGCACGGATGCCGCTGATCCGATCACGCCGACCGATTCCTCGCTCAGGGGCCCGGACCTTCCGTCGGGCCGCCGCGCCGGCGGCTGGCGTGATCCCTGCGCTGCTGGCCTCGGTTCTGCTCGCCCAGTCGCCGTCGGAAAGCCACGGACCTCTGTCGGTGCCCTCCCGCCGGCTGGAGTTTCACTACCGTGTCGGGGGCGCCGGACCTTCGGCCGTCGTCGAGCTCTGGAGCACACGCGACCGCGGAGTCACATGGCAGCGTGTCGCTTCAAAGGATGGCCAGGCCGGCCCGCTGGAGTACACCGCGCCGAGCGAGGGGCTCTACGGCTTCATTCTGCTGGTGCGTGACGGCCGGAGGGTTTCGCGGGAGGATCCCCGGCCGCGCGAAGCTCCGCAGCGCTGGATCTTCGTGGACGGCACTCCCCCGCTGGCGCAGTGGGACCGCGTCGAACCCGGCGAGGACTTCGCCCTGCGCCGGACCCTGCGGCTCGCCTGGACGGCCTACGACGACAACCTGCCGGGCCGGCCGGTGTCATTGTCCTTCCGGACCCCCGACGACCGTGCCTGGCGGGTCATCGACCCGGCGGCACTGAACAGCGGGCGATACGACTGGACCGTGCCGGACGACGTCCACGGCGAGCTGACGCTGCTGCTGAGCGTCCGTGACCTCGGCGGCCACGTCGTCGAGCGGACCTTCGGACCGGTCAGCGTGCCGGTCTCTCTCCGACCGGCCAGCGACGTCAGAACCGAGGCATCCGCCGGCCCGCCGGTCGTCCCCCCGGCGCAGCAGACCGCATCGACCCGACCGGTCGAGTCCTCAATGAACCCGCTGCCGGCGGAACGCCGCCGCGCGGCCGAGGAACTCGCCCGGCAGGCCGCCTGGCACATGGAACGCGGACAGCACGCCGTGGCCGCCGAGCGCCTGCGCGAGGCTCTGGAGATCGACCCGGACATGCCCGAGGCCGTCAGCCGCCTGGCCTGGATCTACGCCGACCAGCACGACTACGAGCAGGCCCTGGAACTCTACAACCGCATTCTGGCCCGCCGGGGCGACGACCCCGAGGCCCTGCGCGGCGCGGCTCTGGCCCACCTGGCCCGGCGCCGGTATGCTCAGGCCCGCGACGTGCTTCACAGGCGGCTGGCGGCCGATGAACGCTGCGCCGAGGCGTGGTTCGACCTGGGTGACGTGCTGTTCCTGATGGGTCAGACCGCCGAGGCCCGGGCCCACTGGCGGCGGGCGATGAGCGTGGATGCCTCGGCCAGGGCGATCATCGAGAAGGCCCGCTCGCGGCTCGAGACCTACGCCGAGCCCGGGGCCGCCGGAACGGCCGGGGCCGCCCCGAACCGTTGAAGGTGCGTCGCGGGAGACCACCCGATGACCGGTCGAAGAACAGCCACGAGCGGCGCGGCGGCGCCCGTCTACGCGGTGTGCGGCGCGGAAGCCTTTCTCCGGCAGGAGGCGGTCGCGGACATCGTCGAACGCTCCCTTGAAGGAGCCGATCGCCGCCTGGCGCTGGGCGAGTATGACGGCTCCGGCGCGGTCGAGCTGGCGGTCATTCTCGATGAGCTGCGGACCCTGCCGTTCCTGGCCCCGCGGCGCGTGGTCGTGGTCCGCGAGGCCGACCGGTTCATTACCCAGCATCGCCCGCACCTGGAGGCCTACGTCGAGCGGCCCTGCGAAACCGGCGTGCTGGTGCTCGAGTGCCGGTCGCTTCCGGCCAACACCCGCCTGCACAAGCTGATCGCCCGGGCCGGCGAGGTGATCCGCTGCGAGGCCCCCAAGCCCTCCAGACTGTCTGAATGGGTGGCCGCCGAGTGTCCCCGGCGCTGCGGAAAAGCCATCGAACCGCAGGCCGCGGCGCTGCTGTGCGCCCAGATCGGTCCGAATCTGGGAGTGCTGATCGCCGAACTGCACAAGCTGGCCCTGCATGCCGGCGACCAGCCGCGGATCACCCTGGCGGACGTGGAGGCCCTGGTCAGCTTCTGCAAGGAGGAGAAGGTCTGGAACATTCTCTCGGCCATCGCGGCCCGCGATGAGGCCGCCGCCCTGCGCCAGTGGGAGGAGGTCATCCAGACCGACCGTGCCGCCGGGGAGCGGGCGGTGGCCGGCATTGCCTACACCGTGCGCCGCCTGCTGCAGGCCCGGCTGGCCCTGGAGGCCGGCACGCCGCTGAAGACCATCATGGAGATCGTGAAAACCTGGGACGAACGCCGGTTACGCGCCGAACTGCAGGCCTTCACCACCGACCAGGTCGAGCAGATGCTCTGCGAGCTGCTCGAAGCCGACGTGGCCGCCAAGACCGGCCGCTCGAGCGTTCATGCGGCCATCGAGTCCTTCATCGTGCGGATGTGCCGGCGGCCGCAGGCTCGCAGGGCCACCGGCTGACCCTCGGCGGCCGCGGAGGCCGGGAGTCCCGGCGCCCGGAACGGATGCCATCTCATGAAAGCCGAGACGTCACGGATGACACTGGCCGCGGTGCTGGCCGCGGCGCTGGCCGGGTGTGGAAGCCAGGCCGTTTCCTGGGGCCGCTGGAACGAAGCCGGACTGACCGCCGATCCGGTCACCGGGTCTCCGACCAGCCGTCCGATCGACGCGGATGCCGGACCGGACGCCTTGGCCGATGGGCCCTTCGCCGAGGTCCAAGAGAGCCAGACCGATTCCGTCGATCCGCGGCTGGAGTCCTACGTCCGCAGGCTCGAACGGCTCGGGGAGACGGACCGGCAAACGGACCCGGCGTCGCAGGCCTCGGTCGACGCGCCGACAATCCCGGAGCCCCGCCCGACCGGGCTGACCGGCGAACTCGCCCCCGACCTCCCGGCGGTGACCGGACCGGAGCCGGCGGCCGCCCAGACCAGGCCCGCCGAAGCCGAACCCGCGTGGGTTCAACCATCCGAGATTCCCGACCCCGCAGTCGTCCCGGCCGACCCGACCGGCGATGCCTCGCCGGCCGACCTGCAGCCTGAGCGGCCGGCGCCCGCACCCGCCGCGGAGGTCGCGGATGCCGACGTTGAACCCCCGACCGTCGAGATCCTCGAGGTGCGCGCCGTACTGCCCGCCTCGCCCTCCGGCGAGGGCTCCGCCGCAGCAGCAGCCGTCAACCAGGCTTCCCTGCCCGGCGCCGCTGCCGGGCCGGCGGACCTGCCCTCCCTGATCGAACATCGCAAGCAGACCATGGCCCGGCAGCCGCCCCGCCTGGACGACGAGTTCAACCTGCGGCTGCTGCAGATCGCCGACAACCGCGACGAGGAGGCGACCGCGGAACCCCAGGGCCTCGATCCGGTGCAGGCCGAACTGATGACCCGGGTTCTGCGGGTGGTCGCGGACGCCCGCCGGGCGATCCGCAACCCGACCGAGGCGACCGCCGCGGCGTTGGGCGCCGCCCAGGATCTCTGCCGGGCCCTGGGGCAGCAGGCCGGCGTGATCATGCCCAAGATCGCCCTGGTGACCCGGGTGGACAGCTTCGGGGTCTATGAGCCGATTCAGCCGCTGCGGTTCCCGGCCGGCAAGCCGGTGCACGCCTATGTGTACACCGAGGTGACCAACTTCCGCTGCGAACCCACGCCCGACGGCCGGCTGCGCACGCTGATGTCCGAGACCGTCGAGGTCTTCGACGCCGCCGGCAAGTGCCTCTGGCAGCGCAGCCAGCCCCAGCTGGAGGATCACTCGCGCAGCCCGCGGCGGGACTTCTTCATCGGATTCCCCATCCACCTGCCGGCGGATCTGCCGGTGGGGGAATACGTGCTCAAGGTCACGCTGGAAGACCGCATCGGCGGCACGGCCGACCAGCAGCGCCTGTCCTTCAGCATCGCCCGACCGTGACCGCCGCAGCCCGACGCACCGACGATCCGGTCCGGCCGGATGCTGCCTCCGCGCCGGGGCGATGACGAGATGACCCATCGCCTGATCTGCCGGGAACCCTTCATCGCCGTTTCGATCAGGAGGGATCCTGCCGCGAAGCGGTACCTGGGGGAGAATCGTCCTCCGGAGATCTGGAGGCCGCAGAATCGGCCCGCAGACTCTCGCGCCAGGCCCGGCAGGCCTCCAGCAGCCGGGCACACTGTTCGGGGTGCTGGTCCCGCAGATTCACGGTTTCGCCGGGGTCTGCGGCCAGATCGCTGAGAAACAGTGCGTCCCGGCCCGCAAGCCGCCGCACCCGCGTCCCGCCGCCGGCGGGATCGTAGATCAGCCCCTGATCAACCAGCTTCCAGCGCCCGTCGCGCACCGCCAGCTGGCCGTCCCACTCGAAAAACAGCTGCCGCGGCTGACAGGCCGGGGCAGGCCGGTCCGCCGATCCCAGCCAGCTGCGGCCGTCGATCACCCGGTCCTCCGGCAGGGGCGCGCCGATCGCTTCGGCCACGGTCGGCAGGACGTCCATCCCGATCGCCGGCTCGTCGCGCACAACGCCCGCCGGCAGCGTGCCCGGCCAGGCGACGATGCCCGGCACGCGGATGCCGCCATCGAACAGGCTGCGCTTGTAGTCCCGGTACGGCGCGTTCGAGCCGCCGCCCTCGCCGCGCTTCGAGAGGCTCGCAGCCCCGTTGTCGCTGGCGAAGATCACCAGCGTGCGCTCCAGCATCCGGCGCTCCCGCAGGCGATCGATGATCGCCCCGACCGACTCGTCCATGGCCGCAACCATCGCGGCATGCGTCCTCCGGGGCTCGGGCAGCTCTGCGTAGCGCTGCAGGAAGCGGGCCGGAGCGGTGTACGGGTAGTGCGGCACATTGTAGGCCACATAGGCCAGGAACGGTCGATCGCCATGGGCGTCGATGAAGGCCAGCGTCTCGCGGGTGATCAGGTCGGTCAGAAACACGCCGTCCTCGAAGATCTCCCGGTCGTTGCGGTAGAGGTCGTGGTACCAGGGTTCGCCGGCGTAATACAGGTGTGACCAGGAATCGATGCAGCTGGCGTGATGGCCGACGAACAGGTCGAAACCCTGCGCGTTGGGGCGGGTATCGCCGGTCGAGCCCAGGTGCCACTTGCCGAATACGCCGGTGGCATAGCCGCGCCGGCGGGCCAGCTCGGCGATGGTCACCTCGCCGGCCGGCATGCCCGGCTCGTTCATGCCCGAAGGGACGTTCCGCAGGGCCGACATACCCGCCCGCGAGGGGTAGCGGCCGGTGAGCATCGCCGCCCGCGAGGGGGCGCAGATCGGCGCGGGCGCGTAGTAGGAGGTCAGCCGGATGCCCGCGGCCGCCAGAGCGTCGATGTGCGGGGTCCGGACGTCGCCGGCGCCGTAGCAGCCGAGGTCACCGCATCCCAGGTCGTCGGCCAGCAGGATGATGACGTGAGGGCCCTCGCCGGCCCGGCCCGCCGCCGGCGTCGCCGCCAGCAGCAACCCTGTCAGAACGATCCATTGCATGACCGCGGCTCCTTCACCACGGGCAAACCCGGCCAACTTCCATGCGTACGCGGAAGGCGGCAGCCCGGGTGAGGTTCCTCATCGACCGTGCGACGGCCGATGCCTCCCGGGACGATGCCCCATCGTCCTGCCGCGGCCGGGGGTGCGATGGCAGCCGGTTCAGCCTCAACTTCTGGCCGCCCGGAAACCGATGTCGCGGCGGCAGTAAGCCCCCTCAAAGCGGATGCAGTCCACCGCCCGATAGGCGCGCTCGCGGGCCTGATTGAAGTCGTCGCCCAGGGCGGTCACGCCCAGCACCCGCCCGCCGGCGGTGACGATGTCGGCCCCGACGCGCCTCGTGCCGGCGTGAAACACCACCGTCTCGGGCACGGCGCCGGCGGCTTCCAGGCCGGTGATGCGCTTGCCGCTTTCGTAGGGCCCCGGATAGCCGCCCGCGGCCATGACCACGCAGACCGACGCCCGCGGGCTCCAGTTCAGCGTGACCTCCTCGAGGCGATCGTCGGCCACCGCGTTCATCACCGCCACCAGATCCGACTGCAGCCGCATCATCAGCGGCTGGGTCTCGGGGTCGCCGAAGCGGCAGTTGAACTCCAGCACCTTCGGACCGCCGGCGGTGAGCATCAGGCCGGCGTACAACACGCCCCGGTAGACGATGTCGCAGGTGCGCATCGCGTCGATGATCGGCACGAAGACCTCGCGTTCCACCTGCCGGATGAGGGCGTCGTCCAGCAGACCGGTGGGACTGTAGGCTCCCATGCCGCCGGTGTTCGGACCGGTGTCACCCTCGCCGACGGGCTTGTGGTCCTGGGCGGTCTCCATGATGTAGATCGTGTGGCGGTCGACGAAGGCCAGCACGCTGACCTCCGGGCCGGCCAGACGCTCCTCGACCAGCACCACGTCGCCGGCGGACCCGAACTCGCGCTGGACCATGATCCGCTCCAGGGCCAGAATGCCCGCGGCCGGGTCCTCGCAGACGATCACCCCCTTGCCCCTGGCCAGCCCGGCGGCCTTGACCACCACGGCGCTGTCGCGGCTGGCGACGTAGGTGCGGGCGTCGCGGAACTTGGTGAAGATCCGGGCCTCGCCGGTCGGCACGGAACGGTGACGCATGAGCTCCTTGGCCCAGGACTTGTCGCCCTCGAGCCGGGCGGCGGCCTTGTCCGGCCCGAACGCCCGCACGCCGGCGGCAGTCAGCTCATCGACCAGCCCC
>CAZSYS010000064.1:11680-16983 GCA_964611365.1 uncultured Planctomycetales bacterium
CTTGTCCGGCCCGAACGCCCGCACGCCGGCGGCAGTCAGCTCATCGACCAGCCCCGCCACCAGCGGGTCTTCCGGCCCGACGACCGCCAGGTCGATCCGCTGCTCCCGGGCGAAACGCACCAGGGCGGGCACATCGCCGGCGTCGATGGACACGTTCTCGGCCAGCGACTCCGTTCCGGCATTGCCCGGGGCACAGTACAACTGCGAGACGGCCGGAGACTGCCGGATCTTCCAGGCCAGAGCGTGCTCGCGCCCGCCGTTTCCGATCAGGAGGATGCGCATGGGTTTCAGAACCCGGCCGGTCGGATCACCGCAGCGACACGGCCCAGCCGGTCGCACCGACCGCCGCCCGACAGGCCCGGCGACGGCGCGCGAATTCTCACCCATCGCGGCGCGCCTGTAAAGTGCGTTCACGGAAACGGCCGGGAGCAGACGCTCAGAGACCCCCCCGACGCTCGTAGAGGACCCGAAACCGCCGCACGGGCGGATCCTCGCGGCGGTCCAGATCATCGTGGAAGCCGACCTCGGTGAGCCCCTCGTCGATGAAGGCCCGCAGCTCCGCGCGGCTCAGCGGCCAGGGCGGCCCGTCCGCCGGCTCGCTCTCGTCACGGGCCCGGGTCACCACCAGAAGCCGGCCCCCCGGGGCCAGAAGACCGGCTGTTCCGGTCACCGCCCGGCGGACCATGTCCGGCGGCAGGCTCTGAAGCGTGTAGGCCTCGAACACCAGATCAAACCGCCGATGCCAGTGAACGGGAGGATTCAGCAGATCCGCAACCGAATAATCGACCTGCGTATGCGGAAACCGGCGCCGGCACCAGCCGACGGCACTGGGGGCCAGATCGAAGGCTGTGACCGCCAGACCGCAGGCCGCCAGAAACTCCGCGTCGTCACCCAGTCCGCAGCCGACGACCACGGCCCGGAACCCGGGCACCGGCAGCCCGACCTCCCTGATCCACTCGACCAGATAAGGGTTGGGGCGTCCGTCGGCCCAGGGCACGACCTCCGGGTTGTCGCCGGCGGAGGCATACAGGCTCTCGAACCAGTCGAGAAACGAGCCGCGACTCAGGTACTCCCGGGCCAGGTCACGGGCCCGCTGGCGGGCATTCATTGGCTGATCCCCGTTGCGGGGGGGGGCCGGAAGCCGGGGCAACCGGCGGGCTCCCGGCCAACTCCGGCCGCGCGTGTCTCCATACCCCGGCCCGCCGCGGGGGTCAAACACCCGGCGCCCCCGCGCGATCCGGTCATGAAAAACGGGACCGTGCCGCCGGGGCACGGTCCCGTCTGCCAGATTCGTCCGACATGCCGGCCGTTCGGTGCAGATCAGATCCGACGGCGCCGCCACAGCAGGGAACCCAGGCCCAGCAGCAGAGCCGCGCCCGGCTCGGGCAGGACCTGCAGCAGGTAATTGTCATACCGGGCCGCCGCCGTCGAACTGAGACCCGAGCCGATCCGGGCCTGGTACCACCACGCGCCCACGTGCGGCAGACCGAGCGTGTCAGGCTGGCCGTCCACGTAGAAATCAACGGTCCCGCTCTGGTAGATGCGCACCTCGAAGCGATGCCAGCCGACCGACCGGTCGGTGTTCAGATTGAACCAGCCCTGACCCGGCGCGAAGGCCACCCGCGCCTGATACTTCGAACTGCTGTAGACCTGACCGGGCTTGGTCACGGTGTTATACTGCCCGACGGCGATCAGCTCGTTCAGTGCCCCGCCGGACTGGGCACTGTTGGACAGGAGCTGACCGTACTGGCGCCCGGTGGTGCTGGATCCCACCCGATCCTCGAAGTCGAAGGCCCACAGGAGATACTCGCCCGCGTTCAGCAGCGTCGGCGTGAACGAATAGTCGCGCCGGGCGGCAGCCGTCGTGATTTCGACGGCCTGATTACCCGGAACGGTCGGCCCGTTGAAGCCGGCGACCAGAAAGGAATCCGCATCCGTGCCGGTACCCTTGGGCCAGACGGCGTTCAGCGCGGCCGTGTTGGCATACGACTCAAAGTCATCCTGAATGATGACCGTGGCGTGGACGGCCGCGGTACAGACGAGAAACGCTGTCAGAATGAGCACTTTTCTTGATTCGACCATCTTCCGTATCCTCCAGGCAACTGTCTGTTCAACCGATGCGGTCGCCGCGCCGCGGGTCGGTCCTGAAGCCTTTTTTCACTCCGGCGGCCTGATCCTGCGAACAAAAGAAGAACAACGGCCGAGATGGCAGATGCGATTCCTGACAACGGATACTAGGCCGCCATCCGGCTGAAATCACGTAAAATCACCTGAAGAACCGACCGAAGTCAGCCTCCGGGCCAAAGGGGCGAGAGAAGACAGGTAAAACAGGAAGGCGGGGAAAAATATAGCCGGCCCGAAAGGCTGAAACACAGCCACAACCCCAAAGCAATCCACCGGCCCGCTCAGACGTCCAGGTTCTTGACCAGGGCGGCGTTGTTCTCGATGAACACGCGTCGCGACTCGACGTCGTCGCCCATCAGAATGGAGAAGATCCGGTTGGCTTCCTCGGCATCGACGGCCTGCTGCTCCGGGTCGGCGTTGTCCTCGCTGATGACCACCTTGAGCAGCCCGCGGTGAGCCGGGTCCATGGTGGTCGTCCAGAGCTGTTCGCCGTTCATCTCGCCCAGACCCTTGAAGCGCCGCACCTCGATACCCTCGCCGCCGAGTTCGCGGACCGCGGCGACCAGTTCGCCGAGGCTGTTGAGCTCGCGGTCGGCCCCGCCCTGCCTGCGGAGCACAAAACGCGCCGGGGGCAGGGTGCCGTCGATGTTCTCCTCGCGGGTGGCGTAATAGTCGGTCATGGTCAGCCCCATGGCGGTCAGCTGGGCGATCACGTCCTGAATGGCCCGACACTCGGTGAGATCGCTGCGGACCACGCGGTGCCGGGCGGCGGTATCGGCACCCGTGGTGATCCCCAGGCTGGCCTCGATCAGCTGGACGTCTCCGCCGAGGGCGGACTCGCGCGTCCAGAACTCCTCGAATTCCTCATCGTCGTAGCCGTAATACTCCACCGGGGCGTCCGCGTCCGGGCGATAAACCGTGAGGCGGTAGGCCGGCAGGCGCCCGCGCTCGTCGAGGTGCCGCTCGATCAGCGGACGCAGCTCGATGCCGCGGCGGCGCAGGATCCGGGCCTTCTGCTCGAGCTCCTCCAGCAGGGCGTACAGCCGGCTCATTTCCTCGCCGGCGATCAGACGCTCCGCCTGGCCGTCGCGCACCGCCAGGCAGGTGCCCTCCAGACCCCACGACCGGAGTTTGACGCTGAGAATGGCGTCATTCAGCACGTACTCGCTGCGCTTGCCCTTCTTGAGGAAATACAGCGGCGGCTGGGCCACATAGATGCACCCGCGCTCGATCAGCGGACGCATGTGCCGGAAGAAAAAGGTCAGCAGCAGGGTGCGGATGTGGCTGCCGTCGACGTCGGCGTCGCACATGATGATGATCTTGCCGTAGCGCCGCTTCTCCACGTCGAACTCGTCGGCCCCGATGCCGCACCCCACGGCCACGATCAGCGTCTGAATCTCCTCGTGGCCGAGCATCTTGTCGATGCGGGCCTTCTCGACGTTGAGAATCTTGCCCTTCAGCGGCAGCACCGCCTGAAACTCGCTGTCGCGGCCGGTCTTGGCGCTGCCCCCGGCGCTCTGTCCCTCGACGATGAACAGCTCGCCGGAATCCCGGTCGGTCGTGCGGCAGTCCCACAGCTTGCTGGGCATTCCGCCGGCGTTGAGCGCGCTCTTGCGGGTCAGATCCCGGGCCTTGCGCGCCGCCTCCCGGGCCTGGGCGGCCTGAATGCCCTTCTGAACGATCCGCCGGGCTTCGGCCGGGTTCTCCTCGAGAAAGTTGGCCAGCTGCTCGTTCACCGTCTGGGTGACGAACGTCTCCACCTCGGGGTTCATCAGCCGCACCTTGGTCTGGGCCTCAAACTGCGGCTCGGGCACCTTGACCGAGATGATGGCGGTCAGACCCTCGCGCCAGTCCTCCCCGGTCGTCACCAGACTTCCCTTGAGCAGATTCTCCTTCTTGGCATAGGCGTTCAGCGTGCGGGTCAGGGCCGAGCGGAAGCCGACCAGGTGGGTGCCGCCGTCGATGTTGCGGATGTTGTTGGCGAAGCAGGCGACGTTCTCGACGTAGCCGTCGTTCCACTGCAGCGCAATGTCCACCACCAGGCGCTGCCCGGCGTCCTCGCCGTGGATGGAGATCACCCGCTGATGCAGCGGCTCGCTTCCCTCGTTGAGGTGACGCACGAACTCCCGCAGCCCGTCGGCGAAAACGAACGTCTCCTCCTGGCCGCTGCGCTCGTCGCGCAGCTTGATCTCCACGTTGTCGTTGAGATAGGCCAGCTCGCGGATCCGGTTGCGCAGCGTCTCGTACTTGAAGTCGCAGTCCGGAAAGATCTGGCGGTCGGGCTTGAACGTCACCCGCGTCCCGGTCGAACGGGCCTCGCCGATGATCCGCAGCGGAACCGCGGTCACCCCGCGGGCAAAGCTCATCTCGTAGATCTTGCCCCCCTGCTGAACCTGCACCCGCAGCCACTCGGACAGGGCGTTCACCACGCTGACCCCGACCCCGTGCAGCCCGCCGGAGACCTTGTAGTTGTCGCGGTCGAACTTGCCCCCGGCGTGCAGCACGGTCATGCACACCTCGACCGCCGGCTTCCCGTGAATCTTCGGGTCCGGGTGCACCATCTCGCCCACCGGGATACCGCGCCCGTTGTCCGTGACCGAGCAGCTGCCGTCGGCGCCGATGGTGACCGAAATGCGGGTGCAGAAGCCCGCCATGGCCTCGTCGATGGCGTTGTCCACCACCTCGTACACCAGGTGATGAAGCCCGGCCGTTCCGGTGTCGCCGATGTACATGGCCGGACGCTTGCGAACCGCCTCCAGGCCCTCCAGAACCTTAATCGCCGACTCGTCGTAGACGTGATCCGCCGCCGCCGGGGCCGGTTCGCCGGGAAGAACGCCGGCCTCCGCCTGCCCGCCCTGTTCCGCCGATTCCTCGCGCTGCTCGAAGTCCGTCATCGATCGCCGTCAACCTTCCGCCGCGGGCCGCCGCCCGCCTGAACGAACCCGGAATGAAACGCTGCGGATGCCCGCCTCCGGCACCCGACGGCGCAGCAGGTCGCCCAGGCTGTCCGCCCAGCGCAACCGCAACGCGCAGGCCCGCGCCGCATCCGCCACCAGCAGAGTCAGAACCCCCCGCGAAAGCCTGCCGATCTCGACACCCCGGGCCCCGGAACCCAGGCAGTCCTCCAGCGCCGCCGCCACGACCGCCTGTTCGGGCAGCGAGATGGGGCCCTCGCCGGT
>CAZSYS010000065.1:0-16812 GCA_964611365.1 uncultured Planctomycetales bacterium
CTACGGCGCTGCGCGACGCCGATGTGCGACCATGTTCGACGGCCGGCAGGGGCGCCGGCCGCTACGGTGCTTCGCGGCGGCGATTTGAGGCCATGACGGCGCTGCGCGGCGGCGAGCGCGACACCGTGCGTTTCATGCACCATTCGCGGCGCGGTCCTGGCGATCCAACGCGGGGGTGCGTCAGTTCCTGACGGCGCCGTGGGTCTTGTCCCGGGGCTGCTTGTGCGGCCGGGTGCGGATCTTCCACTGGCCGTTGTCGGAGTAGAGCGCCCCGTAGAGCCGCCCGGAGTTCTGCGACGCCCGCATGGTGGCCTCGTTGAACTCCTTCTCCGACCGCAGCCCCTCGACGTGCCCGTCGAACATCAGCAGGTGGCCCTTGCCCCGGTGGCGCACGGTGAGCTTGTCGGTCTGGGCCTTGAAGCCGGTCTCCCAGTAGCCCTCCCAGTCCACGTAGCCGTCGTTGAAGGGCGAGAGCTCCGACTCCTCCATCATCAGCATGACCCGGGCCGGAGTCTCCAGCAGGATGCCTTCGTTGTACCAGACCGAGCTCATACGGTTGCTCTCGGGGTAGGCACTGGCAAACGGCGGAGCCTGGTTCTTGCCCTCGTACCGGCCGGCGACCAGCTGCTGTAGCACGCCCTGCATCGAATAACTGGTGCTCCCGGCGGGCATGGCCTGCCACTCGTTGGGCGCATCCTTCCAGAACCGCTCGCCGTTATCGACCGGGCAGAGGTAGACCTCGGGATTCTTCAGATAGCGCAGCAGCCAGCTCTCCTGCCGGCCGGAGACCGGGTTGGCCCGCGGAGCGGTGAACTCCACCGGGTCCTTGCCCCCCCAGTACCACGGCGTCCAGGTCAGCCAGCGCTGGGCGTCGGGGTAGTAGCCTTTGTGGTCGGCCGTGAAGCACTGGATGGCTACACCCATCTGGCGGATGTTGCTCTGACAGGCCACGGCCTTGGCCTGATCGCGCGCCGTCCGCAGGGACGGCAGCAGAATGGACACCAGCAGGGCGATGATCGCCACGACCACCAGCACTTCGATCAGCGTGAAGCCCCGCGCCCGGTCGGGCCGAGGCGTGCAGGTGTGGCCGGGTTTCCAGTTCGGGCAGATCGACGGAATCATGATTACCTCCGCTTCACCCACGTCCAGCCGGCGTGCTGCCGGCGCCGACCGACATGTCATCCCGCCCGGCCGGCCTGCGGCCCGATCGGCCCTTCACGGCGCGTCCGGGTCGAAGCCGCAGTGCGAGCACTTCCTCTGCCCGGCTGCGGCGTTGTCGGGCGGAAGATAGTACTTGCCGCAACGGTCGCACCGGGTCATCGTCGATGCGGCATTCTTCTTGCCGCACAACGGGCAGTTGAGGTCCTTGCGCGGATCCCCCGCGGCCGCCCGTTCGGCCGCCGCGGCCTCGGCGGCGATGGTAAACTGCCCGCCGCAGGCCTTGCACCGGGCATGCATGGCCTGGTAATCGTCGGCCGCCGCCCGGCCGCCGCTGAAGAACGCCATATAGATCATCAGCCCGACCGCCGCCGCCGCTCCCACCCCGGCCAGGATGGCGGTCAGGCGACGATCGATTTCGGCGGAGCGCCGGCAGGCCATGCCTTGGGTCTCCGAGCTTTGAATTCCGTACAGATATCGCCGGGCCCGACGGCCGCGGGCAGATGCGTCCGGGCGCGCTGGTCGCGCCCACTGAATACACAATAACCGATCTGAAAGCTTTAAGCAAGTGGACCGGCGGTCCTTTTCCGCCCCCGGGGTCCGGTCGGGGAAACCGCCCAGCCGGGGCGTGCCCCCGGTTTGCCCGGGGATTGG
Organism: uncultured Planctomycetales bacterium; assembly: GCA_964611365.1. Taxonomy (GTDB): domain Bacteria; phylum Planctomycetota; class Phycisphaerae; order UBA1845; family PWPN01; genus CALLOB01. The sequence goes on from CAZSYS010000065.1 coordinate 1,813, forward strand.
CGGCCCGGAGCAGGTATAATTGCTCCACAACGGCCTGTCTGCCTTCCAGCCGCTGTGTCAGTGGACCGGGGCGGCCCCCGCCGGCCGGCTGCGTGACTCCCGGCGACGATATTGACGCCGGCGGCGTAAAGGCAGGAAATCCGGCCCGGTGCCGATGGCCGGAGCCGGGCGGCGGCACCATGTGCGTAAGAGCTTTCCCACGCTGGATTTGGCGGCGCCGCCGGTTCGATCCGCAAGCCGACGGAGCCAGATGTGCCCGACGCCCGGGACATCCTGGGCTTGCCGCCTGATTGCGCGCGGGAGGCCGTCTGACCATCCGCTGCCGGTCGAATGTAGCTCTGAGGTGATAGGGGACCGGGACATGAGGTGCTTCCTGGCGATTGAACTGCCGCCGGCCGGGCAGGCCGAGCTGGAGAGCCTGCAGCGCAGCCTCCGGGCACTGGATCGGCAGGTCCGCTGGACCCGGCCCGGCCAGATCCACCTGACGTTGAGCTTCCTTGGCGAGGTGCCCGAGGCCGAGGTCCCGGCGATCTGTCGGGCGGTCACGGACGCCGCCGGGGGGCTCCCGGCCTTCGACCTGCGACTGGAGAGCACGGGCTGTTTCCCCCCACGCGGACCGGTCCGGGTCATCTGGGCCGGTGTGAGGGGGGATCTGCCCGCGCTGCGTCACTGCCAGAGGACCTGCCAGGCGATGCTGGAGTCCTGTGGCTACGGCTTTGAAGACCGGCCTTACCACCCCCACCTGACCATCGGGCGCGTCCGGCCGGGCCCGGCCGGCTCTGAGATCCGTGCGGCCCTGGAGCGGGCGGCGGGCTTCAGCGGCCGGTCCTTCCCCGTCGGCGAGCTGGTGTTGTTTCAGTCTCTGCTGAACCCCCAGAGGCCCGACTACATCCCGCTGGTTCGAGCCCGTCTGGGGCCGCAGATCTCCCCGGACGGCCGATAGACAGCGGTCTGGCCGATTTCCACGCCCTCTTGAGTCCCGGGGTCGATGCGTCCCGACAGCATTCTCTGAACCCGGCTGAATTCGGGCTGCCGGGCCTCCAGACTTGCGATTATCGGACGCAGGCTGCCTGAGGACGCTGCCGGGATGGCGGGCCTGCCGGTTGGCGCCCCGGCTGGGCGGACGCGCCCTTTGGCCGGGACAAAGGCCGTGCCTCCCGAAAAGGCCGGGGGAGAAAAACACCAATATTTACAAGCCCGCGCTTGAGATTGCCGGACCGCCGGGCATAGAAGTCAATGAGAGCGTGTGGATGCCCTCTTGGGCCAAGCGTTCGCGTGCACGAACTCCCCAGCGCGAGCGCTTCCCGGTCTTGTTTTGGCATGGAGGAACGCCGGTCGCCGACTGGCAGGTGGAAGGTGCGCGCACCGCAGGCGGCCGGGCAGACTTCCCTTACATCGAGAGGAGAGGATGTATGCGCAGGAGTGGATGGATCGGACTGCTGGCGGGAGTGACGTTGTGTGCCGGGGCCGCGCAGGCCAACTGGGTGATGCTGGACGATTTCGACGGCTACACCCTGGGAACGGCGCTGGGAGGGCCCAAGTGGAGCCCGGTATCGACGCCGGACTATGCGGCCGAGCCGCTGATCTCCACCGGCCAGGCGGTCACCAGTGAGGGAATCGAGCGGGCCCATGTCATCTACCAGAACCCCGACAGCCTGCTGCTGGAGAACAAGATCCGGTTTACCGTCGAGCACGGCACTTACGCGTCCCAGTGGGTCGGCGGCATCGTCGGCTACAACGACGTGACCGGCAAGTTCATCCAGGTCCGCCTGGTTTCGTCCAACAGCACGCCCGGATTCACGAGCGTGTTCTTCTACAACGAGGACGAGTCGCCCTGGGCGGGCATGGGCCAGAGCCCTTCGACGCAGTTCTCGACCAGCCCGGGGATTGCCTCCATGGAGGTGACCATCGAGCTGCAGGGTGATACGGTGACGGTTTCGCTGAACTGGGCGGGAGATGAGACGCCGGAGTTCACGACCTCGCGTTCGGGCGCTCCGGCCGCCCAGCTGGGCAACGGGATCGGCATCGCGGCCTACATGAACAGCCTGAACAGCGACCCGGCCAAGCGGCCGCGGATCGACAACGCCCAGGGCTACGTGGTGCCCGACCCTGCCAGCACGCTGCTGCTGCTGGCCGGCGCCGGGGCCCTGAGCCTCGGTCGTCGTCATCGCAACCGGAGAGGACGCTAAACCCGCAGTCACGGATCCAGCCAAGGCCCCGGCCTTGCTGAAAAAAGAGGAAAGCAGCATGCGTAACAAAATGCCCGCCGCGATGGCCATTCTCGCCCTGGCCTGTGCCTTGCCGGCCCAGGCTTCCCAGACCCTGGAACTGCGCAACGGCGCTGTTCTTTACAAAGTCGATGACTGCGCGGATCCGCTTCCGCCGGACGAGGGCGAACCCACCGCCACGCCCACGGAACTCCTGGACGGCGATGTCCTGGCCGTGGTCGCCGACCAGCGTCCCGGCATCGGAGAGTTCGTGGAGTGGGTCGCGTCCCCGGCCTTTGCGATCGACGACCTCCTGGGCCTGGGGCTGGACCCCACGACGCCCACGGCCTGCTTCTACGTCGACACCAGCGTGATCACCTATGACGTGATCCTTACGCCGGTCTACGACATTACCGACCTCTGCCCCGATGACAGCAAGACCGAGCCGGGCGTCTGCGGCTGCGGGGTGTCGGATGACGACGCCGACAGCAACGGCGTACCGGACTGTCTGGATGCGGGCATTGACTTCTGTCCGGAGGACCCGGAAAAGACGCTTCCCGGCGTCTGCGGATGCGGTACCAGCGACGCGGACGGCAACAACAACGGTATCCCGGACTGCCTCGAGAATGCCGTGGATCTGTGCCCCAACGATCCTGCCAAGACTCTGCCGGGCGTTTGCGGCTGCGATACCAGCGACGCCGACGCGAACGGCAACGGCGAGCCCGACTGCCTGGATCTGGCGAGCGACCTGTGCCCCGACGACCCCAACAAGACCGTTCCGGGGATCTGCGGTTGCGGTGCCTCGGACGCCGACAACAACCTCAACGGCGTGCCCGACTGCCTGGACCCCAAAATCGACCTGTGCCCCAATGATCCCAACAAGATTCTGCCGGGCATCTGCGGATGCGGACTCTCCGACGCCGATGCCAGCGGCAACGGCGTGCCGGACTGCCTGGACGATGACATCGACCTGTGCCCCGAGGATCCCAACAAGACGGTTCCGGGGATCTGCGGCTGCGGCGTGTCCGATGCGGACGCCGACGGCAACGGTCTGGCCGATTGCCTGGACGCCGGACAGCAGGTGCCGCAAGACGGGGAGCAGCAGGACGGGACTACGGTGCCGTTCGTCGGCTGCGGGATCCTCGGCGTGCACAGCCTGATGCTCATGGCCCTGGGCATGGCCGGGCTGTGGATCGCACGCCGTCGCATCCTCTGATCTGAATCCAACGGCAGCGGGGCCCGGCTCGCCGCGGGCTCCGCGACCGACCAATACGGGGCCCCGGACGGAACAGCATCCGCCCGGGGCCCCGCTTTTTCGGAATCAGCGAGGTCCGGCCGAGGAGCACGGGCGCCCCGACCCGCAAGCCCCGGTTTCGGCGAATCAGGCCACGGCCCGGGCCTGCCGGCCGGCCGACAGCATCCGGCGTGCGCCGCCACCCCCCCGGCCCGCCGGCCGGACCAGCCGCCGCCGTTGCTCATCGGTCCGACGGATACGCCTGAACGCCCGACCGGCGCAATACCCACTCGTCCAGGCCCGTCCGGGCGGGTAACATCAGCTTCGTCGCAAGCGAATCACCCAACCCGTGCCGCGGCCGCGGGCTGGCGGCCGACGGAGGATGACCATGAAGCGTTCCCCCAAACCGGCCGCGACGGTGGCCGACCTGGTCGAAGCGATGGAAACCATGGCCCCGGCGAACCTCGCCCAGCCCTGGGACAACACCGGGCTGCTGGCCGGCGATCCGTCCGCCGCCTGTCGCCGGATCCTGCTGTGCATCGACCTGACGCCGCCGGTGCTGGCCGAGGCCATGGCCGGGGCGTGTGACCTGGTCGTCGCCTACCACCCGCTGCTGTTCAAGCCGGTCAGCCGGCTGTCGGCCGGTGCCGAGGGACCCGAGTCGATCCTTTTCCGGGCGGTGGCGGCGGATCTTGCGGTGTACTGCCCCCACACCGCGCTGGACGCGGCGCCCGGCGGCACCAATGACGTGCTGGCCGGGATGTGCGGGCTCACGGAGGTCGAGCCCTTCGAGTACACGGCCACGGGACCCGGGCAGTCGAAGGTGGTCACGTTCGTGCCCCACGAGCAGGCGGACCGGGTGGCCGAGGCCATGTTCGCCGCCGGCGCCGGGCGGATCGGCGACTACGCCATGTGCAGCTACCGCCTGCGCGGTCGGGGCACGTTCTTCGGCATGGCCGGCACCGATCCCAAGGTCGGCCGGAAGGGCCGGCTGGAGCAGGTCGAGGAAACGCGCCTGGAGGTTGTGACTCCCGACAGCCGCCTGCCGGAGGTGATCAATGCCCTGCTTTCGGCCCATCCCTACGAGGAGCCGGCCTATGACATCTACCCGCTGAGGCCGCCGCCGGGTTTCGGCATCGGGCGGGTGGGCATGCTGCCGGCCGGCACCACGCTGGCCGGGCTGGCCCGGCGGCTGAAGCGGGCCTGCGGCTCCGGTCGGGTGGAGATCGTGGGCCGGCCGGATACGGCGGTGCGGCGGGCGGCGGTCTGCGCGGGTTCGGCGGGCCGACTTCCGTTCGAGAAGCCGCGTTCGGCGGACTGTGACGTGGTGGTCACGGGCGAGTTGCGGCATCACGACGCGCTGGCGCTGCTGCGCAACGGCCGGTCGGCGGTGCTCCTGGGACACTGGGAGAGCGAGCGGCCGGTGCTGTCGTTCCTGGCAGAGCGGCTCAGAGCGGCACTGCGCGGGGTCCGGGTCGCCGTCAGCCGGAAGGATGCTTCTCCCTTTGGCCGGCCGTGAGGGCGGCGCCGCCGGCCGGAAGAGGGCTGCGCGACGCGTGAGCGCCGGAGGCGGTCTGATCGGCGAAGAACAGATGCCCGCAGATCACGCGGATGGACGCAGATCCCGGCTGCGACACGGTCAAGCACCAAGCCACGCACCACCACCCCCGGCGGCCGGCACAGAGGCCGGCCGCTGCAGCGCTTCGCGCCGCCGGCAACCGGCCCCGACAGGGGCGGCGGTCTTCAGCCGGGGCGTCAGCCCCTGGGCAGGGACGCCAGCCCCTGGAATTCATCAGGCAAGACAAGAGTCCCGCAGGGGCGACAGAGTGTCCGGGCGACCAACCGGCCGGGAATGGTCGGAAATCTCGCCGCATCGCGTTCGGCGGCCGGCAGCGACGCCGGCCGTTGCGGGAAGCCGGCTGGTCTTGCCGGCGGGGCGAGGTGGGCCGCCGGATCACGGACCCGGGTCCGGCATGCGGGTCAGGGCCTCGAGTTCATCGCGAAGGCGGGCGGCGTCCTCGTAGCGCTCTTCCTTGATTGCGCGGCGCAGGAGGCGCCGGGCGCGGTGCACGGGATCCTCGGGCATGTGCCGGTGAATTTCGCGTCGCAGGTCGCGCAGCACCTGCAGCTCGGCGGACTCGCGGGCCGCGCCGGGTTCGCCGTAGCGCCGGAAGAAGTCGCGGATGGCCTTGAGCGCCGCGTTCACGGCGGCCAGCGCGGTGCGGTACATCCCCTGCTGCATGGCCGAAAGGGCCCGGCTGCGGGCGTTCATCATCAGGATGTACGGGCGGTACTGCTCGAGGGCGAATCGATCCTCATCGTCCTCGGCGAAACGCTGGCAGAGGTCCAGGGCCCGCAGGTTGCGCTGGGTGTCGCGGGCGACGGCCTCGTACTCCTCGAGGACGAAGTTGGCCAGGTAGCGGTGGTAGTACTGAAGGGCCTCCTCGCGGATCTCGCGGCATTCCTCCTGGTTCAGCAGGAAGCCCAGGTCGGTGCCGTTGCGGAGGCGGTAGTTTTCGATGCGGGCCTCGTGGTAGGCCAGGAGCGATTCACAATTATGAGGCCGGCAGCCGTCCGGGCGCCCCTCGGCCTCCATCTGGAGCAGTCCGAGGTTGACGCGCATCTGGATCTTGATCCGGTTGTCGGCGCCGCGGATCTTGCGGACGTTGATCCGGCCGGGCTCGTAGGGCCAGTCTTCCAGGATGGGTGAAAGGTCCTTGGCCATGATACTGCGGCCGCCCTCGTGCGGCCCCCCCTTTTGTACACGCGTGTGGTTGCCTGGATCGCCGCCCCTCTCTATCGTGATGATAGTCGATCGGGGCCGGTCGAGCCACACCGCGGGGTGCCCGGTTGCGGGCCCGGGTCCCAGAGCCGGTCCGCTTGTCCGGCCGGTGCGGTGAACCTAACCTCTTATGGGCTTCACCGGAGCGCCTCGCGGCCCGGCAGAAGCCCGCAGCCGGTTCGCCGATGGGGGCGAAACCCCATCGATCCGGGTCCTCCTGGCGGAGCATCGCCGGGCATTCAAGCCTCCGGCTCGGTCCGGCCGCCCGATGCGGGGCGGCCTCCATAAGGAAGGAGACACGCTGATGATCAACCTGCGCAGGATCGCCGCCGTCGTGCTCATCGCCGTTCTGGGATACGCCGTGACCATCGCGGCCCCCGGCCAGGGCGATGCCGCCGGGAAGGCCGAGCTGTCCAAGCCGGCTCCCGATTTTGCCCTCAAGGACGTGTACGGGAAGACCTACACGCTCAAGGAATTCAAGGGACGCATTGTGGTCCTGGAGTGGCTTAACCAGGATTGCCCGGTGAGCCGCAAGGCCCACGAGTCCCGGCAGATGCAGGAAACCTACGCCAGACACGCCGAGAAGATCGTCTGGCTGGCCATAGACTCCACCGGCGGGGCCAAACCGGACCGCAACCGCGTGTACGCCGCCAGGACGGGAATCCCCTATCCGATTCTGCATGATCCCGACGGCAAGGTCGGTAAGGGTTACCAGGCCAAGACCACTCCGCACATGTTCGTGATCAATGCCGAGGGGGTGTTGGTATACGACGGGGCCATCGACGACCGTGGCAAGACCAACTACGTCACCGCGGCGGTCGAGGACCTCCTGGCCGGAAAGCCGGTGGCCAAGTCCAAGACCCAGCCTTACGGCTGCAGCGTGAAGTACGCCGATTGACCTGCCATCCGGGCTGAAGCCGGTAGCCATGACGGTCCAAGCGGTCCATGACGGCATTCTTCCGTTCACGCAGGCCCGGCTCGGTTTGGGAAGCGATCTGGCAGCCCGACCCTGTGGCAGGCTCCCACCTCTTTGAGCCCTGCCCGCCCACTAAGTGACGGTTCGCCGTCAGGCCGGACCGAGTGCCCTTCGGCCGGGGTTGCCGCCATCGGATCCTCGGTGATGTGGAACGCCATGGCTTGCATGATCTTGCGGCCGATGCCGGCCTGCGATACAGTATCCTCCGGCCGGTCGGCCTTGCAGGAAGCAGAGCCATGCAGGAACAGACCACCCGCAGGATCTACAACGTCTGGGCTCATTTCTACGATGTCCTCTGGCCGGCGATCGTGCATCGCCGGACGACGCGGGCCATTCAGCAGATGCGCATCGGGCCCGGCGAGCGGATCCTGGACATCGGCGTGGGGACCGGCCTGGCGCTGCCCTCCTATCCGTCGTTCGCTTCGGTGGTGGGCATCGACCTGAGCGAGGGCATGCTGCGGAGGGCCCTGCAGCGGGTCCAGACGACGCCTCTGCCGAACACCCGGCTGGTGCTGGGCAACGCCCTGGAACTTCCGTTCCCGGACGCGGCCTTCGACCACGTTCTGCTGAGCCACGTGGTCACGGTGGTCAGCGACCCGGTCCGGCTGATCCGGGAGACACAGCGCGTGGCCCGGCCCGGCGGGCAAATTGTGATCATCAACCATTTCCGCTCGGCCAACCGGCTGATCGGCCGGATCGAACAGTGGCTCTGTCCGCTGTGCCAGCACCTCGGCTGGCGCAGCGACCTGAGCCTGGAGGATCTGCTCGCGCAGACCGGGCTGGACGTGGATTTCCGCTACAAGCTCGACCAGGTGGATCTGTTTCAGACGGTGTTCATGACCAACCGGCCGAGGGTCGAGCTCCGCCGCACGGCGGCCGCCTGACTGGATGGGCCGGCTTTCTCGACCCCCGCCGGAAAGGGATCTTCATGATGCAGCGGTTTTCAGTGTGCCCCGTGGCGGTGTGCATGTCGATCGCGGCCCTGACCGGCTGCGCCCAGTACGAGTGGAAGACCGAGTTTGCCCAGTACCAGGCCGCCGAGCAGGAGGCCCGCCGGGCCGGCCGGCCCATGTTCCTGTTCTACAAGTACTGGCTGGACTCCGATTCCAACCGCATGCTGAGCAGCGAGGTGCTCTCGGATCCCGAGGTGACCGCCCTGTTCCAGGACTCCATCAACCTGCTGGTCGAAAAGGACTTCGGTCCTCAGTACGCCGAATACATGAACCGCTACAACGTCACGACGCCGCCGGCGGCGGTGATCGTCCGTCCCGACGGAAGCTACCGCACCCGGCAGGGCTTCGTGCCCAAGGCGGAGTTCATCCGCTGGGCCAGGGAGGCGATGTCCCCACCGGCCACCGCTCCGGCCAGGGGCGCTTCGCGCTGATCCGGCCCCCGGAAGGCGGGGCTTTGCCGGCGCCGGTCCTGCCGTTAGACTTTCGCCGCCGGGCGCGGTCCCCGGGCCACAGCGCCGGCCGGGCGGCTGTTCAGGAGTGACGCGAATGAAGATCGGCTGCGATCTGATGCTGTGGACGGGCTGCTTCAACCGCAAGGGGCTGCCGCTGATCGACAAGGTGGCCCGCCTGGGCTTCGACGGCGTGGAGTTCCCGATCTTCGATCCCAGGGCCGTGGACGTCGCCGGCACGCGCAAGGCCCTTCAGGACCACGGGCTGGGCGCCACCGTGTGCACGGTCATCGTCAAGGGTTCGCCGATCAGCTCCAGCCCGTCGGACCGCGCGGCGGCGGTGGATCACGTCGTGGCGGTGCTGGAGGTCGGCAAGGCCATCGGCGCGGATGTTGTCGCCGGCCCGCTGTATTCGCCCGTGGGGCATCTGGTCGGCCGCGGGCCGAACGCCGCCGAGTGGAAGCACGCCGTCGGCAGCCTGCGCAAGATCGCCGATGCGGCCGAGAAGATCGGCATCACCGTGGGCATCGAGCCGCTCAACCGCTTTGAAACCTACTTCCTCAACACCTGCCAGGATGCCACGCGGCTGTGCCGGGAGATCGGCAGCCCCTGCGTCGGCGTGCACTACGACACCTTCCACGCCAACATCGAGGAAAAGGACCCCGTGGCCGCGCTGCGCAAGATCGGCCCCAGCCAGCTGGTGCACGTGCACGCCTGCGAGAACGACCGCGGCATCCCCGGCAGCGGACATGTGCCCTGGGAAGGTTTCTTCCGGACGCTCAAGCAGATGCGCTACGACCGCTGGGTGACCATCGAGAGCTTTGTGCCGGCGATCAAGGAACTGGCCCGGGCGGCCAGCATCTGGCGGCCCCTGGCCAAAGACGGCGATGACCTGGCCCGCAAGGGGCTCAAGTTCCTCAGAGCACATCTGGGGTGAGCCGCCTGGCCATCGGTGCCGCCGGGTGGCCGGACACCGCCGGGCCGGCGGTGCGCACGGCAGGTCTCCGCCGGGCCCATGTCGTGGCCGCCGTAACCCTCTGAAAAACCCGCCGGGGAACGCAGCCGCCGAACCGATCTTTCCAGGCTTGCCGCCAGGCGGCGGCAGGCCGACTGGCTTTTGGGCTCCCTCAGGCCCACAATGGATCGATGGACCCGCATACCGCGCAGTGGCTGGCTGTGGCAGCGATGATCCTGGCGGCCTGCGGCTATCTGGCCGTCTGGTTTCGCCGGACCGCCCGCGGCGAGGATGCCTGCGGAACAGGAGCCTGCTCCTGCGGACGCCCGACCGCGCCGCGCGCGGGGGCGAAGCCCCGGCCGTTCGTGCCCGCCGAGGATCTTGCACGCCTGGCCCGTCAACGTGCCGATCGGCCGGCTGCTCCGCGACCTGAAGCACGACCTGAAGACCACCGCAACGATGCCGACCGATCCCATCACCAGACCGGATGAACCGGACCTGAACCACCCGGCCGGGCCTCTGGCCGCCGGGGATCTGCGGGCCAGGCTCGATGATCTGGCCGCACAGGGGCTTGGTCGGCGGCTCCGCCGCATCGACGGCGCAGGCGCCGGGCGGGTCAGCCTGAACGGCCGGACACTCTGCTGCCTGTGCAGCAACAACTACCTGGGACTCGCCGGCCACCCGGCCGTGGTCTCGGCCGCCCGACGGGCCCTGGAGGAATGGGGCTGGGGAGCCGGCGGGTCGCGGCTGGTCTGCGGGAACACCGCCCTTCACGAGGCCCTCGAGCGGCGGCTGGCGGCATTCAAGAACGCCGAGGCGGCGCTGGTCTTTTCGACCGGCTACCAGGCCAACCTGGCGGCCGTCGCCGGCCTGGCGGGCCGAGGCGACGTGGTGCTGCTGGACAAGCTCGACCACGCCAGCATCATCGACGCCGCCCGGTCCGGTGGAGCCGAGGTGCGGGTCTTCGGCCACCTCGATTACGCCCGCCTGGAGGCGCTGCTGGAGCGGTATGCCGGCGCGGGGCGGCGTCTGATCGTGACCGAGTCGGTCTTCAGCATGGATGGGGACACCGCCGACCTGGAGCGGCTGGTGGAGATCAAGGAGCGTCACCGGGCGATGCTGTGCGTGGACGAAGCCCACGCCACCGGCGTGCTCGGCCCGAACGGGCGGGGGCTGGCGGCACAGGCGGGTGTTGAGAGCCGGATCGACATCACGGTCGGCACGCTGAGCAAGGCCCTGGGCGGGATCGGGGGCTTTGTATCGGCCTCAGGCTCGGTCATCGAGTGGCTGATCCAGACCGCCCGTCCGTTCATCTACACCACCGCCCTGCCGCCGGCGGCCTGCGCGGCGGCCCTGGCGGCCCTGGACGTAGTCGAAAGCGAGCCTTGGCGGCGTGAAAAGGTCGCTTGCCTGGCCGGCCGCCTGCGTGCCGGCCTGCGGGAACGGCTGGGGGTCGAGCCCGGCCTTGCTGAGACACCGATCGTGCCGCTGATCGTCGGAGATGCACGAAGGGCGACTGGGTTTTCAGCTGCACTTGAAGCGGAAGGTTTTCTGGTCCCCGCCATCCGCCCCCCTACCGTACCGCCAGGCACGGCCAGGCTGCGGATCAGCGTCTCTGCGGATCACAGCGAGGAGGACATTGACCGGCTGCTGGAGGCTGTGGAGCGTCATTGGGACCGGGCCAGGCCCGTGCCCGGGCCGCAGTAGGGTCTGGGGGCGGAGGGCACCCTGGGGGGGCTGGCCTGGCTTCGGCGTGAGGGACCGGACCTCGGGGCGGATGCCGGGCGGGCGCGGCCGGTCGGCGGGCGCGGCTGGTCGGTCACCTTCGCCCGGGGGCGTCGGCTGGTCGGTCACCATCGCCGCCCGGGGGCCTCTGCCGGTCGGCCAACTTCGTCGCCCGGTGGTCTCCGCCGGCCCGGGGGCATCAGCCGGTCGGTGGCGCCAAGTTGTTTTGCTGCTGTGGTTTACGCTGAGATTTGCAAACGCAATCGAATGCCGCTATCTTATGCGGGTCGAAGATCACTAGAAGCCCCCATCGTCTAGTGGCCTAGGATATCAGGTTCTCATCCTGGAGACAGGGGTTCAAATCCCCTTGGGGGTACTGAGACACCGCGTGTGTCGGCGAGCTACGGGAGCGGCCTGCAGCGGCCGCTCCTTCGCTTTTTACCATCCGCGTTGCCATCCCACGGGGTGGGCGGCCGGACCGGGGGGATTGGGGTCGGCGGTCGGGCCGAGGCCGGGCTTTGGGTGCGGTTTTGACCGGCGGGGCGGCTTTGGGGCGGCCGGCCGAGGATGTCGGCGCCGCCAGCCGAAGATCGTGCCTCCCGGTTCCAGGGTGGTTCAGCAGAGTCTCAGGCGCGGCGGAAGTGCCGGAATAATCGCCCCGAGGACATTGACCCGGCGACAGTGACGTGCTGTGGCCGGTCCGAAGGCGATTTGACAGTCTTGGGGGCGACAGCTACATGAATAGGTCGTTTCGTCCGAGGGCCGGAGGCCGGCCGGCGGTTTGCGGGCTCGCGTTTTTGGGGGACCGCGGCCGGCGGCACCCCGCCGCCTCTGCTCCGCGGGTCGGATCAGCCTGGGGCGAGAACGGAGCCCCGACGGGATGAACCCTTGGCCTTCGACCTGGTGATCACCAACTGGCTTGCAGGCACCGGGCGGTTTGCCCTGGCCGTGCTGAGCGGCTTCGGCGACTTCTGGTCGTTCGCCGCGGCGGCGACGGTACGTTCGGCGCCTGCGCTGGGGCGTCGTCGGGATCTTCGGCGGCTGCTGCCGCAGTTCCACGTGGTGGGCGCCTCCAGCGTGCCGGTGATCCTGGTGACCGGCGTATTCGTGGGCATGGTTCTGGCGGTCCAGAGTGTGGAGCAGTTCCAGGCGGTGGGGCTGGCCAACCGCATGGGCGTGATCGTGAGCCTGTCGGTGGTCCGGGAGCTGGCGCCGGTGCTGGCCGGGGTGATGCTGGCCGGGCGGGTCGGCGGGGCGCTGACCGCCGAGCTGGGCACGATGAACGTGACGGAGCAGCTGGACGCCCTGCGGGCGATGGGCTCGGACCCGATCCGGGTGCTGGTGGTGCCGCGGCTGCTGGCCTGTGTGCTGCTGACGCCGCTGCTGACGCTGTACTGCGACGTGATGGGCGTGTTCGGCGGATGGCTGATCAGCGTGCCGGTTTTCGGGGTTCCCAACTGGCCTTACTGGCAGTACACGCGTCTGGCGCTGCAGAGCTGGGACATCGGCTGCGGGCTGTTCAAGAGCGTCTTTTTCGGCGCGACCATCGGCCTGCTGGCCTGCTATAAGGGTTTCACCTGCCGCCAGGGGGCCGAGGGGGTGGGGCGGGCGTGCACGGAGGCTTTCGTCAGCGGCTTCGTGGCCATCCTGGTCCTGGACTTCTTCATTTCGCTGTTCCTCAAGGGGCTGTACGAGGCGATCTGGGGGTTCAAGGTCATCTTCTGAGGGTATTCCGGCCCGGGGTGCCGGCGGCGGCATGAGCACGGTCACCGACTGCATCGTGGAGTTTCGCGGGGTGGAGAAGCGCTTCGGCCGGCTGGAGGTGCTGCGCGGGGTGGACCTGCGTCTGGAGCGCGGCCGGACGACGGTGATCATCGGCGAATCCGGGACGGGCAAGAGCGTGCTGCTGAAGACCATGATGGGGCTGCTGCGGCCGGATCGCGGAGCGGTGTTCATCGACGGGCAGCGGATCGACACGCTCAGCGAGCGGCAGCTGGTGGCCGTGCGGCGGCGCTTCGGCTACCTCTTCCAGATGGGGGCGCTGTTCGACTCGATGACCGCCGGTCAGAACGTGGCCTTTCCGCTGCACGAGCACACCGACCTGACGGATGCCCAGATCGAGCGGCTGGTGGCCGAAAAGCTGGGCCTTGTGGGGCTGGACGGGATCCAGGACAAGGCTCCGGCGCAGCTTTCCGGGGGGCAGCGCAAGCGTGTCGCCCTGGCCCGGGCGATCGCCATGAACCCGGACATCATCCTCTACGACGAGCCGACGACGGGGCTGGACCCGATCCGCTCGGACACGATCAACGACCTGATCATCAAGCTCAAGCGGGAGCTGTCGGTCACCAGCGTGGTGGTCACGCACGACATGACCAGTGCGTTCAAGGTGGCCGACCGGATTCTGATGCTGCACCAGGGCCGGTTCATCGCCGACGGCGATCCCGCGAGCTTCCGACAATCGACCGACCCGCGCGTGCGTCAGTTCGTCAGCGGCGACGCCGGCCTCGGGGCCGAGGCCGACCGGGTCGAGGAGGCCAGTCATGACCGACCGCAACCGTAACGCCCTGATCGGGCTGTTCGTGCTGGGGGCGCTGGTGGCTCTGGGCGTACTGATCGTGCTGTTCGGCGAATCCCAGGGCCTGTTCCGCCAGCGTTACTTCGTGAACGTGAAGTTCCGCACGGAGGAGGTGCCGAACCTGCGTCCGGGGGCGGACGTGACCATCGCCGGGGTCTGGGCCGGCAGCGTGGCCGAGGTGAGCCTGGCGGACAGGACCGACCCGGCCAAGGGGGTCTTCGCCCGGCTGGAGATCAACGAGGACATCAGCATTCCCCGGAGTTCGCGGGCCGCGGTGGTGACGCCGCTGATGGGTCAGCCCAGCGTCAACATTGTGCCGCCGCCGGCCGGCGACCGGCCCGAGCCCCCCGTGGCCCGCGACGGCAGCGCGGAGATCCCGGGTTCGGTGACCAACCCCCTGGAGACGGTGATCGACCCGCGGGTCATCGCCACGCTGGAGAAGTCCGCCGCCCAGATCGGCAACCTGGCCGAGGCGCTGACGCCGGCGGCGCACGCCGTGGAGGACCTTCTGAAGCGTCGGACGATCGCGGACCTCGAGCGTGCCCGTGCGGCCCGGGAGGATCTGCCGGCCAACCTTTCCACGGCCATCGAGCGTCTGCACAGCGTGCTGGAGCACATCGACGCGGTGATCGGGGATCCGGCGGTCCGCAGCAACCTGAAGCTGACGCTGGAGAACTTCCGGGCGGCCAGCGAGAACGCCAGGGCGGCCGTGGAGAGCCTGCGGGCGTTCGCCGAGGACGCGCGCACGACGGGCGTCCAGGCCCAGGCGCTGATCGGCAAGCTCGACAAGGCGGTGGACACCACCCACGCCCACGTGGACGTGCTGGGCCGCAAGCTGATCGAGAACAGCGACCGGCTGGCCAGGGTCCTGGACTACGGGGTGGCGATCGGCCGGGACATGGCCGAGGGTCAGGGGACCATCGGGCTGCTGCTGCGCGACCCGAAGTTCCACGACGAGCTGATGCTCACCGTTCAGCGGCTGGGCGACGCCGCCAACGAGCTGAAGGTGCTCATCGTGCAGTGGCAGGAGAAGGGCCTGCTGGGGGTCAGGTAGCCGGGCGTCCGGTCCCGCGGCGACCGGGGCTCACCCCGGGGTCACTGCACCGGGGTCACTGCACCGGGGTCACTGCACCGGGGTCACTGC
>CAZSYS010000066.1:0-16640 GCA_964611365.1 uncultured Planctomycetales bacterium
CAGCCCGGCGCCGGCAAAGCCGGCCGCGGCCGCGACCGCCGCCCAGCCGGCCCATGAGCCGCGGCTGCGCCACAGGGCCGCCCCGCTCAGGAGGTAGCCGGGGATGCTCAGCCACGCCGGTATGCGGACCGCCGCGTCGATCGCGATGCCGGTCGCCAGCCCGGCCGCGACCGGAACCAGGGGCAGCCTGGCCAGCCACCCGGCCAGGACCGCCCGCCGCGGCGGCAGGTTTTCATAGGGAATCGCCCTCCGCGACGGCCCCGACGGCGCGGGGACGCTGCGGTCAAGGAGTTCAGCGTCACCCGGTGTCGAGATCGACGACGGTGCGTGCATGCAGGAACACCAGACAGCGCCGGATCACCGGCACGCGGTGAATCGCCGACATGGTGCGGGCATACAGATCGAGTTGAGGCGCGTACGCCCGGCTTCGGGCGGGTACTTCCCCTTTCCCCACCCGGTCGGTCTTGAAATCCACGATGATGGCCGAGCGCCCGTCCGTCAAGAGCAGGTCCACGATGCCGCGGGCCAGCAGCATATCACCGGGATCGACCGGCCTGGCCGCCGGATCGATGCAGCCCGGCGGCACCCGGCCGACAAACGGCACCTCGCGCTCCACCCGCCAGGCGCCGCCACGGATCATCCGCCCCAGCTCGGTCTGCCAGAACCAGGCCACGTCGTCCAGGGCGACGTCGTCGGCCTCGCGACGGCTCATGGCGCCGCCGGCCACGAGCGCGTCGAGCTGGGCCTGCAAATCATCGCGGTCGCAAGGTCGCGCCGGATCCAGCATCTCCAGCAGGCGGTGCGTCGCCAGCCCGCGCGCGACCGAGGCCTCGCGGCGCCGGAGCGGAGGTTCCAGGAAGGCCGGCAGCGTCCAGGCGTCCCGTTCCGCCGGGACGGGGACCGGTCGCTCTTCCGGATCAGGTGCGGCGTTCCATCGGCGCTTCAGTTCGCCGGCTGAGACGCGTGCCGGCAGCGCGGCCAGCTCCAGGTGGGGGTACTCCCAGGAGCAGCGTGCCAGCACGGCCTGGGCCGCCGGCTGCGGCCCGAACGGTTCTCCGTCCGGGAGGGCCTCCAGCCGCGCCAGGCGGCTCCGGACGGCGGCCATCTGATCATTGCCCATGGCCGGAACCGACCAGTGGCATGTCTCGACCCACGGGTGGTAATGCACTTGGATGGTCGGCTTGGGACTATGTTCGGCGTCTCCAGGGGGCTCATGCGGCCAGCGCACCGCGCCGGCCGGTGCCGCGGCCAGGGCCGCCCGGACCCAGTCAAGGCAGTTCCTGGCCGACAGGAGCTGGTGGCGCGGCACGCGCGCCGCTTTACCCGGCGAAGGGACCGATGGCCTCAGCAGCGGCTCGCTGCCCGACGGCCGGGTTCGCCCGACCAGCACGAGGTGCTCGCGGGCCCGGGTCAGGGCGACGTACAGGACCCGCAGTTCCTCGGCGAGCACGCCGGCGCGAACCTCCCCGGCGACGATGTGGTGACTGAATGTGGGATAGCGCAGCCGGCGGTCGGGATCCGCGGCCCGGATGCCCACGCCGGTCTGCCGGTCTACCAGCACGTCCGCCCGGATATCGCTGAGATTGAAGCTTTTGCTGAGGTCTGCCAGGATCACCACCGGGAACTCCAGCCCCTTGCTGGAGTGGATGGTCATGATCCGCACGGCGTCTTCCCCGGCCGATGCCGGCGGCCTGGCCGGGCGTTCGGCGTCGGCGACCTGGTCCAGGAACGCCAGGAACCGCCGCAGCCCCTGGCGGCTGAAGCGGCTGAATTTCCGGGCCAGCTCGTGGACGCGGATCAGACGGTCCCGGCGCCGCGGGCCGTCCGGCAGGCCGGACACGAAGGCCAGGTACCGGCTCTCCTGGAACACCTGCCACAGCACGTCGGCCACCGGCTCGTGCCGGATCCGCTCGCGGTAATGCTCCAGGCGGGCCAGCACGCGGTCCAGCCGGCTGCGCAGGTCGACGTCGTCTCCCATGCTCCGGTAGGCCAGCACCGCCTCATGAAATGCCGCCCGGCGGTCGCCCAGGCGGATCCTGAGCAGATCCTCGTCGCTCAGCGGGTCGCCGGTCAGCGGTGAGCGGAGCAGCGCCGCCAGGGGGATGTCCTGGCGGAAGTTGTCCAGCACCCGCAGGAGGCTGTGCACGTCGCGGAACTCGGTGGAATCCAGGGTGTCGTCCGCGCGGTCGAGCACCACCGGCACGCCCCGGGCCCGCAGCACAGCGGCCATGGGTGCGGCCTTGTGGGGCATGGAACGCAGAAGGATGACGATATCGCCGTAGCGGATCGGGCGGAGCCCGGGTGGATCGCCGGGGCGGGCGGGCTTCTGGCAGATCATCATCGGCGTTCCGCCGCCCGGCGGCCGTACCCACGCCTGGATGCGTTCGGCGATGAGGCAGGCCTCATATTCGACGCCTTCCAGCTGCAGGAATTCGTCCTGGTCGTCCTGATCTTCGCCGTTGTCTTCCTCGACCGCGACAGCTCCGCCGGGCGCGCCGGACGGATCCACCTCGACCAGGTGCACTTCCACCGCCGGCCGGCCGAAGGTCGGCTGTTCACCCGGCGGAGGGTAGATCGCCCCGGCGTACAGCCGGGTGTACTCGTCGTAGTCGCTGCCGCCAAAGGCGTGGCTCATCAGCGGAGCGAAAAACAGGTTGACCGCCTCGATCAGCTCCGGCCGGCTGCGGTGGTTTTCCTGCAGATGGATCAGGGTACCGGGGGCGTCGGGTTCGGCGAACCGATCGGCCCGCTCGGCGAACAGGGCCGGTTCGGCCAGTCGAAAGCGATAGATGCTCTGCTTGATGTCGCCGACGGCGAACAGGTTGCCCTGCGGCGGATCGGCCTCCTCGCGGCTGACCAGCCGCAGAATCGCCTCCTGCAGCGGGTCGATGTCCTGGAACTCGTCCACCAGCACGTGCCGGAAACGGGCCTGCAGCCGGCGCGCGACCTCGCCGGGGCGGTGCGTGTCCCCCGATTCGCAGAGCAGGTTCAGCGCCACGCGCTGCAGGTCGTTGAAGTCCAGGACGGCGCGGGCCTGCTTGGCGGCGGCATACCGGGCGTCAAAGGCCCGCACCAGGCTGATGAGCGTCTGAACATACGGCCGGACCCGCTGGAGCCCTTCCAGCAGTTCGGCCCGCGTGGTCCGGAAGGCCTCCTGCAGGTTCGATTTCAGATCATCGCGATAATCGTCGCGCAGCTTCTTGCCCTGCTGGTAGCGGTCCTTTTCGGCCTGGGGCAGCTTGGGGGGCTGGCGGGCGGAGAAGGGCGGTGCACAATTGGCCACCGCAGCGGCCACCTGTTCCCAGGGGGCACCGGCGTACAGCTGCGTCAGCTGGGCGCGCAGATGCCGGACCACGGCGTCCAGATCCGCGGCGCACGGCTCGGCCACCGGCCAGGTGTCGCGGATGGTCCGGGCCACGGCCTCGGCCCGGTCGATGTATTCCTCCAGCCCGTCGGCGAGCCTGGCGGACTGAATGTTATCCAGGTGGGCGCTCAGCCCGTCGGGGGCGTCGGGGTCGAAGCGACGGAGCGCCCCGTCCAGCCAGGCCTGCGGATCGGCCAGGCTGCAGGTGAAGGCGTGGATCCGCAGAATCACCGGAGGCAGGAAGGCATCCTCGCCGGCCCCGTAGTCGTCGATCAGCTGCCGGAACGCCGGCCCCAGCCCGTCCGCGGCCGCGTACAGCTCCGCGAACAGCCCGGTGAGCGCCTCCTGGCGGGTCAGCAGGGCTTCATCCTCGTCCAGCACGGTGAACTGCGGATCGATGCCGGCCTGCGGAAACCATCGCTCGATCAGCGACCGGCAGAAGGCGTGAATCGTCGAGATCGCGGCCGAATCGACCAGGTACAGCTGCTCCTGCAGGTGCTGGTCGCCCGGCCGGGCGGCCAGACGCTCGCGGATCGCCGCGGCAATGCGGACACGCATCTCCGAGGCCGCCGCCTCGGTGAACGTGACCACCAGCAGCTCGTCGATGCCGCAGCGCTCCTGCGGCGGCAGGTCGCAGACCAGGCCGGCGCAGCGCTCCGCCAGCACCGTGGTCTTGCCCGACCCGGCGGCCGCCGAGACCAGGACGCTGCGGTCCACGGTGCGGACGGCCTGCCGCTGCCGTTCCGTCAGCCGGGCCAGCCGGTCGACCACCGCCTGCTCAGGCATCCTGCGCCCCTCCACGGATCGCCTCCAGCACCTCCCCGCGTTTCTTCGAGGCCAGCAGGTTGTAGCCGTTCAGCCCCGGCTCGAAACGGCACACCGCCTTGTAGCCGCAATAAGAACACGGCGAGTAGCGGTTCAGCCGGTACGGCCGGACGGCGATGTCGCCGTCGATCATCCGGTCGGCCAGCCGGGTCATGTTTCGCTCCACATGGGCCAGAACCGCCTCGGTGTCCTCGGACCGCAGCACGTCGCCCTGAGTCTCGTGCGGCTGGCCGTCCCTGTTCAGCCGGATGGCGTAGAAGTCCGATTCCCCGGAAGCCCCTGCCCGGCTGTCCAGAACCTCCACGCCCGCCCGGTCGATCAGCCCGCGGGCCCGCAGCGCCCGCCGGGCCTTTTCGTCGTTCGGGCCGGTCGCCAGCTGGAACGCCTCCAGCAGCGGAATGTACACCGCCCCGGCCGGCCGGATCACCGCCGGGCGTCCGGCGGGCGTGAGCCCCGCGCGCAACAGGGCCAGCAGGTAGCAGACCAGCTGCATGGCCAGCCCGTGATACACCTGACCCAGAGAAAGCGACTTGTGCGACGTGCGCTTGTAGTCCACCACCAGGGCCAGGAGGTGATCACCCACCTCGGCCAGGTCGATGCGGTCGATCTTTCCCCGCACCTGAACTTCGCGCCCCTTGGGAGTGGTCAGTCGCAGGGGCGGCCCGGTGCCAGGCCCGTACCCGAAGGCGTATTCCACGGCCGCGGGCCTCAGGCGACCCGCGCGGGCCGCGTCCCGCTGCCAGCAGACCGACCGCGACAGGTGGCCGCGGGTGCGGTCGGCCAGGAAGGCCTGCCGGGGGTCGTCGGCCAGCATCAGCTCATCGCGCATGGCCGGCAGGAGTTCGTCGGTGACGGCCTGGATCCCGTCGGCGATCTGATCGTCCTCCAGCTCGCCCAGGCTGCGGTTCTCCCGGACCAGGCCGGCCACGAATCGCTCGAGAATCGCGTGACAGAGGTTGCCCAGATCGACCCTGCGGATCTCGGCCTCCGCCCGCTCGGTCAGAGCCAGCACATGTTCGACGAAATGGGCGAAGGGGCACTGCGCGAAACGCTCCAGCCGGCTGACGCTGAAGGTCGGGGAATCGCCCAGGGCCCGGGCCATCAGCTCCGACGGCAGCGCAGCCTGGTTGCGGTACGCCAGGCCGGCCAGCGCCCGCCCCAGGGTCGGCCGCCACTTGTCCCGGCACCGGGCGGCCTCGTACAGCGCGTTCCAGGCGCCCCGGCGGTCGCGGTCCGGATCGTCGTCGGGAGCCTGCCGCCCGCCGAATTCGGCCGCCAGCCGCTCGCCCAGCCGGCGCACCGAGGTCATCGTGTCGTCCGGGCGGGCCGGGCTCGAGGTGCCGGCCGTCTCGATCTCCAGGCCCGCCACCGCCTCGCGCACCGCGTCCAGGTATGCCGAGGGCAGCAGCGCCGAGCCGTCGTCGTCGGCTGCGGGAAAGCTGATCCACAGCCGCCGGCTCGGGCGGGTCATGGCGATGTAGGCGAGCATGCGTTCGTCGGCCAGCCGGCGGATGCGCGGCGGGCCGATCTGCAGGCCGGACCGCTCCAGAGCCTCGCGCTCCGCATCCCCTAGCAGCGGATCCTCGGCGCCGCGGCGGGGGAAGTGCTTTTCGTCGAAACCCAGCAGCAGCGACGCCCGGACCGCCGGGTGCCGCGAGCGCTCGACCTCGCAGACCAGCACCTGGTCCAGCGACGGCGGAGCCAGCCCCAGCGTCAGTTCGGCCAATGCCGACTCGATCGCTTCCCGCACCGTCGTCAGCGACAGCGGCTCGTCGCCCAGCGCCCGCACGAACTCGTCCAGAAGGGCCATCAGGTCGGTCCAGACCTGGCGGTGGGTCTGGGCCTCCTGCGGCCGGCCGTCGGCCTCGGCGCGACGCGACCAGGACGCCAGTTGACCGGCGACGTCCAGCCCGGCGAGCGTCTCCAGCAGGCCGGTCGCCCACTGGCGCCCCGACCGCTCGGCCAGAAGTGTGCAGAGCTCCAGCCAGGGGCCCACCGCCCTCAGCCACTGCAGGCGCAGTTCGTTGACCCGGGCAAGCGTGGCCTGCTGGCGGTCGTCGAGCCGGTTGTCCCGCCCTTTTCGCTGAAAGATCCGGGTGTAGGTCCACTCCCGCTCCCAGGCGGACCGGCCGGCGATGCCGTGAGCCAGTAGGTAGTTCTCCAGCAGATCCGCCTCGCCGTCCTCCAGCCCGGTCAGACCGGTTTTGAGCGTCAACCGCACCGCTGGAAGGGCCAGATCCTCGGCTCCGAGGCTCAGCAGCCCGCGCACCAGTTCGACCAGGGGGTGACCGGTCGTGGGCTGACGCCGGTCCAGAAAGAACGGGATGCCGCAGGAGCGGAACTCGGCCGAGATCAGATCGTGATAGGGCTCCAGGCTGCGGACGACCACGGAGATGTCGCGGAAACGCATCGGCGGGTCGCCGTCCCGCACCAGCCGCAGAATCTCGGCCGCGGTGGCCTCGACCTCCGCCCGCCGGTCGCGGAAGACCAGCAGCCGGACCGCGCCCGGGGGCCCCGCGGGGGGCGAACCTTCGGCCCGCCCGACGAACAGGTGCCGCTCCAGCGAGGCCAGAGCCGCGCAGGCGAAACGGGGCGTGTCGGTCAGACGCACCGGGGCCTCCAGCGGGATGCCCTCGGCCCGCAGGGTCTGCCGCAGCCGCACCAGCGTGCGTTCCGCCCGGGCGAAGCGAGAATACGACACCGCCGGCAGGGTGTCGGACTCGACCGCCGAGGCCTGCGGATCCAGCAGCATGGTGATTTCCACCGCCGCGGCGCGTCGGGCGAGTTCCACCAGCAGGGAGATCTCTCCGGCGGTGAAGCCGGCGAAGCCGTCCACCCAGACCTCGGCCCCGTCCAGCCAGGTGGCCATGGCCATGCGTCCGGCGGCCAGCTGCAGGTACTGACCGGGATCGATGCGGTCGGCCGAGAGGTACTCCAGGTAGTCGCGGTAAAGCAGGCCCACGTCGGCCAGGCGGGCGGCGCCCAGCGGGTCGTCGGCCTCCAGGCCGGCGGCAGTCTCCATCAGCGTTTCAGGCGCGGCGTTTTCGCGGAGCAGTTCCTCGACGGTCCCGGCCAGGGCCCGGATCAGCCCCGGCCGGTCGGCCACCGGCCCCATCAGCCGCAGCTCCCCGCTCCGCCGGCGCAGCAGGCGGCGCAGCACCATCATCCGCCCGAACTCGCCGATGGTTTCGTCCCCCCGGCGCGGATCGGCGCCCGTTTCGGCGAAGATCCGGAACGCCAGCCGGTTGAAGCTCAAGACCTGGCAGCGGGTGAAGCCCGGGATGTCGGGCGTTTCGACGAGAGCCTTTTCGGCCTGGAAACTGATCTGTTCGGGGACGATCAGCAGCAGCGGCGGCCCCCCGGCCGGATCGACGCGCAGCCGGGCCCGCACCGCCTCCAGGCAGCGATGCGTCTTGCCGCTGCCGGCACGACCGATGACGAAACGCACGGACATGCCAGGTCCTCTTCCCCGGATGCAGACGCCGTGAGCGGCCCGTCGCGGACCGCGGCCCGACGGCGCGCCGGCGAATAAAAAGGGCGGGCCCCGTCGCGGAGGCCCGCCCGGCGAAGTCCCGAACGCCGCAGGGCTACTTGCACTTGCTCATCGTGCAGCCGCCCTTCGTCGAGGCCTTCTTCGCGGTCTTCTTGGCCGCTTTCTTGGCTTTCTTCTTGGCCATGGCGCTGGCTCCGTGAAGAACGTGACACCCGCCATCCGCCGGCGGGCTGGGCGCTGCAAGGTTAACGTGTGGGCCGGATCTTGGCAATGGGGCAGACGCAGTTTTTTGCCCCCGCGGGCTTCAACGCGGCCGGTCGGGTCCGGCAGTGCCGCTGGATTTGCGCCGGCCCTTCGACCCGCAGGGGGATTCCGATCCGCCGCGGAGGCGGCCGGCCGGCGCAGTCGCCGATCCCGGCCGGAAGACGGACAGTACGCAGGCCCGGGCTGCGGCGTGATCGACGATCGGCATGGGATAACCGGCCCGCCGGCGGGTCGCCTCGGGCGGGTCGTGGATCTCGGCCGCCGGCACATCAGCCAGCTCGGGCACGAAGCGGCGGATGAACGCGCCCTGGGGATCCCAGCGACGGCTCTGCTGGACGGGGTTGAAGATGCGGAAGTACGGTGCCGCGTCGGTCCCGGTAGAGGCCGACCATTGCCATCCACCGTTGTTGCTGGCCAGATCTCCGTCCACCAGGTGCCGCATGAAGTGCTGCTCCCCCCGGCGCCAGTCGATGAACAGGTCCTTGGTCAGGAACATGGCCGTGATCATCCGCAGGCGGTTGTGCATCCAGCAGGTTTCGGCCAGCTGCCGCATCGCGGCGTCCACGATCGGAAAGCCCGTCCGCCCCTGGCACCAGGCGGCGAACGTCCGCTCGCCGTCCCGCCAGGGCAGCCGGTCGGTCTCGAGCCTGAAAGGCCGGTGCATGCTGACCCGCGGGAAGCGGATGAGAATGTGCCGGTAGAACTCCCGCCAGATCAGCTCGCCGATCCAGGTCAGCACGCCTCTGTCCCCGGAGGTCAGACGGCCCTGGTTGGCTGCCAGCGCCGCCCGCAGACACTGCCGGACCGAGAGCACGCCGCAGGCCAGGTAGGGCGAAAGCCGGCTGGTGCCGTCTTCGGCCGGCAGGTCTCGCAAGTCGCGATACCCGGCCAGTCGCCGCTCCACGAAGGCTTCGAGCCGCCGACCGGCCGCGCGCTCACCGGCCGGCCACAGATCCGGGCGGGCCGCGCCCGGCAGACCCGCCGGCACGGGCGGTACGGGGTCGGGCTGGCCGATCATCTTCGGGCGGGCCCGCGGGACCGGCAGCACCTCCGGACCGCCGGACTCCTCCAAGACCCGCTCCCAGGACCGGCGAAACGGCGTGTAGACGGTGTAAGGCCCCCCCGAGGCCGTCAGGACGGCGTCCGGCTCCAAAGCCAGCTGGTCATGGAACGCGCGCACCTGCAGCCCGTGCCGCTCGAAGAGGGCGGTGACCGCGGCATCGCGTCGCGACTCGTTGACCTCGTACTCCCGGTTAAACCACAGCGACCGGCACTGGTTTTCCCGGGCCAGGTCCAGCAGCCGCTGCGGCAGGTCCGCAAAGTCCGGCGCGACCACGATTCGCAGCGCGATCCGTCGGGCCGCCAGCTCCCGCGACAACGCGGACGCCTGACGCAGCACGAAATCCGTTCTGGCCGTGCCCCAGTCGTGGGCCCGCCACTGCCCGGCACAGACCGCAAACACCGCGACCACGCCCCCATCGGCCTGGCGGCAGGCATGATGCAGCGCGGGGTTGTCGCGGATCCGCAGGTCCGACCGGAACCAGACCATGGCACGCACGGATCGCCGCTCCTTGCCTGAAAGCCCGCCCTCGGGCGCTCCACAGGTCGCAGCGCCGGCTGTACCGCCGCGCCCGGCGGGCCGAAGGCTTCACGGGCCACGGCTTCACAGGCCACAGCCGCCGGCGAGGGACCGGCGTTCCGGCCGGCGAATCCTCCGGCCGGTCCGCCATGGCCTGCCCGGGGGCCGATCTACTGTAAGTCTGTGCCCCGGGAATTCCCACCCGTTCGGGCGGAGTCCGTGCCGGACCACATCGCTGACGTGGTTGCATCGCCGCGGACCAGGGCTATCCTCAAGGGCAGGCGACGGGCGTTTCAGGCGAGGGCCACACATGTCCGCCGGAACGAGCGAGCAGGAGCTGCGTGCGGCCGAACAGACGTTCCGAAGCTACCTCAGGCACCGCGGCCTGAAGTTCACGCCCGAGCGCCGGCGCGTCCTGCAGGAGGTTCTCAGCGGGCACCAGCATTTCGAGGCCGACCGGCTGCTGGGCGCCCTGCGCCAGTCCGGTCGGCGCGTGGCCAAGGCCACGATCTACCGCACGCTGCCGCTGCTGGTCGACTGCGGCATCCTCCGGCAGGTACGGCTGGACGACAAGGCCGTCCGCTACGAGCGATCCCTCGGCCAGACGCACCACGACCACATGGTCTGCCTGGGGTGCCGGCGGATCATCGAGTTCGACAGCCGCGGCGTAGTCCGCCTGCGCCGCACGATCGCCGACGCCTGTGGATTCCAGGCTTTCTCGCATCGTTTTCAGATCACCGGTCTGTGCAGAGAGTGTGTCGCGGCCCCCGACGCGGGGCCGGATCGGACGGGTTCCGGCGCCCCGGATGGCGATTCGCCGGTCCGGCACGCCGGCCGGTTACCCGGGACCCCGGCGATCAGCAAAGCGCGGCATAAGTCAGCAGCGTCAGGACGACGATCTTCACCTTGCGGCTGAAGAAGTCGCCCAGCAGCAGCATGGCGGCCTGGTTTCCTCTGGCTACCTGGTTCAACAACGCCCGCATAACAGCGACTGCCACCTCCTGGAACGCCCCACCCCTGAAACCCCAGCGGCAGTATTGACAAGTGCCGTACCGCAGGGCGAATCCGTCGCCTTTGGTTATCAGACGCTGTAAGCTATCTTCAATAAATAGGTTATGAAAAAACGTGGCATGTGGTAAAATAGTTAAGATGTAACGATTGTAACTTGGATTATATCTGCGTCATGCCCGTCGGGCGGATGCAAAGCCTCAGGCAGCGTAAGCGTAGTCTTCAGTTGATGTTAGAATTGGTGAATGGGGGCATCGCCCAGGTTTCGCTACACTTGCGCCCTCCTGGTGTGGCCGGAGAGCCTGGGACGGGGCATCAGGCCCCCGGCCGGGGGTCGCCGGGCGGGTTAAGGTAGACCACTTGTGGGCGGGTTGAACTGGACCGGTTTCCCTCTGATCTCTATGCCTCCAGCCGGCACCGGGCTCGCCGGCCGCACCGCCTCCGACTGATCGCGGGGAACATCTCAAGCCGGAATCCGGCCGGGCAGGGCACGAGCAAGGCGGGGATCACGCCCGGCGGCGAGCGGGTCGCGCGGGGATCAGACCGTGCGGGGATCAGGTCAGGTTTTTCAGCTCTGTGAGCACCGTTTCGATCAACGGCCCGACCGTCTGTTCGCTGAAGTCGAATCGCAGGCCGGCGGCCTCCCAGAGCTCCGGCAGGGGTCTGGAGCCGCCCAGGACCAGCGCCCGGCGGTAATCCCGCAGGGCCTGGACCTTGTCGCGGCGGGCCCGGGTCCACAGCTGCAGGGCGCCGACCTGGGCGATGGCATACTCGATGTAGTACAGCGGCACCCCGAACAGGTGCAGCTGCCGCTGCCAGGCATACTGGCGGGCGGTTTCGTATCCGCCGTAGTCCTCGATGCCGCCGAACCGCTCCAGCAGCTCCAGCCAGCAGGCGGCCCGCTGGGCCCGCGTGTGGCCGGGGTGCTCATACAGCCAGTGCTGGAACGCATCGATGACCGCCACCCAGCAGAACGTGGACACGATGCCTTCCAGCTGCTCGCGGCGGGCCCGGACGAGGTCTTCGCCGGAGTAGAACACGTCCAGGTGATCGCAGGCCAGCAGTTCCATGCCCATCGAGGCCACCTCGGCCATTTCCATGCCGCAGTGGCGGTAGGCCAGCAGCGGCTCATCGCGGCAGGCCAGGGCGTGGAACGCGTGTCCGCCCTCGTGCAGCAGGGTCTCCACGTCGCGGTGCAGGCCGACGGCGTTCATGAAGATGAAGGGATGCCGGTCCTCGTCGAACGTTGCCTGGTAGCCGCCGGGGGCCTTGCCCTTGCGGCTTTCCAGGTCCAGCCATCCGGCCGCGACCATGGAGTCGAACTGGGCGCCCAGCGGGGGGTCCAGCCGGTGAAAGATGGCCGAGCAGCCCGCCGACAGTGCCCCGGCCTCTTCGAAGGGGCGCAGGGGCGGGCGGTTGTGGGGGTCCACGGCCAGGTCCCAGGGGCGCAGCGGCTCGACGCCCAGCAGGCGGGCGCGCCGCCGCTGGAGCTCGCGAAACGCCGGCACGATGAGCCGCTCGATGGTCCGGTGGAAGGTGAAGCAGTCGGCCGGGGTGTAGTCGAACCGGCGGTAGGCCTTGAACTGGTAGTCGCGGAAGTTCGCCAGGCCCGCCTGAGCGGCGATCCGGGCCCGGAGGTCGAGCATGGCGTCGAAGATCTCCTCGATCGCCTCGCGGTCGGCCAGCCGGCGGTCGGTGATGAGTTCCCAGGCCCGGCGGCGGAGATCCCGATCCGGCTCCTGGAGGTACCGGGCCATCTGCTGGAGCGTCTGCTCGCGGCCGTCCCAGGTGACGGTCATGGCCCCGCAGATCTTCTGGTAGCGCTGGTCGAGGCGGGCATCCTCGGTCTGCAGGGGCACGTTTTCGTCGCGGAAGATCTCCACGCCGACGGCCGTGTTGCGGTCGTAGACCAGGTAGCGGGCGGGGTCCAGCCCGGTGCGCTGCGGCAGCGACACGTAGCGCCGGTCGAGGCGGTTGCAGCGCTCCTTCCACTTCGGCTCGATGTTTTCGATGAAGTCCAGCCAGGCCCGTTCCAGGTCCGGATCGTCCGTCCGGCCGGTCATGGCCACATAGCGGCGGCTGGATTCCTGGCTCAGACAGGCGTTCAGCTCGCTGAGATCCAGCAGCCACTGCTCGAGTTCGGCGGGGCTGCCGATCGGGCGGGTTTCCAGCCGGTCGAACAGCGGCTCGACCTGGGACCAGTCGCCCATGTCGGCTTCGACCGGCACAAAACGGCGCGGGTACGGGCTGGCCGAGATGGTCATGATCGATCTCCGCTACCCCGGGCGTCCACCTGGTCTGTCCTCAGAGTGCCCGGGCGGTCTGCACCGCGGTCTCGAACACCACCCGGCCGTCCTGGCGTTCCCCGCGGCGCCGGGTCCATTCGGGGTGCTGGGCGGCGTGCACGTGACGCTCGGGATGCGGCATGAGCCCGAGAATCCGCCCGCCGGCGTCGGTCAGGCCGGCGATGTCCAGCTCGCTGCCGTTGGGGTTCACGGGATACGGTCCCGGGCGGCCGCGGGCGTCGCAGTACGTCAGGGCGATGTGTCCGCCCTCCTCCAGCCGGCGGCGGACGGAGGCGTCGGCGGCCACCAGGCGGCCCTCGCCGTGGGCCACGGGCATGGCCAGGACCTCGCCGGCCGGGAGGAAGGCGCAGCCGCGCGGACCGGCCTTCAGGTGCACCCAGCGGGCCTCGAAGCGGGCGGACTGGTTGATCGCCAGCGTGACCGTCTGGCGTGGCGGAAGCGGACCGGCGTCCGGGGCGGAGCCCGGCAGCAGGCCGGCCTTGACCAGCACCTGGAAGCCGTTGCAGATGCCCAGGATCAGCTTTCCGGTCGCCAGGAACCTCTGCAGCGGTCCGGCCAGGTGGTGGACCAGCTGCAGGGCGAGGATCTTGCCGGCCGAGACGTCGTCTCCGTAGCTGAAACCGCCGGGTATGGTTAGAATCTCGCACGCCTCCAGCAGGTCCGGCCGTTCGATCAGCCGGCCGACGTGGATGCGTTCGGCGCGGGCACCGGCGAGTTCCCAGGCGTGGACGGTTTCACCGTCGCAGTTGGTGCCTGCGGTTCTCAAGACCAGGACGCGTGGGCGGCGCATGGTCCGGAAGTTTAGGGACCCCACGCCCCGGCTGCAAACCCGCCGGCGGGGCGGCGCCGGGCCCGGTCCGGCGCGGAGGTCCGTTGGCCGCCCGGCGGTCTTCATCGACAGGAGCGATGGCCTTGCGATCCCTTCCTGCTCGCCTGATCGTGTGGTTTCTGGCGGTGCTGTCCAGCGTCGCGGGCCTGTATGTCAGCGACAACCTCACCCGCCAGCACTACGGGGCCACCGGCGAGAAGCCCTCGTTTCTCGAGGGTGTGTGCACGGCCTACGAGACCTCCAGCTGCGCGAAGGTCAGCCAGAGCCGCTGGGGCACGATCCCCTTCGGGGCGTCCAGGGACGAGCCTCACGTGCCCACCTCCGAGCTGGGCATGGTCTATTTCGCGTTCACGCTGAGCTGGCTGCTGCTGATTGGCTGGTGCGGCCACCGCCGCGTGGGGGTTCACCTGCTGTTCGTGCTGGCCACGCTGGCCGGCGCGGGGATTTCGGTCTGGTTCGAAGTGATCATGTGGACCCGGCTGGAGGCCTGGTGTCCGCTGTGCCTGTTCACCCACGCGGTCAGCGGTCTGCTGCTGATCTGCGCCCTGCTGCTGTGGCCGCGCCGGCCGCGCGTGACCGGCGACGCGGCGGCCACGGTGATGCTGCCCGATTCCGCCGCGACCGGCGATGCCTCGCTGTTCGGTCCGGCTCCGGCCGCCCCGTCGGCCATCGCCGAGGGATCCTGGCCGCACGGCTGGGCGGTGGTGAATGCGGGGGTGGTCGCGCTGCTGCTGGTCGGGACGCTGCACTTCCAGATTCTGTACGCCCAGAACCGCAAGCGCTCGGCGGGGATGGAGAAGGCCTACCGCGGCCTGACCGCCCAGCTGGCCTACTACGACAACTACTGGGAGCAGACCTACCTGGCCTGGAAGCTGACGCCGCCGGTGAAGATCCCGCTGGAGGACACCCCCGCCCAGGGCCCGGCCGACGCCGCCCACACGGTGGTGATCTTCAGTGATTTCCAGTGCCCCGGATGCGCGAAGTTCGAGGCCTACCTGCGCAACACCGTCATGCCCATGGCCCGCCAGGTCCGCGGCGGCGTGCGGTTTTATTTCAAGCACTGGCCGATCGGCACGGCCTGCAACCCCACCAGCCGGTGGGATCTGCACCCGCTGGCCTGCCAGGCGGCCCGCGCCGCCGATGCCGCCCGGATTCTCGGAGGCGACGAGGTTTTCTGGAAGATGCACGATCTGCTCTTCGATACCCAGAAGGAGTGGAAGGACAAGCCCGACTTCCCGGCCATGGCCCGCGGACTGGGGCTGGACGAGGCCCGGTTCCGCCAGACGATGGACAGCCCCGAGGTCGCCCGGCGGATCCGCGAGTCCATCGAGGCCGGCGACCGGCTGGGGCTGGAACTCGTGGAGGCCAAGGTGTTGACCGAGCCGCAGCGTGACCTGGTGCGGGTCACCAGCACGCCGGCGGTGTACGTGGACGGCAAGAGGCTGGCCTCGCCGCGGCATGCCCGGACCTGGCGGACGATCTTCGAAGGCCCGCGCGGGGGCGCCGTGCCGGCCACGGCCCCGGCCCGCCCGGCGATGCCGTATGGCCCGCTGGAGGACGCCGCGCCGCAGCGGTCCGCGGCTCCGGCGCCTTCTGAAACCAACGTTTCCGCCGAACGCCAGAGCGCTCAGCCGTAGCCGGCCCCGACTTGTCCGCAGGATTCCGCCATGCCCAGCGACTGTGACCGGACTGCATCCGCCCCCGACGTCGAAACCCTGCCGGCCCGCTTCGGCATCGGCCTGGCCGCCCTGCTGGCCCTGGTCGGGCTGGCCGCCAGCGGCGTGCTGCTCCAGCATCACGTGGTCCTGCAGGTCGGCGGCGACCCCGTGCTCAGGCAGGTCTGCGAGGCCGCCGCGACGGTCAGCTGCGACGAGGTCATCGCCTCTCGCTGGGGGAAGTTCGAGTGGGGCCGCGGCGAGCGGCGGGTGGTGATTCCCACGGCCATGCTGGGATAGGTGTTCTTCTCGTTCATGGTGGCCTGGTTCATGGTGGTGGGGCGGCCGGCGGGGGACCGGCGGTGGATGCAGTGGCTGCCGGCCTGCGCGGTCGGCGGGGGCGTGATCTACTGCGCGTTTTTCGCGGCGGTGATGTTCGGCCTGCTGGAGAAATGGTGCCCGCTGTGTGCCGTGACCCACGCGTGCACGCTGCTGCTGTTCATCCTGACGCTGCTGCTGTGGCCCCGCCGCCGCGACGGGGACGCCCCCCCGGCGCCCGCCCGGCCGACCGCCGGGACCCTGCTGGCCGCGTTGCTGCTGGCGGTTTCGCTGTCGGCCGCCGGGGCCAGCGAGTACGGGCGCCGGCTGAGCGGCGCGTACGCCCAGGCTTATTTTCAGCGGTGGCAGGACTACGAGAAGGACGTCCGGCTCAACGTCGAGCGCTTTCTGCGGGCCCCGCGGCGCGAGGTGGCCGTGCTGCCGGACGACCCGGTGCGCGGCGAACCCAGGGCCCCGCACACGGTGGTGGTCTTCAGCGACTTCCAGTGCCCGCACTGCCGGCTGCTGGCCCGGAGCATGGACGAGCGGCTGAAGGAGAACCCGGGGCGCTTCCGGCTGGTCTTCAAGCACTTTCCGATGGACACCAGCTGCAATCCGGGGGTTTCCCGCACGCTGCACGCCGGAGCCTGCGCCGCGGCGGTGGCCGCCGACGTGGTGCTGAGCGTCGCGGGCAACGAGGCCTTCTGGAAGATGCACGACGAGCTGTTCGACGAGCAGAAAAAGCTCAGCGCCGAGCTGCTGTTCGAGCTGGCCGAGAAGCTCCAGGTGCCCCGCGAGACCATGCGCGAGCATATCGGACGGCGCTCGACGTGGAAGCGCATTAACGCCCACGTCGAGCAGGCCCGGGCCCTGGGCATCCGCGAGACGCCGGCGATGTTCTTCGACGGGCGGCCGATGAGCGGCTGGGGCGACCGCCATTTCTGGCGTTTTCTGCTCTCGGATGAGGGCCGGGAGCTGATCCTCGCGGCCGATCAGCAG
>CAZSYS010000067.1:0-16430 GCA_964611365.1 uncultured Planctomycetales bacterium
CCGCTCACCTTGCCTTCAAGCCGGCTTCGCAGGAGCCGGCGCGCCCTCACCAGACGCGTCTCCACCGTGTCCGCCGGCAGCCCCAGCGTCCGGCCGATCTCCTGATAGCTCCAGTCCTCCAGGTGTCGAAGCACGAAAGGCTCCCGATAGATCGCCGGCAGCGAACGGATCGCCTCCAGGACGGTCTCCAGCTCCTCTCGCGCATCGACAGTCTCCGGAAGGCCGGCAGGCCGCCCGGCCGCCTCGTGCCGCCGCGCTCGCAGCCAGCCCAGGATGCCGCGCCGCCGCCGCCCCTGCCTTCGAAGAAAGTCGGCAGCGGTATTCCGGGCGATGCTGCACACCCAGCCGCGCCAGCGGGTCACATCCTGAAGACGCCGGGCCTCGCGCCAGACCACCATCCAGACCTGCTGAAGCACATCGTCCAGGTCGCCGGGAGCCACGCCCTCGCTGAATACGATCCCGCGGATCCATCTCCCGTGGGTAAGCATCAGCTCGGCCATCGCCTGGGCGTCTGCGCGGGCCACGGCCTCCAACAACAGGGTCCCCTCATCGGGCTCGGTCGTGACTGCCGGTTTCGTACCCATGGGTCTCAACGAACCACACAATCCTTAGACGCTCCAGCGGCTTCGTTCCTGTCAGCCCAGGTCGCCAGGCAGGCTGAGATCGACCGCTCGCTTTCCCGGAGTCAGCGCAAGTGTTTGTTTCGCAGGATTGTACGTTCGCCGGGGGACGGAGGTTGAGGAAAGCCCGGGCAACGGATCTGCATTCCGCGGCCGCCGGGGGATTCCCGACGGCAGGCCGACGGCGGCCCGGTCAGACGCCGGCCGGCTGGCTGGCAGGGGGCTGGAGCGCCACCGTCTTGCGCAGAACCAGCTTCTGATCGTCGGCGGTGATGATGATCGCCTCGATCTCGTGGACGCCCGGCTCGCGAAGAATCCCCTGTGCCTCGAAGCTGTTGGAAGCAAAGGGTTTATGGTTGTCGGTCCACAGAATGCTGGCCCCGTCGCGAAGCCGCGGAGGCATCTGCACGCTCAGGCTGACCCACATCGGGGCAGTCCCGACGCTGTTGCCGTGAATCTGGATCCAGGCCGGAACCGGGGTGGGGTCCATGAATTCGCGGCGAACCGGAGCGCGGTCCTCCTGTATCGGCGCAACGCGCAGGACCGGCGGGGTGGCCGGACTGTCGACGTCGGCATCGTAGGGCTGGCGGACGGGTCTTTTCGGGGTCGCGGTTCTGGGGCTTGAGACGGAAGCCGGAGCCGCCGGACGGGGCGTTGTCTGGGCCGGGGCTACGCGGACGGGGGTGTTCGGCAAGGGGACCGGCTGGTCGGAGGCCCGGGCGGGAATCCTTTCGGGAGGCGGGCTGAAGACCACATCCCGGGTCGGCGCACCGGACTCGCGGCTCGGTCGGGCGGTGTCGGCGACGGCCACCGAGGGTCTGGGGACCGACGGCCGGGGGCCGGCGGCCACCGGTCCGGTCGGAGCCACGTCGTCCATGACCATCGCGCCGATTTCTGGTGGCGTCTTGGGCGTGACTCCGATCTCGGCGGCGAACAGGGCCGCGGCCACCTGCGGCCTGCGCTCGTGCCCCAGGCCCTTGACCATCTTGGCGACGACCTGGAAGCGGTTGCGGCGATACCAGTCGACGGCCTGCAGGCTCTCGTCCCGGCAGACCTTGAAGTCGTTTTCCCCGAAAAAGATGCCGACCTTCATGGTCCGGTAGCGCGCCACCCGGGCGGGGTCAAGCATCGAGGGGCTGAAGTTGGAGCCTCGCACCGCCAGGGTGGTGAACCGTTCGGGGTACTTGTTGACCAGGTAATGAGCCATGTACCCCCCGGAGGAGAAGCTGGTGGCCAGGACGCGGGCGGGGTCGGCGTTGGTCCGACGGAAGACCTCGTCCATGATCGCCAGCACGGCCCGCTCGTCCTGCTGCACGTAAGGCAGGGTGGGGTCACGGAGGGGGAACTGCATGGTCAGGCTGTCGCAGGTCCGCAGTTCCGGGGCGATGACGATGAAGCCGTACCGGTCGGCCTCCTCCTGCCACTCGCGGACCTGCGGATGGGCGTCGTCGTAGGGCCGCAGGCCGTGGAACGTGACCACCGTGGGCCAGCGGGTGTGGTCCTCGCGGCGACCCTTGTTCCTGACGTAATCCTCGGGCAGGTAGAGGTAATACGGCGTGCGGGTTTCCGGTTCAATCTCCCGGGTGCAAAGACCCTTGCCGGGCTTTTGAGGAACCGCGCACCCGCAGACGGCGTGGAGCATCAGAGCGACAAGGACGGCAGGCAGAGCACGACCGGCATGTTCAGGCAGACGCACACACACCCCACCCATCACGACCTCCCGAAGGCTCAAGCCGGGCATTCTAGCCGATGGCCGACCGAATCCAAACCGGCCCGCTGGGACACCGGCGCGCCCCACGCGCAGGCGCCGGCCTCGCGGCTCCGCGCGGCGGCCATGGCCGCTGCGCCACCGGGGCCCCGCGCGCAAGCGACAGCCTCGCGAGCCGGGCCGCCCGTCTCATGATGTTTATCGAACCGGCGGGTTCCTGCCCATGAGCGAAACAGAGCCGCCCGGAAGGCGGACGGCCGGGGCTACAGTTCAAACCCGATCTGCTCGCGGTAGGTGCGCGAGAACAGCCCCAGAATCCGGCCGATGACGCAGGCAAAGTAAAGGGCCACGCCGATCAGCACCGACCAGGCGCCCAGTCCGGCCAGCATGGTCAGGATCGTCCCGCCAAGCGTGGCGTCCGGCGCCGGCCGGGACGCCTTGAGGATCATGGGCATGGCCCAGTTGAGTACCGCGGCCATGGCCCCGATGTAGATGGCCAGATAGATGATGCTGATCAGAAAGAGGAAGATGTAGTGTCCGATGGTCCGGGCAATGGCGGCCCCGAACTTGGCCGGGTTCAGGCCGTCCCAGGTGTTGGCGCTGGCCATCCCGATCATGTTCATCGGTACGCTGAAGGTCAGCAGCACCAGCACGACGATGCTTACCGGGTTCATGAGGCCGGCGGCCAGATCCTCGGCGGACGAGGGCATGTGCCCGGCGGCGAAGAAGACCAGCAGGATGACGACCAGGGTGTAGAAGCCCAGCAGCGCGGCGTAGCCGGCCAGGGCGGCGCCGAGGCTGATCGGGTTCCAGGTGAGCTCCGGAGCAGTGTCGGAGCCGGCCGTGGTCGCCCGGGTGCTGTCGATGAGCATGTAGTAAGCGATGGCTCCGAAGTAGACGCCCTCGGCGATGAACATGATTGTCAGGACCACCGCCACCCATCCGAAATCGGCCTTCTCGGCGACGGCCTCGTTGGCCCCGGCCGCCCCGGTGAACAGCAGGATGGCCGTCATGGGCACCGCGACGACGGCCAGGGCGATCACCATGGCCGCGCCGATCGAAGGAAGGGCTGAAACCGGGTACCCGATGGCCTTGGTGAAGCCCGTGTAGAAGGTTTCCGGCCTGCTGGCAGGCTCGAACTCCGCCGTGTAGCTGGTTCGCTCCCTGGCCTCGAGGGTCACCCCGGGTATGGCCGCCCCGCAGTATTTGCAGATGAGCTCGCAGTAGATGTCCGGACTGAACGTCGTCTGGCCGCATCCCGGGCACACCCGCTGGCAGGGATCTTTCCTGGCGGCGCTCTCCTGGAGGACGCTGCGGGCGGCGGCCTCAGCCGCCTGGGCCTCCTTGAGGGTCATCGGTTTGCCTTTTCGCTCGATGACCACCGGCTGCCCGGCGGTTTCGATGGCCTCCAGCGAGCGGATGTCCAGCTGCAGGTCGGCGCTGCCTGCGGCGTCGCCCTCCCGCGGCAGCGTGACCGGCTGCTTGCAGCCGGGGCACTTGACCTTGCGGCCGGCCCAATCGTCCGGGGCCTGCACGACCTTCTTACAGCTGGGGCACACGACTTTCATGGGATTCGACGCAATCCGTGACGGGCTGCCGACAGCCGCCGGCCGCCGACGGACGAGGAAACCTTCGGCAGGCCGGTCCGCCCGGCCCCACAAGCGGTCACCCCGGCGGCAGCCACCACCAGCCGGCTCCGCCGCAGCAAGGCGGGGCCGCAGCCGGTCAGGCCGAACGCCGGGCTTCCGAGTCGCGCGGAGGCCATTATCGCGGGGCAGGAGACGAGGTCAAGCTGTTGCCCGGTGACGGGAAACCGACGACGGATGGTGCCGGACCGTTTTGCGAATTCACAGGTGCCGGTCAAGGGGAGCAGCTCACGGCCGGATAAACTCGGCGTGTTCCCGGCTGAGCGCTGCCCGGATTCTGGCCAGGGCGCGGCGCTCGATCTGGCGGACGCGTTCTTTGGTCACGCCGAGGGACTCGCCGATCTGGTCGAGGGTCATGCCGTGGCCGTTGTTGTCCAGCCCGTAGTGGCGGACCACGATCTCCTGCTCACGCTGCGTCAGGAGCTGCAGCCCCTTGGCCACCAGGTGCCGGGCTGCCTCGACCGCCGAATCCGCCGCTTCCGAGGCCGCCGCCGGTGCCGCGGCCAGCATCTCGTCCACGCCGGTCACCATCCTGGCCGCCTGAACCATGCGTTCCGGCACGGTCCGGGCATAGTGCCGCATCACCGCCCAGGAGGCGTAGGTGCTGAACTTGTAGCCGCGGGTATAGTCGAACTTCTCGACCGCGCGGATCAGGGCCATGTTGCCGTCGCTGACCACCTCGAAGAAGTGCGGAGAGCGTCCGACGTGGCGCCGGGCGATGCTGACCACCAGCCTCAGGTTCGCGCGCAGGATCTCGTTCTTGACCGTCTCGGCCTCGGCCAGCAGATGCTCGATGCGGTCCAGGGACTCATCGGTCAAGGCCTCCGGATGGAGGCGGGACCGCAGGCGGTCGGCCAGAAACTTCAGGTAGTTGAACCGGCGGAACGCGGCCCGCTCCTGCTCGGCGTCCAGCAGGCCCTCGCGGTAGAGGTCCTGGAGGTAGGGCGGCAGGTCGCGCGGCGGACGGACGCTCCCGCAGCGACGTCCGGCCAGATCCAGGGGACGGCCGAGAATGGTCTGCTCGGCGCCGGGGGCGTCGAACTCGGGACTGTACACAAAGGTGATGGCGCCGGCCTTGAGCAGGGCGGCGCGGGCCCGGCGGATGCCGTCGCGCACCGTCTCGGGAGTCACGCCGTGCTCGCCGGCGAGGTCCTCGACCGTCCGGCCCTTGCGCACCGCCTCCAGCCAGCCGGCAAACCGGGGATCCGTGTCCGGCTGGACGCCCCTGCGGAACAGCGGCCGGTCGGGATGGGCATCGTCGTGACGGCGAAGGGTGTAACGGATGGTCTCCACCGCCCGGCCGGTTTCGGCGGCGATCTTCTGCGAAAGCTCGTGCAACCGCATGGGCCCGTCGGCCAGCATTTCGCGGGCCCGGGCGATGACCCGCTGCTTCTCTTCGGGCGTCAGCTGGCTGAAGGCCGCGCCGCGCCGCACGAGGTCGATGTGGCGGCTCACGAAGCGGCGCACACACCGGTCAAGAAACGCCATCCGCACCGAGCCGTCGGGATAACGCAGCTTGCGGCCGGGCAGCCCCCGGCGCCGCCACCGGCAGATCGTCTTGCTCGAGACGTTCAGCCGCTCGGCAAGCTCCTCCGTGGTCCAGCAGGTCGTGCGCAGCGCGCCGACCGGCAGCGTGGTCGCGCTGCTGAGCTCCTCGGTCAGCTGTACCAGGTCCGCAATCAGCGCCTTGCCGGGCAGCATCCGCTGCGTTGCGCCGCTCCTGGGGCGGTAGCCGGTCAGCTGGTGGCACACGAACTCGTATGGGTAGCTCTTCTCCGGCTCGATGAGGTCGACGAGGTACTCGACGGCGTCGATCTGCTTGAGACGCAGACGCACCGGTGAAAGCTTGAGCTGGTGGGCCAGCTCGGCCATCGTCTTGAGGCGGTACTCCACCATGGGACGACTCCCGGCACGTCCGGTGCGGTGCGGCGATCCCCGTCTTTCGCCGCCGACCGGCGAGTGCCCCCCGTTGCCGGGGCTTCCAGCGGCTGTCGTGTGCCGGCCGGCTGCGGTCGCGTGGGGTTCGACACAACACCGGCGAGCAAAGCCCGCGGCCGAAGTCCCTCGGCCCTGTGGGTGCGGGCCGAGCCTGCTCCCTGTACATTATTATCGTGTCCCGGCGGCAAAACGTCAATCAAGGACGCGATTTATGTTGGTCGCCGCCCTCATGGATGTCGGCTGCCGGCCTCGAGGTCCCCCGACCGCCGCTTCCGCCGGGCCGCACCTCCCGTCCGGGTGTGGTTCCGGATGCGTTCCTGCTTGAATTCTATGACTCCAGCGTCAGGCCCGAAGGCTACCCCAGCCAGGCCACCAGCGGGGTACCGGTGGTCATGCGAAAGGCGTAGTTGCAGGCGATCAACAGCCCCAGAAACGCCACCGCCAGTCCGCTGGTGCCGGGAACTAGGCGGTCGAGCCACCAGTGGCCGTGGTGGTGCTCGTGGCCGGCGGTTTGCAGGAGTCCGGCGGCATATCGGCGGCTGGTCAAAGCCAGCAGCCCGACGGCCATCAAAGCCGTCGCCAGGCCCAGGCTGAAGACCACCACCGCATACAGGGCCGGAAGGACCATATCCGCACCGATGCCCAGCAGAATCAGAATGGTGGCCGTCGGGCAGGGCACAATCCCGCCGGCAATGCCCAGGGCACAGACCGTGCGCAGCGAAAGCCGCGGGCTCGCATCGTAAGCCCCGGCGCCCGGATGCCGCAGGCGAACCTGACCGGCTTCCTGGGAAGGTCCGGTGTCGCAATGCCCCTGGATGACATGCTGGTGGCGGCTGGGGCCGGGTTCGTGGGGGTGGTCATGGTGGCGGTGTTCGTGAGGGTGGTCGTAGTGGTGATGGTGATGGTGGTGGTGGCCGGCGCGACCCCGGAGCGCCTGCCAGGCCAGCCGGACCCCCATCCCGGCCACCAGCAGGCCGGCCAGCAGCCCCAGCCACAACTGCAGCATGGGAGCGATGCCCGGGTGGCTGCCCTGCAGAAGGACGACGCAGAGTCCGAGAATCAGCACCAGGGCGGTGTGCGTCAGCGTGACGGTCAGGGCCAGGAGCACCGCGTGGGCGTAGGTGCCGTGGCAGCTGATGAGATAGGCGGCCACCACGGTCTTGGCATGCCCCGGCATCAGGGCGTGGGCGGCGCCCCAGGTGAAGGCCGTCAGGGTGACCAGCAGCAGCGTCCAGGGCCCCAGGCCGCCGCCCATCATATCCAGCAGCCTGCGGGCCTGGTTCTGGTAGAGACTGGTGCGTGCCGGGTCATTTCGCGGGTCGGTGAAGCTGTCGATGTAAGGGGGCCACGGGGAAGCCGCAGCAGGGTCCGACTCAACCGCGGCGGAGGTTGGCCCGGGAGACGGGGCATGGGCGGCTGACGGTGGCGTCGCGGTTGCCTGGTCCGGACCGGCGACTCGAAAACGGAACTCGACCTGGCGTTCCTGAGGCAGGTTGGCGGGATCGTATTGCTCGTAGATGAAGGGATTCTCGCCTTCGTTCCAGAACGGCGGCCGTGGATCGAGGGCCTCCAGCTCCCCCGGGCGGTCCAGGAGGATCCGGGCGAGCCCCGGCTGCCGGGGGTAGGTGCCGTCCCGAAAGGTCAGCCGGCAGGTGCCCGGCGGAAGCGGCTCGGCCGGCCGGGCGATGTAGCGGATCATCAGCCGGTAGGTGGGCATGTTCCCGACGCCTGGCATCTTCATGATGAGGCGGGCGGTGGGGGCCGGTCGGCCCTCCGAGACCCGGGGACTCACGGCTTCCAGCGGCCAGGGCCGGCCATCGACCGCCAGTTGGAGGTCGGCGGCCAGTTCGACGGCCTTGCGGTCGAGCCAGGCGTTCTGCTCCTGAGGCGAATCCAGGCCGTCGCCGTCGGTGTCCATCTCGGCCTGCAGCACGGCCTGGGAGGGGTTTTCCGCCAGGTCCAGCAGCAGGTCCAGTTCGATCCGGTCGCGGTACAGGTGCAGAACGCTGAAGTGCGTGACGCTGTCGTTGCCCAGGGGATGAGCCCGGACGGTTTGAGCCGGCAAGGCGGCCCCCAGCGCGGCCAGAAGCAGACTCCGCCACCACCGGCCGGACCGTCGAAACCGACCGTGCCGGCCACGGCTCTGTCCGGTCGGGGGTGGCGCCGGCGGTTTCCCGTGGCGTTGCATGGCGAAGGTGTCCCAGATCAGTTCTCGGGAGGTTCAGCCTCTGCGGGGGACGGCTCCTGGGGCTGGTCGGTCTGCGCCGGCTCAGCCTGGGCCGGCTCAGCCTGGGCCTGGGGAGCGCCGGACGGTGGGGCAGGCAGCTGGCCGCCCGTGGCCAGGATCAGGTGGCGGCGGGCCTGATCATAGGCGGCGAACTCCGGCCGATCCTCCCGGCTCCGAAGAGCCCGGTCGTATTCCTTCCTGGCCTGCTCCAGAAGTTGCGGTCTCTCGGCCTCCGGGGCCAGCCCGGCAAGGAAGAACTTCACCGCGGCGATGTTGGCGTGGACGACCCAGAGGTTGCCCAGTCCTTCGGCCGCCTGCTGATAAGCTTCCAGGGCCGCCACCGCATGCGTATTGGCCAGTTGTCGGGCGGCCGCTGCCGCGCGCGTCGGATCATTCCGGCCGTAGACGCTCTCGACGCTCAGCGTCGGCTCATCCTGCGGTCGGGGCTCCCGTTCCTCCCCCTGGGCTCCGTCGGCGACCGCAGGCTCACCCGACGCCGGCGGGCCGTCGTTCTGCGGAGCCTCGGGCGAAGCGGCATCGGCCGGTTCAGGAGCGTTGGCCCCGCCGGGCTCCTCAGCGGCGTTGCCGGGAACCTCGGCGGGGGCAGCGTTGCCGGGGACCTCGGATGGCTGGGCGGTGTCGGCCGGCGTCTCGTCAGCGGCATCGGGCGGTGGCTCTGTCGAGCCTTCTCCGGTGGGCTGAGGTTCCTGGGGAGCCGGTTCGCCCCCGGTCTCCGCCTGGCCCGCCGGCGGCTCGGGCTCGGCGGCCGGCTGAGGTTCCCGGGAGGATTCTTCGGTCGGGGTTTCAGACGTCAGGGCAG
Organism: uncultured Planctomycetales bacterium; assembly: GCA_964611365.1. Lineage (GTDB taxonomy): Bacteria > Planctomycetota > Phycisphaerae > UBA1845 > PWPN01 > CALLOB01. Next base: position 8,960 of record CAZSYS010000067.1, read on the forward strand.
TCTGGACCGGAGGAACGCCCATCTCGGCCAGGAAGGCATTCAGGCGGACGGTTTGATCCAGGTCGATGGCCTTCTGAGCGTAGACGGTCGCGATGATGTGGTTCAGGTCGCCCTCGATGGACTGGGCGTGGCCGGTGGTGAAGCGGGCCTTGGCCAGCAGATCCAGCCGCGGGTTGGGTTTGTCCGGGGGATTGGCCGAGTTGAGGTCGCCGGCTTCGCGGATGGCGGCTTCGGCTGCCCGGCAGGCCCGCTGTGCGGCCTGCAGACCCGCCCCGGAGGCCAGTTCAATGCCCTCCCGTTCGAGGCGGTCGGCCTGGACGCTTTCGGCCATCGCGGCGGCGGCATCCTCGGCCGCTCGGGCGGCCAGTTCCTGCCGGGCCTGGCGGATGCGGCTGGTACGTTCCCGGACGATCGTGTTTCGCGTCTGGAGCTCGGCAATCTGGCGGTCGAGCTCCTCGAGCAGTGCCTGGCGGGTCTCGACCAGTCCCTGGGCCACGGCCAGATCGGTCTTGAGCGCCGCCAGGCCGCGTTCCGGCTGCATGGGGAGGTCCGGGCTGACGGGCACCAGGGGGGCGGTGGCCAGAAGCTCGTCATCCTGGGTGTCGGGGCGTGCGTTGCGCACCGCGCCCCGCTGGAGGATGGTTGCCTCCTGTTCCGCGCGGCGATGCTCGGCGGCGAGCCTCTCGTATTCGGTCACAAAGGCCTCGGTGGCAGCCGGGTCGGAGGCGTCCGGCGGGCTCTTTTCCATGGCCAGCATGGCCTGTTCGGCCTGCATGGCGGCCGAGCGAACCTGGGTGATGCGTTCCTCGAGATTCCGGACTTTGGCCTGCAGTTCCTCGACGGCGGCCCGGGCCTCCTGAAGCTCGGACTCGGCGCGGGCCCGCATGGCCTGGCGTTCCTCGATCAGCCGGGCGATGGACGGAACGGCATCAAGCCTGATGGCTTCGCCCTGGGCCGGAGCCGCAGGAGCTTGGGCGGTCGCTTCCGCCGCGGGTGGGGAATCGGACTCAGAACCGCCCCGGCCGGCCGCGAACATGCTGGAAAAGAACCGGGCAATCGCCCCCGGCCGGCGGGCCGCCGGTTGAGTGGCCGTCGCGGGAGGGTTGTCAGGCCGGCTCGCGGCCGACAGCCCCGCCTGGCTGCCGGCCAGTTCGGCCTCCAGGGAGTGCAGTTCGGCGGCCAGCGTGCGGAATGGGCGCACGAGCCGCGCGACCCGGCCTCGGTGGCGTTCGGCCTGGGCCCGATGCAGGGCCGAGCGGCGCTGGAGCAGGTCCGCCTGATGGCAAAGCAGCCTGGCTTCCAGGTGCGTGGCAGCGGGGTTGCTGTCGCCCCGGACTTCGCTTTCGCCGGATCCGGCCGAGGCGGACAGGGCGGCCTGCACTCTTCGCAGGGCCTCCTCGAGGCGGCGTTCGTTGTTCTCGATCTTCTGCAGCAACTGCGGGTAGGCCTCGGCGGGATTGGGAATGGCCGGCGGAGCGACGGGAGAACCGTCGATCCGCGATCGCCGATCGAGCGTTTCCCGCAGCGTCCGTTCCTGAGCACGCAGTGCCTCGGCCAGGCCGGCCTGTTCCTCGCCGGCCGACAGGAACTCGCGCCACTGCTCGGAGTCGATTTCCGCCTCCTGCGCCGCCGGATCAGCCGACAACGCGGCCAGCCGCATGCCCGTGGGGTCGTAGTCCTGCAGCATCCGCTGAGCGGCTTCGATGTCCGGCTCGATCAGTCGCTGAAGCTTCGAGCGGGGGGACTCCAGCGCGCCGGCGGTGAACAACGCGGCGGCCATGCCGAGGACGATCAGGGCCAGGGGTATCGCGAGGGTCAGTTGTCGTTTCACAACGGGAACTCCGCGGTCGCAGGACCATCGCAGGCCGGGTGACGTCTGAGGTCGGCTGGGAGGCGTCCCCCCGGCCGCCCGTGCGGCGGCTTGGGCGAAGACGGACGCCGGCGAGGACCGGGCATCCTCCGCGGGCAGGGACCATTCCCGCCGACCGGCCGGGGCCGCCGGAAAGTAGGTGTACCAAGAGCGTCCGGGGGCGTCAACCTGAATACCGATGGTCCGCTTCCAGGCCGCCGGCGGAACGGCTCGGGGGCTTGCGGGCCGAGGCCGCCAGGGCGCGCCAGGAGGTTGGCGGCGCCCGACCTGGGCGGCTGTGTGTCGCGACCGGCGGGTTTTCTGCCGTGAACCCCGGCCGGGGTTCTTTGAAAAGCCCGGGGGGCTGACATAGACTCCGGTCGGGTGCTGCGCGGCCGGCGGCCGAGGGTGTGCTCCCCGGTGGCCGGCGACGGCGCCGCGGGAAAGGCATGCCGGGGCGCCGGGGGGAAGGCATGCTTGGCCGGACCGGGGGCAAGGCCATGCCCGGCCGGGATCCCGCCTGCGGCCACGGCCGTCGCCGGGACGGCCTTCAACGGGACGCCCATGCGAATCGCCTATTTTGACTGCTTCAGCGGAGCCAGCGGGGACATGATCCTGGCTGCCTGCCTGGACGCCGGAGCCCAGGCCGGTCTGAGCGTCGAGGTGCTCCGCGACCGGCTGGCCGGACTGGGCGTAAGCGGATACCGGCTGGAGGCCGCCCGGGTTCGCAAGCAGGGCTTCGCCGCCACGCAGGTGACCGTCGAACTTGATCCCGATGCCCCCCGGCCGCACCGCCATCTGCGACACATCCGCGAGATCATCGACCGCTCGTCGCTCTCGGACCGCGTCCGGCGCCAGGCCGCGGCGGTGTTTACCCGGCTGGCCGAGGCCGAGGCCCGCGTGCACGGCACCGAGCCGGAAAAGGTGCATTTCCACGAAGTGGGGGCCGTCGACGCGATCGTGGACATCGTCGGGGCCTGCATCGCCATGGAACAGCTGGGCATCGAGCAGGTCTACTGCTCGCCGATACCCGTCGGCAGCGGCACGGTGCGGTGCGACCACGGATTGATGCCTGTGCCGGCCCCGGCCACCGCGGAGCTGCTGCGCGGCGTGCCGCTGGCGGCCTGCGATGAGCCCGGCGAGCTGACCACGCCGACGGGGGCGGCCGTCCTGACCGCGCTGGCCGCGGGATTCGGGCCGATGCCGGCCATGGTGCTGGAGTACACCGGGGTCGGGGCGGGGCGGCGGGACGGGCAGACCCGGGCGAACATCCTGCGGCTGCTGGTCGGCCAGACCGGCCAGGAGGCGGCCGAGGAGGCCGACGAGATCCTGGTCCTGGAAGCCAACCTGGACGACGTGACCGGGGAGGTGATCGGCCACGTGTACGACCGGCTGTTCGCCGCGGGTGCACTGGACGTGTTCACTTCGCCGATCTACATGAAGAAGAACCGCCCGGGCACCTTGTTGACCGTGCTGGCACCGCCCGACCGTCGGGACGACATCGAGGCCGTGCTGTTTGCCGAGACCACCACCTTCGGGGTGCGCAGCCGCCCGGCCGGGCGGCGCAAGCTGGCCCGGTCGATCGAGACGGTCCAGACGGCCCTGGGCCCGGTGCGGATCAAGGTGGGGCGGCGGGGCGGTCAGCCGGTGTCGGCGGCGCCGGAATTCGAGGACTGTCGCGCCGCGGCCGAGCGGTCCGGCAGGGCGCTGCGCGAGGTGATGGCCCTGGCGATGGAGGCCTGGCGGGCCCGACGCGGGGGCTGATGGCCGGTCCGCCGCCGGGCGGGCGGGAATCGGCGACGCAGGGGAAGAGCGTGGAGGTGGCGCCGGTGCGCTTCCCGTGGGAACCGCTGCTGACGGCTTTCCTGTCCGAAGAAAGCCTGGTGCCGCTGGGCTTCCTGGCGGTGGCGGCCTTTCTGCTGATGCTCTCGCTGCGCCGCCGGCTTCGCCGCCGCGGCTGGGAGGCGCCGGAAGATACGCCGGTCCGCCGGCCGCCGCCGGTGCCCCAGGGCGAGGCGCGGATCCGCCGGGACATGGAGGACCTGCTGGTCGAGCTCCAGGATCTGTCCCGCAAGATCAGCGCGGAGATCGACACGCGTTTTGCCAAGCTGGAGGCGGTGCTGCGGGATGCCGACCGGCGGATCGCGGTGCTGAACCGCCTGGCCCGGCAGGTGTCGGCCAAAGGGGGCGGGCCGGTCGTCGAGCCGGAATCCCACGAGGCCCGCCACGCGGTCGTCTATGAGCTGGCCGACGCGGGTTTCTCGCCGGTGGAGATTGCCCGGGACCTCGGCCGGACGCCCGGCGAGGTCGAGTTGATCCTCAATCTGCGCAGGAACGCCGCCCGGCGGGAGTAGCACGGCACACAGCAGCCGTTTTTCAGCGGCCGCCGGGGCCCCGGCCGGCCGCTGGAGGGGGGCTGGCGGTTCCGGACCCCGGGGCCGGCGGCCTTGCGATGCAGCATGCGATCCGCCCGGGCCGGCGCGGAGGCCAGATCTCATGGTCCAATATCCGCAAGGCTCCGCCCCGGTACCTGCGGCCCGTCCGGCGTGTCCGCAGGCGCCGCCGGAGGGCGCCTCGGGCGTCGAGGCGCCGCCGCTGAACGAAGAGCATTTCCGCATCCTGCGCGAGGCCTCGGCCGCCCGTGCGCCGCTACGGGCGGCGGCGGCCACGGCCCGGTTCTCCGCCTGCACCCTGCTGATCATCGGTCTGGCGGGCGCACCGGTGCTGTTGTTCCTGCCCAGCCTGACGAATCTGGTCATCGTCGGCTGCCTCTGCGCCGCCGGCGTGGTGGAGTGGCACGGCGCCCGGCGCCTGCGGTGTGCAGAGACCGGCGCGGCCGAGCAGCTGGCGGTCAACCAGCTGGGTTTATTCGCGGTGATCGCGGTCTATTGCCTGTTGCGGATGGTGGATGCCGGGCCGCCCCCCGGGGGCGAGGTCTCCCAGGAGTTGCGGGCGCAGCTCTCGCAGGTGCCGGCGCTGCAGAGCCAGGTGGAACGGATCGCCGCCCTGGGGCCGATGCTGACCCGCGTGTTCTACGGCCTGGTGGTGCTGCTGAGCGCCGCCTTTCAGGGCGGACTGGCGGGCTACTACTACACGCGGCGGCGGCACGTGCAGGCGGCCCGCCGGTCGTGGCCGGCGTGGGCGATCCGCGTGCTGGACGAGACCGGCGGCTGACGGCACGCCCGGCGGCTCAGCTCGTGGCGGTGATATGAGCCACGATGGGCCGGCAGACCTTCTCGAAGTCCGCGCGGCGCGCCCGGATGGCCTCGGTGTGCGTGCCGGCCTGCATGACCAGGTACTCGTCCTCCCGAAGCCGGTCGTCCATGATGGTCGTCAGGCCGTAGAGGCACCCGACCGGAGGTTCGGCGCCCAGTTCACAGTCGGGGAACAGCCCGGCCATTTCCTCCTCCGTGGCCAGCCGGACGCCCGGATCGTGGAGAATGGCCCGCACCCGCTGCAGGTCGACGTGCAGCGGAGCCGGGATCACGCACATCGCGAACCCCGATGAACCGCGGACGACGACCGGTTTGGCGACCATGTACCCCGAGACGTGTTCGGCGTCCGCCAGGCGTTGGGCGGTGAAGGCGGTGGTGTGGGCGTGACGCTCGTAGGGGATGCCGCGCTCATCAAGAAACGAAGCCAGCGTCATGACGGAACGCTCCTTTCGGCGGCTCTTTCTGCGGCGGCCGGACCGCTGGCGGAGGATCCGCCCGGAGGTTCCACATCGAAGCGCCGGGCGGTCCGCACGGACGCTCAGGGGACTCTGCCTTTAAGGATAACCCGCAGGAGGCAGCCGGGCCGACGATTCTTCAGGCGCGCGTAAGCTCTTATTCCGAAGCATATTGCAAACGGATGGGTTGTCAGCGGGCTGCAGGCAGGACGGTTTCGTAAACGTCCTGGACGACGGCCACGGTCCCCTCGGGCCGCTCCAGGTGCAACGTCAGGGGGGCATCGCTGGCAAGGCGGTAGTGCAGGCCGTCGGGCCGGCGATGCCAGGTAACGCGTACGGAGCCTGCGTCGCCCGGCAGCGGGACGGCTCCCTCGGCGCCCGGCAGAGAGCCGGGGATCAGGCGCAGAACGAAGTGGTTTGGCCCCAGGTCCATGCGGGGGTGCAGCCCCAGGACATAGCGCGAGAGTTGCCAGGTCGGGCATCCGGCCCACTGGTGGCAGTGCGACCAGCGGGTGTCGAAGACCTCCAGCCACGTTGTGCGACCGTCCTGCAGGCTGAACCCCCAGCACCTGCGGTACTGGTCGAGGACGAAGTCCATCTGGCCGTTCTCGATCAGCGGCGGAAAGGCGTAGTGGGCGAAGTAGGGGGTGATGAGCCGACGGTCGGCGACCGCGGGATCCGAGAGACGCGGGGCATCGGGGTTGTTGGGGAAGCAGTCGAGGATGTGGCTCTTGATGAAGCCGATGCATTCAGGCACGCGCGGCGGCTCCACCAGGCCCGCCCGCAGCGCCAGGACGGCGTTGTGGTATCCCACGGCCGGCCATCCCCCCTCGGCCTGCTGCCGCTGAAGCCAGGTTCGCAGGACGGTTTCGATGTCGGCGGCCTGCCGGCGATACCTGCCCTGCTCACCGCTCCGGCCGAGAAGCTCGCACCAGCGGACCATCTGCCGCAGGGCCGAGAGATAGTGGAGGTTCATGCCCGGGTCGATGGGGCCGTCGCCGCGGACATAACCCCAGTCCACGAACACCCAGCCGGCCCCGTCGATCAGCCCTTCGGGCCTGACGAAAGGCTCGAAGGCCGCGAGATTGCCGACGGCGAAAGGGAACATCTCCTCCAGCAGCGTGCGGTCGCCGGTGAGCTCGTAGTAGTGCAGGCAGGCGTCGATCCACTGCGCGGCGTAGGTGGGGATGTAGGCCGGCCCGCCGGGACACAGCCCGGCGACCAGCCCGTCCTTGCGGGCGCACCAGGCGCTCTGGGTCAGGCCGCGACGGCAGAGCCGCAGATCGCCCCAGGCGGCGGCGTTGATGTCCATGCCCACGCTGACGACGTCGCCGGTCCACTGGCCCCGCTCGCGGGTGGGGTTGTCGACGAGGGCGTCCTCGGCGCACGACCGGAACGTCTCCACGCCCGTCATCCAGATGCGTTCGAGCAGCTCATCCCCGCAGCGCAAGGCGCCGACCGGCGGTCCGAAGTAGCTGCGTTCGACGTACTCCTCCCGGACGAAGCGGATCTTCGCCGGGTCGGCCAGCACATGGACCTCCAGGAACCGGCCGCCCCTGGGGGTCAGCGGGAAGAACTCCTGCACGCCGCCGCGGGCGACGTAGTGGTCCAGGTTGCAGGACGCCCCGGCCGAGAGATTGATGTAGGGCGTCACGCGGCCCTGGTGCAGCCACTCAGAGCAGGCGAACTCGACGACCGCGCCGGGCGGCAGATCCAGGACGAATCGCGGGCGGACCAGGCGGACGAAGCCCAGGTCGTAACGCCGCCAGAGGCCCTGCGCGGGCAGGCGTTCGCACGCCAGGTCGCGGAGCATGAATCGGGCCGCAACGTCATCGCGCTCGTAGCCGAAGAGCTCCGCCAGCGGGCCGCGGGCGACCGGTTCAATCGGATGGACGAAGCGCCGCGCCGGGCCGATGGTCGTGGGCCGCAGCTCGCCCAGGCCCGGGACGGCC
>CAZSYS010000068.1:0-8679 GCA_964611365.1 uncultured Planctomycetales bacterium
CGGCCAGGCCCCGGCCACCACCAGAAACAGCGCCGTACCGGGGATCAGCCACAATCCGGGCAAGGCCGTGAAGCGGGCGGCGGTGCCGGAGGCCAGACGGCGCAGGAAGCCTTGTTCCTGCGCCCCGGCAGCCTCGACGGCCTCCAGCAGCGGCAGGACCAGAAACCAGAAGACCGCCAGCGGCAGACCGATCGTCGCGGCCGGCAGGGGGGCCTTGGCCATCATGGCCAGCGCGAAAGCCAGGTAGAAAGGCACCATCGCCCGCCGCGAGGCCCGCTCGTGCATCGCCCCGCGCCAGAAGCAGGCGTAGGCCAGGGTGGTCAGGGCCGTCAGCGTCATGTCCACCTGGGCGTTGCGGGCGTAGAGGAAGGTGGCGCCGCAACCGGCCATGACGAAGCCGCCCACCAGGCCGGCGCGATGGCCGTAAAGCATCCGGCCCAGCCAGCAGACCAGCAGGGCGTTGGCCAGGCCGGCCAGTGCCGAGGGCAGCCGGGCGGTGAACTCCGTGACGGCCGTCTCGCCGGGGCCGCCGAACAGCCGGGACGAGGCCGCCGCCAGCCAGATGCCCAGCGGGGTCTTGCGCACGCGGGCGTCCTCGTTGATCTGCGGGAGGAGGACGTGTCCGGAGGCCAGGGCCTGGCGGGCGCCGGCGGCCACAATGCACTCGTGGTCGCCCATGGCCGGCCCGCGATGCAGGTTGAGCAGGCAGATGCCGGCGGCGAACACGCCCAGCAGCAGGATACCGCCGGCCTGGGCGGCCGGCGAGGGCGGGAACGTGCGTCCTTCTCTCCAGCCGGCCTGTGACTGCGCGGCCGCCTCGATCAGCCGTCCGGAATCTGACATGCAGCCTTGTTGCTCCCCAACCGCCGGGCGGGGCCCCGGCCTCAGACGAAATCGATCTCGCCGGCGTCGGGCACCAGCCCGGCGAGGCGGGCGCGGCCGAGCAGCTCGCGCACGGCCTGGCGTCCCTCCGCCCCGTAGTCGACCGTCCAGCGGTTCACGTACATGCCGACGAACTTGTCGGCCAGTTGCTCATCCATGTCGCGGGCGTATTGCAGGGCGTGGCGGACGGCCTCGGCCCGGTGACTCAGGCCGTAGCGGATGCTTTCCCTGATGATCTGTGAGATCTCCTGCATGTTCGCCGGTCCCAGATCCCGGCGGATGACGTTGCCCCCCAGCGGGAGGGGGTGGCCGGTCTGGCGGCGCCACCACTGGCCCAGGTCCGCGACGCAGTGCAGGCCTCGGTCGCGAAAGGTCAGCTGGCCTTCGTGGATGATCAGTCCGGCGTCGGCCCTGCCTGCGGCCACATGGTCGATGATGCGGTCGAAGGCGACCACTTCGTGCCGGAAGCCGTCGGCTCCCAGCAGCAGGTTGAGGACCAGGAAGGCGGTGGTCATGGTGCCGGGCACGGCGATGAGCCGCCCGCGGAGAGCATCGATGTCCATTGGTTCGCGGGTCACGACCATCGGGCCGTAGCCGTCGCCCATGCTGCAGCCACAGTGTGTCAGGGCGTAGCGGTCGGCGACGTAGGGGTAGGCGTGGATGCTGATGGCAGTGATTTCCAGCTCGCCGCGCAGGGCCCGCTCGTTGAGCGTCTGGATGTCCTGCAGCACGTGCTCAAAACGCCACCGCCCGGTGGGGATCCGGCCGGCGGCCAGGGCGTAGAACATGAACGCGTCGTCCGGGTCGGGGCTGTGACCGAGGCGGAGCAGCGTCGGGGTTGGGTTTTCGCTCACGGGGCGTCCTTCTGACGGTCCTCAGGCAACGGGGCCCGGCCGGAAGCGCATCTTTCAGCCGGGGCGGCGGCCCTTCGGACCGCCGGCGGGCCGGTCGGGTTGTCGCATCCGGGGCCCCGGCGTTTTTCTGCAGTCCGCGGCCCGACCGGCTCGAGCGGCCGAAACGGATGGGTGTTTTCCGCGGTCCTTTTCGGCCGTAAGGTTCTATGCTATCGCAGGTTCGGGGGCCGTGCCACGGGCGGTCGCGACGGGCGATCGCCGGTGCCCCCGCCTGGCCGACACGCCGGCCGGAATGATATGAGGTCGCGGCAGACCCGGCAAGGCATGGCCGGCGGAGGAGGTGTTGCCGGGGTCGGATGCGGCCTTGTCCGGCGGGAATGGTATCATCGACGGAGGCGCCGGTCGGCCCGGCGCCGGGAGGGGTCATGAACACGCGAGTATTCCGGCTGTCGGCCATCGCAGCCGCTGCGGCGTTATGGGTGGCCGGGGCGGGGGTTGCCGACGAGTATGATCCGCCGGCGGACTATTATGGCACGATCACCGGCAACCCGGCCGTGCTGAAAGATCAGCTGCACCTGATCATCTCCGACAACTATTGGACGTCGCGGACCGGACCAGGTGGAGTGTTTCAGCCCGACGGCTCCGGGCACCTGGTGCGTTCCTACGACAGCCTGAGGCAGGCCCTGCCGGTGGTGGACCGGGATCCGTCGAATCCCGACAACGTCATCCTGGCCTACAACGGGGCCTCCGTGCAGGGGGCATGGAGTTCCGGCGGCACGATCTGGAACCGCGAGCACCGCTGGCCCAGCAGCTGGGGGCTGGGGTCCGGGGGTCCGGACTACAGCGACATGCACCAGCTGACTCCGTGCAATCCGTCGATCAACAGCGCCCGGGGCAACATGCCCTTCGGCACGGTGTCCAGTTCGGGCGGCTACGGCGCTTCCGGCGGCTACTGGTATCCCGGCGACAACGACCGGCCTGATCCCGACCTGGGAGATGACACCGGAGACTGCGGACGGGTGCTGTTTTACATGGCCGTGCGGTATGACGGGGCCGAAAGCTCGACCATGGATCTGGAGGTTCGCAATGGCCTGCCGGGGCAGGTCGGCACGGTCTACTATGGCGGCGACCTGGCCTCGGCCTTGAAATGGCACTACCGCGACCCGCCCTCGACGCGCGAGCGGCGCCGCAACCACCTGATCTTCAGTAACACCGCCAACCCGCTCTACTATCAGGGCAACCGCAACCCGTTCGTGGACCGACCGGAATACGTGTGGGCCCTGTTCGGCGACGGCGCCAACGACAGCCGCATCTACGTCGGGGACGTGCCTCCGGCCGACGGGACCTCGGAAACCGTGGTGGACCTCGGGCGCGTCGCGGTCGCGGCGGCGGTTCCGGCCCCGCGCCCGGTGGTGCTCCGCAAGGGCGGGGCTGATCCGACTTACTTTCAGGCGCGGTTCGCCGGCCCGGCGGTCTGCAGCCTCGGCGATGGCCGTCACAGCTTTCTGCCGGGCCCCGGCGAGCGCATTCTCGAGGCCGGCCTGGCGCCGGAGGTGACGGCTTCGGCGGGACTCAAGACGGCCACGATCACCATCGACAATCTCGAACTGACGGCCGACGGTCAGGGCACCGGGGCTGCGGACGGCGATGACCGGATTGTGGTGCAGCTGGCGGTGTGCGACGCCTTTGTGCTGGACGCCGACGAGGATTGTGACGTCGACCAGGACGATCTGGCGGCAATGCTGGCCTGTCTGTCGGGCCCCTCGCAGCCGTTGGCGGACGGTTGCTGGAGGTATGACCTGGACACCGATGAGGACGTGGACCAGAGCGACTTCGGGCGGTTCCAACCGTGCCTGACGGGCCCGGGCTTTGTGCCGGATCCGGGCTGTCAGGAGTGACCCGCGGCAGCCCTGGTCCCGCCGGAGCTTCCCGGGGCATCGGGCTTCTTGCGGCCCCCGCCGGACAGCGGCTACAATGCCCGCATCGACCGCGGGTGTAGCTCAATTGGTAGAGCATCAGCCTTCCAAGCTGAATGTTGCGGGTTCGAGCCCCGTCGCCCGCTGTTGACGCAAAGTACGCTGACCACGCCAGTTGCGTGGACCCGCGTTCTGGGCGGAGCGGCCGTAACCGAGGCCAACACGCGTGCAGTGTACACGCGGCGTTTCGGGAGGCGGCCGTGAACGCCACAACCCCCCAACGAATCCCCACATTCCGGGTTCACACGGCGACGAATCCCCAGGTTCCGGGTCCACAAGCCGACGCTCGAGGGTGATGTGGAGTTGCCGGGCCGAGGCTTCTGCTTCGGCGGCCCGATGCGGTTTCAGGCCCCCGTTGCCCGGCGGGTACGGTGGCTACGCCGGCAGCGAAGCCGGTCGCCGGATGTCGGCCGCCTCGACGCGCCGAGCGATGTCGTCGATCTGGGCGGCGCGGCTGAATCCGATGGTGAAACCGCTGAGCCAGGGCTGGGCGAGGGCAAAGCGCAGCGAGCGGTTGATGTCGTCGCCCTGCAGCGTGCCTTCTCCGAGGATCTTCATGCCGTAGATGGTCTTGCCGCGGCGATGCATCTCGGCAAGCACTCCGGCCACCCGGGGCACCTCTTCGGGCTTGCCGACATCCATGACCCTGGCGAAGGGGTTGAACCGGGCGAGGTTCACCTCCACCCACGGCTCGTTCATCGCCGCGGTCAGGGCCTCGAGGGTGTGGCAGGAGCATCCGACCGCCCGGACGTGCCCGGCGGCCCTGGCCTGGCTGAGGGCGTCCATGGCCGGACGCATCTTGTCCGGCCAGTCGCCGTCGGTCAGGCAGTGCAGCAGCAGGATATCGATGTAGTCGGTGCCCAGCTCCCGGCGGAAGCGCTCGATGTCGGCCTTGATGCCGGCGGCATCCCTGGCCGAAGTCTTGGAAGTGATCGTGACCCGGTCGCGGGGGATCTCGCGCAGTGCCGCCCGCATCAGCGTCTGTGTCTTGTAGAGATCGGCAGTGTCCCACCACTGCACGCCCTGGTCGAGGGCGTGGCGCAGGAGGCGGACGAGTCCCTGCTCGCCAAGCTCGCGCTGCTCGCGCCCGGCCCGGGTTCCCGTGCCGATGGCCAGCCGCGAGGCTTTGATGCCGGTACGCCCCAGCTCGACCAGGTCGCAGACGCGGAGGCGCGGGGCCTGGGCCGGAGCGGTCGCCGGGGGGCCGGCGGGCACCTGGGCCCAGGCCGGTCGGCGCGGGGCGATCACTGCGGCCCCGACGGCGGTCAGAAACCGGCGGCGATTCATGGTGATCATCGTGGCATGGTAGCGCCGAATCGGGCGACCGGCAAGGCGTCGCGGCGGCTCGGCTTGACCTGCGGCCGGAGCTCACGCAGAATCGCCGGCGGCCGGTTCGCCCGGAGGTTTCCGTGCGGCCTGTGGCCGGTTTCAGGGGAGCATGCCATGTCCAGTCTCGACATCACCACGCGAAGGCGTTTTCTGGCGGCCGCGGCGGCGACGGGCGCATTGGTGCGGCCTTCCGACCGGACCGCCGCAGCCGAACCTCCGGCGGCACCGGCGCGGTTCAAGAAGGCGGTCATCCTCGGCATGGTCAAGGGCGATATGCCGGTGATGGACAAGTTCCGGCTGTTGAAGGACCTGGGCTTCGACGGCGTCGAGATCGAGGCCCACAAGGGCCTGAACCCCGAAGAGGTCGTCCGTGCCCGCGACGCCACCGGGCTGGTCGTCCACGGCGTGGTCGCCGGTGTGCTGTGGAAGCAGCAGCTTTCCAGCAACGATGGGGCGGTCCGGGCGAAGGCCGTCGAACTGCTCAAAGGCGCCGTGGATGAAGCCAAAGCCTACGGCGCGACCACGGTGCTGACCATCCCCGGGGTGGTCAACAAGGAGACCTTCTACGCCGACGCCTACCGGCGGTCGCTGGAGGAGATTCCTAAGGCCATTCCCCACGCCGCCCGGGCCGGCGTGAAGCTTGCCCTGGAGAACGTCTGGAACCAGTTCCTGCTGAGCCCCCTGGAGGCGGCGCGTTTCTTGGACGAGCTGAACGCCCCGGAGGTGGGCTGGTATTTCGATGCCGGGAATGTGGTCCGCTGCGGCTGGCCCGAACACTGGATTGCGGTGCTGGGCAGGCGGATCCTCAAGGTGCACATCAAGGAGTACAGCCGCAAGAAGCAGCAGGAGGAGGGGCTCTGGAAGGGCTTCGACGTCGAGCTGGGCGAGGGAGACTGCGACTGGCCGACGGTCATGAAGGCCCTTCGCGACGTCGGCTACGCCGGATGGATCACCGCCGAGGTGCCCGGCGGCGACCGGGCGCGGCTGGCGGACATCGCCCGACGCATGGACCAGATCATCGCCAGCTGAGCCGCGGTTGCAGAGAACCGCGGTTGGGGACGCCCCCGACTTCAGGCACGCCGCGGCTCCGCAGCGGACGGCGCGACCGTGCTCGGTTCGAGGGGGACCGAATCCCGGCTTTGACTGTCCCACCATTGGCTCCCATGCCCGTCCCGTCCCATAATCGTCCCGTGCGAGCCTGCCTCCATGCTGCCCCCGTGGCCGGGATCGCGTTTCCGCGGGGCAAGCTAAACCGGGCGTTTCACTGACCGATAAGTTGGGGGTACGGACCGGTAAGCCGCGGTGCGGACCCGGGATCGTGCGCTCCGCGCCGCGGATGTCGGGCTGAGTCGAGGACCGCATGTTCGAGATCCACAGCCAGCCGACGGCCGCCGAACTCCGGCGTTTCGGCCGGGCGATGCTGGGGGGCTTTGCCGCCCTGGCGGCGCTGGCCTGGTGGTCCGGGCGCGACCCGTCCGGCGGGTGGGGGTGGGCGGGACAACGCGCCCACTTTGCGGCCGCGGCCCTGCTGGCGGCCGGAGGCGGCTGCGCCGTCCTGGTCCGCGCGGCGCCGCGGGCGGCACGGCGGCTTTACGTCGCGTGGATGCGCGTGGGCATGGCGATCGGGTCGGTGATGACCCGGCTGATGCTGACGGTGATGTACGTGACGCTGCTGCCGCCGTTTGCACTGCTGCGGCTGTGGGATCCGCTGGGTCTGCGGCCGGCGAAGGCCGAAACGTACTGGCGGCCGTGCCGGGCGGACGATTCGAGCCTGGAGCGGGCCCGGCGGCCGTTCTGAAGTCCGCACCGGACCGTGCCGACGGCGGCGGATCCGTTCCTGCCGGAATGCCGGGGAGGTTGAGTCGGCGTGAACATCCTGGGCATCTCCTGCCACTACCACGACGCCGCGGCCGCCCTGGTCTGCGACGGCCGGCTCGTCGCCGCCGCGGAGGAGGAGCGTTTTACCCGCCGCAAGCACTGCAGCGACTTTCCCGAGCAGGCCATCCGCTATTGCCTCGCGGAGGCGGGCCTGGACGTCGCCGATCTCGATTACGTCGGCTTCTACGAAAAGCCGCTGGTCAAGTTCGACCGCATCCTGCAGACCATCCTGGCCGGCTGGCCGCGGACCTGGTCGCACTGGACGCGAAGCGTGCCGCTGTGGCTGACCACCAGGCTGCGGGTGGCGCAGACGATCCGCAACCGGCTGGGTTACCGCGGACCGATCCTCTACGGCCGGCACCACCTTTCGCACGCGGCCTCGGCCTTTCTGGTGTCGCCCTTCGACACCGCCGCGATCATCACCGCCGACGGCGTGGGCGAGTGGACCACGACCGCCTGGGGCATCGGCTGCGGCACGGGCATCGAGATCCGCCAGGAGCTCCGTTTCCCGCACTCGGTGGGGCTGCTGTTCAGCGCCGTGACCAGCTACCTGGGGTTCCGGGTGAACGACGCGGAATGGAAGGTGATGGGCCTGGCGCCTTACGGCCGGCCGCGGTTTCTGGACCGCTTCGCCGAGATCGTGGATCTCCGGGAAGACGGCAGCTTCCGGCTGAACATGAAGTACTTCGCCTTCACCCGCTCGACGCGGCACACGATCAGCCGCCGCTGGGAGCGGCTGTTCGGCAGGCCCCGCCGGCCTGCGGAGTCCCCCCTGGACGACTTCCACGCCGACGTGGCCGCCTCGGGGCAGAAGGTGATCGAGGAGATCATGCTCCGCACCGCCCGCCACGTGCATCGGCGGACCGGCCTGCCGAACGTCTGCATCGGCGGCGGCGTGGGGCTCAACTGCGTGGCCAACTGGCGGATTCTGCGGGAGGCCGGGTTCCGCGAGATCTTCATCCAGCCGGCGGCCGGGGACTCCGGCGGAGCCCTCGGCGCGGCGTTCTGGATCGCCAACACGCTCTTGGGCGAACCCCGGCGCCAGGTGATGCGGCACGCGCTTTTCGGCCCGTGGTTCGACAACCGCCGCATCGCCGAGGCGCTGGCGTCGATGGGGGCCGGATTCGAGGTGCTGGCCGACGAGGACGAGATCGTGGACCGCGCCGCCGGGCTGATCGCCGCCGGCAAGGTCGTCGGCTGGTTCCAGGGGCGGATGGAGTTCGGCCCCCGGGCCCTGGGGGCCCGATCGCTGCTGGCCGACCCGCGCGACCCGAAGATGAAGGATGTGATCAACGCCAAGGTGAAGTTCCGGGAGCGGTTCCGTCCCTTCGCCCCGGCGGTGCTGAAGGAGCGGGCCGCCGAGTTCTTTGACATGCCGCCGGAGCTTCAGGCCCCGTTCATGCTGCTGGTGCCCCAGGTCCGGCCCGAGAAGCGCGATGTCATTCCCGCGGTGACCCACGCAGACGGGACGGGGCGCGTTCAGACGGTGGCCGAAGACGTCCATCCGCTGTTCTACCAGCTGATCCGGCGGTTCGGCGAGCTGACCGGGGTGCCGGTGGTGATCAACACCTCCTTCAACGTCCGCGGCGAGCCGATCGTGTGCACGCCGCAGGACGCGTACCGCACCTTCGTTCACACCGGGATCGACGCCCTGGTGATCGGCAACTGCCTGGTGACCGAAAAGCGCCTGCCGGTGGACTACGAGGCGGGCATGAAACGCAGCGTGGCTCTGGAGTCCGGCTCGCTGCTGGAGAGCTGAT
>CAZSYS010000068.1:8779-16386 GCA_964611365.1 uncultured Planctomycetales bacterium
GCGGGCATGAAACGCAGCGTGGCTCTGGAGTCCGGCTCGCTGCTGGAGAGCTGATGCCGGCGCTGCACGCTGTCATGACGGGCAGGCGGGCGCCGCCGGGCCGGAAACGAAAAGCCGGAAGTGAAACACCGGGGTGCAAGCCCGAAAACGCCTCTTCGGCAGTTCCCGCTCCCGGCCTCTGGCCTGCTGCTGCGGGTTTTTCAGGAGGCAACCATGAGCGAACCTTCGCTGGTCCGGGAGTTCCTGGCGTTCATCGTCCAGGAGAAGAAGTGGTGGATGCTGCCGCTGATCGCGGTGCTGCTGGTCGTCGGCGGCCTGATCGTGTTTGCCGGCACCTCGCCGCTGGCACCTTTCCTGTACCCGCTGTTCTGACCCCGGGAACCCATCCGGGCCGGGCAACACGGCGGGTCTGGCCGGGAGGCGACTCGGACGAGCCGGCGGCGCGGCGGATCAGGGGGCAGACTCCGGCGCGGTCCGGAGGGAATGGGAATCGCCCGGCCGCGTGCCCTGCGGGACGTCAGGGTCGGCGCCCCGGCATCCCGATAGAGGCTGTGCGCGGATCGGAACACGACCGGACAGGGTGCCCGGTATTCTCCCCCGGGCCGTGTCGCCGGTCCGAAATCGGCCGTGGCCGGATCGTCGCGTCAGACCGGGGCGATCTGCTCGAACCAGCCCACCCGGGGCAGTTCGCCGACCAGCGGGCCGGCGTATTCGCGGAAGCTGTTGAGCACGTTGTTGCCGGCCTCGTTGATGTATTCGTCGGGCACGGTGGTGGTGAACGGCGGATGGTCGGGGGCGACCTCCCTGAGGTCCACCAGTTTGGTTCCGATGGTGTAGGTCGTGCTCGGCAGCCGGACCAGGGCGACGCTGCCGTCCTGTTCGGCGTCGAGGGAGTAGCTCACGGCCATCTGCCCGACCAGCCGGGCCTCCCAGGCATCGACCTCGCTGGTGCACAACGGGAAGCTGCGCTGCAGGTAGCCGAAGGTGTCCGCCCGGATGCGCCGGACCTTCTTGCAGCGGGCCCGGAGGGTGCCGGCGAGGTAGTCGGCCAGCGAGCCGGCGCCGGCGGACAGTTCGATGTTGCCGTGCGGGTCGCGGGTGACGGTCTCCTGCTTGACCACCGAGACCTTCTGGGCCCACAGTTCGCCCTTCTCGTCGACGATGCCCTCGGACACGGCCACCAGGCAGCGGCCGTAGCGGTCGTAGACCGCCTCGACGTCCTGGACGAAGCGGTTGAGGTCGAAGGCCCGCTCGGGCAGGTAGACCAGGTGGGGGCCGTCGTCCGGGCGGCGGCGGGCGAGGATGCTGGCGGCGGTCAGGAATCCGGCGTTGCGCCCCATGATGATGTTGATCTTCACGCCGGACAGAGCGCGGTTGTCCAGGTCGTCGCCGATGAAGGCCGAGGCCACGAACCGGGCGGCGCTGCCGTACCCCGGGCAGTGGTCGGTGACCAGCAGATCGTTGTCGATGGTCTTGGGCACGTGAATGACGCGCATCTCGTACTGGTTGTCGCCGGCGATGCGGTTGATGATCCGCGCGGTCTGGGCGGAGTCGTTTCCGCCGATGTAGAAGAAGTAGCGGATGTCGTGCTTGCGGAACACGCTGAAGATGCGTTCGCAGTACTCCTCGTCGGGCTTGTCGCGCGTGGCCCCCAGGGCCGCGGCGGGCGTGCGGGCGACGAGTTCGAGCATGTTCGTCGGCTGGCGCTTCAGGTCGTAAAACTGCTCGTTGACGATGCCGCGGACGCCGTGGCGGGCGCCCAGCAGCCGGAGGATGTGCCCGTGTTTCTGGGCCTCCTCGATGATGCCGACCAGCGACTGGTTGATGACCACGGTCGGTCCGCCGGCCTGTCCGACGATCGCGTTTCCGGTTCTCGGGCCTGTCATGGCTGCACCTCAATCCGATCGGGCGGGCTTCCACTCCCGCCCGGGCATCGCAAGTCCGCTCTCCGGGTGTCTTCCGTGAATCAGACCCCGACCGCCGGCGGCGGGCGTCCGGGCCATCAGAGAGCCCTCGATTCTACCACGTCCGCTCGACGAATCCAGTATCCACCTCCCCCTTGAGGAAGTGGGTGTGGCTGAAGATCTCCCGCAGGATCGGAATCGTCGTCCGGATCGGGGCGATATGGAACTCCTCCAGGCAACGCTGCATGCAGGCGATGGCCTCCGGGCGGGTGGGCTTGTGCACGATCAGCTTGGCGATCATGGAGTCATACCGCGGGCTGACCATCAGGCCGGCGCAGGCGTGGGTATCCACCCGGACGCCGAAGCCCCCGGGCACGCGGAACTCCTCGATCCGCCCCGGGCAGGGCCGGAAGTCCTTGGCCGGGTCCTCGGCGTTGATGCGGCACTCGATGGCCACGCCGCGGTGGCGGATGTCGCGCTGCTTGAACGGCAGGGTCTCGCCGGCGGCCACCCGGATCTGCCACTGCACCAGGTCGCGCCCGGTGACCATCTCGGTGACCGGATGCTCGACCTGGATGCGGGTGTTCATTTCCAGAAGGTAGAACGCCCCCTTGCGATCGACGAGAAACTCGACGGTCCCCGCGCTGTGGTAACCTGCCGCCCGCGCCAGCCGCACGGCCGCCTTGCAGATCTCCTCGCGGGCCCGGTCGTTGAGCGCCGGGCACGGCG
The DNA here is from genome assembly GCA_964611365.1 of uncultured Planctomycetales bacterium. Taxonomy (GTDB): domain Bacteria; phylum Planctomycetota; class Phycisphaerae; order UBA1845; family PWPN01; genus CALLOB01. The sequence goes on from CAZSYS010000068.1 coordinate 11,413, forward strand.
ACTCCTCCACCAGCTTCTGGTGGCGGCGCTGCAGGCTGCAGTCGCGCTCGTAGAAGTGCAGCACGTTGCCGGCGCGGTCGCCGAGCACCTGCACCTCGACATGGCGGCCCCCCTCGATGACCTTCTCGAGATAGAGCGAGGAATCCTTGAAGGCCGCCTGGGCCTCGGCGCGCGCGGCCATGAGATTGTGCATCAGCGCCGCCTGGTTGTGGCACATGCGGATGCCGCGCCCGCCGCCCCCGGCCGCGGCCTTGATCATCACCGGGTAGCCGGCCTTGGCCGCCCATGCCCCGGCCTCGCGGTCGTCCTCGATCGGCCCCTCCGTCCAGGGAATGTTGGGCACCTTGGCCTGCCTGGCGAGCTTCTTGGCCGCGATCTTGTCGCCCAGCAGCCGCATCGAGGCGGCGCTGGGGCCGACGAACTCGATCTTGGAATCCCGGCAGGCGTCGGCGAACTGGGCGTTCTCGGCGAGAAAACCGTAGCCGGGGTGGATGGCGTCCACGTTGGCCACCTCCGCCGCGGCGATGACCCGGTCGATGCGCAGGTAGCTCTCGGTCGCCGGACCGGGGCCGATGCAGACCGCCTGGTCGGCCAGCCGGAGGTAGGGCTGGTCGCGGTCCTCGTCCGAATAGACGCACACCGTGCGGATCCCGAGCTCCTTGCAGGCCCGGATGATCCGCAGGGCGATCTCCCCGCGGTTGGCGATGAGCAAGCGAGAGAACATAGGCGTTCCGATTTCCTGCCGGGGGGTCCTCACACCGGAAGGGTGGGGACGGCCGGGCGGTCAGCCTCGGCGCTGCCGGCGGCGGTCATCCCGGCCGGATCAGCATCAGGGGCTGTCCGAATTCCACGGCCTGCTCGTTGCGGACCAGGATGCGCTCGACGGTGCCGGAGGTCTCGGCCTTGATCTCGTTGAACACTTTCATGGCTTCGATGATGCACACCGTGGTATCCGGCTCCACACGCGAGCCGACGCTGACAAAGGGCGGAGAGTCCGGATCGGGCGAGGCATACCAGGTTCCGACCATCGGTGAACGAAGCGGAACCAGGCCCTCATCCTCGCCGGATTCCCCGGCCGCCGAAGCCTGCTGGGCCGCCGGCACCGTCGCCGGGGCCTGCGGCAGGGCCGCCCCGGCCGGCCAGCTCAGGGCCACCGGCCCGGCAACCCCGCGCCGCAACCGCAGCTTCGACTGGCCTTCGCTGACCAGGATTTCACTGAGGCCGTACTCGTTCATGAGCTCGGCCAGCCGGCGAACCTGTTCCGATTCGATCACGCCAAACTCCTGCCCCCGTTCGCCGTCCGGCCACGGGGGAAGCCCGCCGGCAGACCGTGGTGGGATCCGACTCCCAGCCCGTCATCCGCACACCGACACGGGAGAATCCGCAGGCTCTGGCCGCCGACCGGTTCGATCCCGCCCGGGGGGTCCGACCTCCGGTCCACCGGCCTGCCGCCGGGGTCCGCCCGACGCCCGCCGGAAGGGCCGGGCGTCCGTCGTCCAGGCGGGTCAGAGGCCCACGACGAAGTCTTCCGGCCGCCTGGACAGCCGGCTCAGGACCCGGCAGCCCGCCTGGGTCACCAGCACGTCGTCCTCGATGCGCACCCCGCCGACCCCCGGCACATAGACGCCGGGCTCGACGGTCACGACCATGCCGGGCATGAGGCTGCCGGTCGATCGGGCCGAAAGGCTGGGGGCCTCGTGCACCTGCAGACCCAGCCCGTGGCCCAGACCGTGGGCGAACCGCCTCTCCATGCCCCCCCGGCGAAGCCGACGCCGGGCCTCGGCGTCGACCGCCCTGAGCTCCTGGCCCGGACGGATGGCCGCAATGGCCGACTCCTGGGCATCCCGGACCAGCGCATACATCCGGCCGATGCGCGGCGGGATCTTACGGATGAACACGACCCGGGTCAAGTCGCTGCAGTAGTGCCCCACGCGGGCCCCCCAGTCGATCAGCACCGCACTCCCGGGGCGCAGAACGCGCTCGCCGGGGCGGGCGTGAGGCAGGGAGGCGTTAGGGCCCTCGGCCACGATGGTCGGAAACGCCGGGCCATCGGCGCCCTGGCGGACCATCTCGTGTTCGAGGTCTCCGGCCAGCTGCCTCTCCGTCATGCCCGGCCGCACGCGGCGGAGCACGCGGCGAAAGGCCTCCTCGGCCACCCGGATGGCCCGCTCGATCGCCGCCACCTCGGCGGCATCCTTGCAGATCCGCAGGTCCCGGACGGCATCGGGCAAAGGCACCAGCCGCACCCCCGGACAGGCCCGCCGGATCTCCCGGTGCAGGGCCACACTCATGTCCGCCGGCTCGAAACCGACCCGTCTGAGTCGGCCGCGGCTCAGCAGATCGCCGATGGCCCGGGCCAGCGGGACGGTGCGCACGATCGCCCGGGCCCAGGGGGCCTGCCGGGCGGCGGCCTCGGCGAACCGGCCGTCGGTCACGAGGCAGACCCGCCGGGGGAGGATCAGTGCGGCTCCGTCCTCGCCGTCGAAGCCGGTGAGGTGGAACTGGTCGTGCGGACCGGTGATCAGGTAGCCGTCCAGCGACTTGCGGTGTATCCTGCTGCGCAGGGCGTCGAGCCGTCCGGCCGGAATGCCGGGGCATCGGCGGCCTGTATGGGAAAGCGACACGCGAACCTCCCCTGCGGTCGAACAACCGCCGCGCCGGCGCACTGTAGGGCCGCCGGAGACGCGTGTCAAAGAGTGTTCAGCGACGGCCGCGACACGGCCGCCCCGGAGCGCGTCCGGTGCAGGTCACGATCACACAGGGACTGCAGACGCTGGCCGAACTGACCCTCCCGGAATCCGACCTGATGATCGGGTCGCAGGAGGACTGCGCGATCTGCCTGGCCGACCCGGCGATTCCGCCGCGGGCGGCGAGGATCGTGCCGACGTTGCCGGGACGGCTGCTGATCGAAAACCTCGTGGCCGACCAGCCGATCAGCCTGAACGGGCAGCCGATGCCGCCGCGGGTGCCGCTGGCCGACGGCGACACGCTCACCCTGCTGGACTACGACATCCTGTTCCGGCTGCGGGAGGATGCGCCGGGCGACGCGCCGGGAGACGCCGACCTGGAGGAAGAGGTTGTCGAGGATACGGCCCTCAGTGCCGCCGATCTGGCCCGGATCAAGGAATTCCCTCTGCCGCCGGGGTCGATCGTCAAGCGACCGCTGGACACGCTGACGCTGATCCGCGAGCAGATCGACCAGTGCGCCGCCGTCGGGGTGGGGCTGGCCGGCTGCCGCGACCTGCACGAGCTGATCGAGGCGGTGGTGGACCTGCTGATGGAGCGGTTCGGGGCCCGGGCGGCGTGGATGGGGCTGCGGCTGCAGGCCCGGGGCGACCTGGAAATCGTCGGCGGCAGGCTCTCGACCGGACAGAGCTGCCCGCCCAACCCGGTTCTGCAGGCACTGCAGTACCGCTGCGCGGAGCGCAACCAGCATGTGTGCGTGCGGCGGGTGCGGGACCAGGAGGCGGTTCACTCGGCCATGGGGGTGCCGCTGATCACCCGCCGCGGCACGCTGGGGCTGATCTACGTGGACCGCCGCAGGGACAAGCACCGCTTCCAGGTGGCCGACCTGGACGTCCTCAGCGTGATCGGGTGCATGGTGTCGGCCAAAGTGGAGGATCTGCTGGACCGGCGGGCGGAGCGCAGCGCCCAGACCTCGGCCGCCCAGGTCGAGCTGATCCACCAGCTCCAGGCCCTGCTGGACCCCAAGCCTCCGTCGGGCCTGCGGGGGCATCTGGTCGCGGCCTACAGCCGGCCGGGGCAGGATCGCCCCGGCGACGTGTACGACTTCGCCCGCCACCCGGACTCCGACATCGCCGGCCTGCTCCTGGGTCACGTGGACAGCACCGGCCCGGCGCTGGCCCTGGGCCTGGCCCGGCTCCAGTCGGCCTTCCGGATGGGCTTCCTGCACCAGGATCCGCCTCATGCCCTGGCCCGGGCCCTGAACTGGTTCCTGACCGGCGAACCGGACTCGCCGGTGGTGGACGCTTTCTTTCTGGAGGTGGACCCGCCCACGGGCAAGTTCCGCTACTCCCGGGCCGGGCGGATCGGCAGCTTCATCGTCGATGCCAAGGGACAGCCCCGGCAGGTCAAGGGCGCCGACGGACCGGCCCTCACCCGGGTCAAGGGCTATGAGTACGTCTCCAAGATCGATCAGCTCGGCCGGGGCGAAACCCTCGTGCTTTACACCCGCGGAATCACCACCATGACCAACGCACGCGGGGAGCGGTTCAGCGAAAAACGGTTCATCGAGATGATGTGCGACGGCTTCTGCCAGACGCCGGCCGCAACGGTCCAGGATATCACCGATGAGTTCGCCGGCTTCTTTGCCGACGGTCGGCATCCCGACGACGTCACCGTCATCCTCGTGCACCGCCAGGTGGAGTGAGCCGCCGGACTCCCCGGGCCGACGATGCCGGGCGGACGTCCGCGGTTCGCCCGCCGCCCGGCAGACCGGCCGCGCGGGCGCAGCGGCGGCACCGCGGGCTCACCGCACCACCTTGAGCACCACCGTGCCGATGACGTACGAGAACGTGCCCACCGAGCAGGCCGCGGCAAAGACTTCCAGAAAAGTGTATTTCAGCAGACTCATCTGATCAGGCTCCTGGCATCCGGCGAATCTTCTCAACCGACCCGCAGGGGTCGCCAGAGGTTTGTAGCAGGCGGCATGCCAGAAGACGGTCCCAAAAAAACGCGGCCGACGCTCCGCTTCGCCTGGCGGCGCCGGTTCACCCGCGCCGGACCGGGCAATTCTCCCCGATGACGGCGGGCGATGGGTACTATTCCCCGCGCCGTCCGCGAGCCTCCTGCGGAAAGCGGCCTGACGCGGTGTCGGGGGTCGTCGGAACCGCATCCGGGCCGGCTGCGCCCATGTCAGGAACCGGGTTCCAAAGACCAGTTCTCTGTGGAATGGACAGACATGTCCGCCGGTCGGAGAATCCTCGGGAATGGGGACGGGCAAACCAGCATCGA
>CAZSYS010000069.1:0-16322 GCA_964611365.1 uncultured Planctomycetales bacterium
CCGCATCGGCGCGCACAGGATTCGTCGCCACCGCCCGCCCCTCGGACCGCGACATGCGGGATCGCATTGACCGACATCGGGCGGAGCGGCCCGGCGAGTGTCCGTGCCGCCCGTCCGTGCCGCCCGATGCCGACGGGCCGGTGCGCATCCGTCCGCCGGTCGCCGTGCGGAAAACGCGGCCATGGTGCGGCCAAAGCAGATCGCTGGAAAGCGCGCGTGCCGGCGGGCATAATGCCCCGTCAGGCCGTCGGCCATCCTCTCCATCGCGCGGGAAGGCGCACCTGCCGGCGGGCATCCTGCGTCGGTTTTCATCGGGTCGCGGACCGTTTTCTTAAAGACAAGGCTCGGCATGTCCGGTGGTTTCCCGCAGATGATCGCCCGCGACTACGTCATCGTCGCCGCCTACATCCTCGCGTCGCTGGCGGTGGGGTTCTGGTCGTCGCGCCGCGGGGGCGAATCCTCTCGCTCGTTCTTCGTGGCCGAAAAGGCCCTGCCCTGGTGGGTGGTCGGCTTCACCATGGTGGCCGCGAGCATCAGTGCCGAGCAGATGCTCGGCGAGGTCGGCTACGGCTTCGGGGCCGGGCTGGTGGTCTCCAACTGGGACCTGGGCGTCTTTCCGGCGCTGCTGCTGATGGTCATGGTGTTTCTCCCGCTGTATCTGCGCAGCGGCATCACCACCGTGCCGGAGTACCTCGAACGGCGCTACGGTCGTTCCTGCCGGCTGCTGTTCGCCGGCTACACGGTGTTCAACAATGCCTGCGTCACGCTGGTGATGGTGCTGGCCCTGGGCGCGATGGCGACGAAGTACTTCATCGGCCTGGACCCGCTGTACGGGGCGGCGATTCTGGCGGTGTTCACCGGCGTGTACACCGTTTACGGCGGCATGGCCGCGGTCGCCTGGACGGACACCTTCCAGTGCCTGGTGCTGCTGGCCGGCGGCCTGTACCTGGTGCTGACCGGCCTGGGAAAGGTGCCCGGCGGGCTCGAAGGCCTGCTGGAGCGGATGCCGGACCCGCACCTGATCCGCCCGATCGACGATCCCTACGTGCCCTGGCCGGGGCTGATCCTGCTGATGCTCTCGACCAACGTGTGGTACTGCTGCACCAACCAGTTTTACGTGCAGTCCTGTCTGGGAGCCCGCACCGAGCGCGAAGGCCGGATGGGCGTACTGCTGACGGCCTTCCTGGCCCCGGTGCTGACGCTGTGTTTCGCCTTTCCGGGCTACATCGCGGCCGACCTGCTGGAGCAGAAGGTCATCGCCCCGCTGCCGCTGGCGGCCACAGGCGAGCCGGACGCCAACGCGGTGTACCCGCACCTGGTGAGCGAGTTCTTCGCCCCGGGGATCCGGGGTTTCATGGTCGCGGCCGTGCTGGCGGCGATCATGTCCAGCGTATCGGCGATCGTGAACGGCACGGCCAGCGTGTTCACCAACGATCTCTACCGCGCCTGGCTGTGCCCCGGGGCCGGCGAGAAGCAGCTCGTCCGGGTCGGGCGGATCGCCGGGCTCCTGACGCTGGTGATCGCCTACCCGCTGACCCTGGCGGCGATGCGCTACCGCTACATTTTCACCTACTCGCAGAACGCCTGGTGCATCCTGGCCATTCCGATCATGCTGGTGTTCACCTGCGGCGCGCTCTGGAGGCGGGCGACCCATCGGGCGGCGGTGGCGACGTTCGTCTGCCTGGCGCCCTTCGTGGTCGTGCCGTTCATCTGGGGCAACCCCGACGACAACTGGCTGGACCTGCCGTTCGTGAGCTCCCGGGTGCACCTGTTCAACTTCGCCTTCGTGTTGTGGCTGGCGGCCGCGGCCCTGATGGTCACGGTCAGCCTGCTGACCCGGCCGCCGGATCCGCAGGCGGTCGAATCCTGCGTCTGGACGCCGGCCAAGGCCCGGGCGTGGGCCCGCCAGGGGCCCGGCGAGCCCTGGCACCGGCGGGTGGGATTCTGGACGGCCGTGGCCGGGCTGATGTTCGCGGCGATCTACGCGCGATTCTGGTGAGCCGCGGCCGGCGTCGTGTAGAATCGGCCGGATGAAGCGGCGCGACCGGAAGACCAGCGGCGCGGACCCCGCGACGGCGAACGGTTCTGCCCGGCCCGGAGGTGCCTGGCTCGGAGCCCTGCTGGCCGCGGGCATCGTCGCGGCGGTGCACCGGCCGGTCGTGGACTGCCGCTCGATCTTCTTCGACGATCCCGCCTACCTTTTCCTTCACGACCTGGTCCAGAACCCGTCCTGGGACTCGGCGGCCCGGCTGGTCCTGGAGGTCCGGCGGCCCACCATGGGCGGCTACTACCAGCCGCTGACCATGATTTCGCTGATGCTCGACACCGCCGCCGGCGGGCACCCCGACAACCTCCGCCCGTATCGCCGGACCTCGCTGGTGCTGCACTCGATCAACACCCTCCTGGTCGTTCTCCTGCTGAGCCGGCTGCTGGGCAGCCCCGGCTGGGCGACGGCGGCCGGGGTGCTGTTCGGCCTGCACCCGCTGACGGTCGAGCCGGTGGCCTGGATCGCCGAACGGGGCACGCTGCTGGCGGCGATGTTCTGCCTGGCGGCCTGCCTGGCGTGGGCGGATTACGCGCGTGCGGGAGGGCCCGCGCGCTGGTCGGCGGCGGCGGTCCTGTACGTGCTGGCGATGCTCTGCAAGCCCACCGCGGTGGCCCTGCCGATGGCGCTGGCGGTGCTGGATCTCTGGCCGCTGGGGCGACGCGGCCGGTGGGTTGTGCTGGACAAGCTGCCGCTGCTGGCCGCCGGCGCACTGTTCACGGCGATCACCTTCGTCTCGCGCTGCGCGATCGGCCGGCCGGCTCTGCCGACGGAGTGGCCGATCGGACGGATCCCGCTGACGATCTGCCTCAACGTCGCGTTCTACCCCTTCAAGGTCCTCTGGCCGGTCACGCTGGCCACGCGTTACCCCTACCCCGAGCCGATGAGCCTGTCGAACCCCGAGGTGATCGCGCATGTCCTGGGGGCGACGGCAATCCTGGCGGGACTGGTGTTCTCGCTGCGCCGCGCGCCGGCCATCGCCGCCGGCGGGGCGTTCTTTCTGGCCGCCCTGCTGCCCACGGTGCAGTTCGTGGGCTTCAACGACGTCGCCGCGGCGGACAAGTACGCCTATGTGCCGGCGGTCGGGCTTCTGCTGGCCACGGCATGGGGGCTGGGGCGTATCGACGCCGCCGGCGGTCGCAAGCCGCTGCTGGCCGGCGTGCTTCTTGCGGCCGTCGTTCTTGCGGGCCTGACGCGCCGTCAGCTGGGCTTCTGGAAGGACACGGAAACCCTGTACCGCCACACCATGGCGGTCGCCCCGCGGGACGCGAGGCTGGTCTACAACTTCGCCTGCTTTCTGAGCGACGAACGAAGGTACGGCGAAGCCCTGGAGTACTACCGCCTGGCCGACCGGCTCAAGCCCGGGGACCTCCAGACGCTGCTGGAGGCCGGGTACACGGCGCTGCGCGGCGGGCTCTTCGAGGAGGCGCTGGCCTTCTGGAAGCGCGCCGAGCCGCTGGCCCCCGGCCACCTCGAACTCCAGCACGGCATCGGCCTGGCCCTGGACCGCCTCGGCCGCCAGGACGAGGCCGTGCCGCACTACCTCCGGGCCCTGCAGGGCGGGGCCCGGGCCCTGGACGCGCGCTTCAACCTTGCCAGGATTCTGGCGAACCGGGGCGAGTTGCAGGACGCCGCCGGGCAGTACCGGGCGATTCTCGACCGCCGGCCCAACGATCTGGAGGCCCGGCTGCAGCTTGCCCGCCTGCTGGTTCGACTGAAGCAGCCCGACGAGGCCGTCCGGCAGTACCGGCGGATTCTCCAGCAGGCGCCCGGGCTGCCGGAGGCGGCCTCCGAACTGGCGGCGCTGCAGGCCTCCCGGCCGGGCTAGGGCGGCCGGCGTTCAGGCCCGGCGTCCGGCGGCGTGTTCGGCGCCGACGCGATCCCACTCTTCGAACATCGCCCGCACGTTTTCGGGGCGGGCGCCCATGCCGAACTCGCACTGGGCGATCGCTCCGCCGTAGCCGTCGTACAGGGCGGCCGCGGCCCGGCGCACCGCCCGGCGGGTGTCCTCGGGGTCCGGCGAGGTAAGAATGTGCTGCCGGTCGACCTCGCCCCAGAAGGTGATCCGGCCCTTGAAGCGGCGGCCGATCTCCTCGATGTCCATGCAGAAGATCTGCGAGTTCACCGCATCGACGCCGATCTCGATGAGGTCTTCGTAGATGTCCATGATCCAGCCGTCGGAGTGGAAGAAGCAGGACTTGCCGGCGGCCTTGATGCGGGCGACGCACTCGCGGTAGTACGGCTTGAAGAACTCGCGCCACAGGGCCGGGCGGATCAGCAGCGACCGCTGGGAGCCCCAGTCGTCCATGCCCAGGATGGCGTCCACGGGCGTCGCGGCCCAGCGGTCGATCATGCCCAGGTTCCACTCGTGGATCCGGTCGCACATCCGGCGCAGGCCCGCCGGCTGTTCGATCAGGTCCATGTAGAGATTCTCCGTGCCGCGCAGAAACTGCATCCGCTCGAAGAACCGGAAGCAGATCGGCGAGACGGTGAAGCGGTCGGTCTTCTCGCAGGCGGCCGCGACCGGACCGTGATCGACGCGCAGCCAGGCATCCGGCGGGCGCAGGCGGTCCAGATCCCGGTCGTAATCCTCGATCAGCGGCTGCTTGACCTCGCCGATGGCCCCGGCCTGGATGTTGACGAAGGTGCAGCCCCACTCGTCCACGTAGATGCCGGGAGTGTAGGGATCGCCGGTCACGCAGTCGGGCATCGGGTAGCGGATCTGCGGGAACTCGAAGTCGTCGGGGAAGTCGCGGCGGATGGCCGCCAGCTCGTCGGGGTAGTGGCTCTCGGCCCAGGGCAGGGTCCAGAGGTTGCGCGGCAGGCGAGGGGTGGGTTCGAACCGCAGCGTGCGGCGAACCAGCTCACGCGAAGTCATCTCGGCCATGGCAGGTCTTCCGTTGGAACCGGCGCCGCCGGCCCGCGCCCGCGGCGCGACCGGACGGCCCCGGCAGTCTCAGGTCGCAAGGTTGCTGGCGATGAAGGGCGTCAGCTTCACCGGCGGCATGCCGCGGGTCAGGTCGGCGGTCACCGGCGGCCGGTGGAGCATGGCGGCGGCCCCGGCGAGCCGTTCGGAGGTCGCCGCAGGCCCGCCGTAGAACCGGAAACGGAATTCGTGCACGCCCTGGTCGGCGTACATCGCCCGGGCTCCGCGTCCGGCGTAGGGCCAGTGATGGGCCATTTTCGGGCTGCGCAGCAGCGTCAGCCGCACGGCCTCCGGCCGGGCGTCCAGGGCGTAGACATCCGGCAGGACCACGCCGAGCGTCCGTCCGTCGGCCAGCGGCAGCAGGGTGTGGTCGCAAACCGGGCGCTCCAGGCCGTCCGGCGGCCGGCTCAGCGTGCCGCCGGGTATGCCGTCGATGCGGGTGCCCAGCGGCGCAGGCATCGGCAGGGTGAGCTTGAGCAGCCTGTGCCGCTCGTTCCAGTAGACCCGCAGGTGGTATTCGACGAACGGCTCGCCCGCCCACACGCGGTACTCGGCCATCAGCTCGCTGCGGGAGATCGATCCCAGCAGCTGGATCGAGGCCATCAGCGGGCCGGTGTCGAGGTTGCGCACCGTCTGCCACGTCGGCTCGGCGACCACCGCTCCGTCGTAGCGGCTGACCTCGTGCGTCCAGGTGTCGGTGGGATCGTCGATCAGCTGCAGCCGCGGCAGCGGGAAGACGGCATCCCCGAAGCGAAGCTCGCCGGCCCCGGCCAGAGCGACCGCGACGTTCCCGTCGGCGGCGATGCGGTCCGGGGCGGCGGTCACCCGCGACGCCGGCGGCGGCGCGCTGCGTCCGCCCTCCTTGTCGATCCGCAGGCACAGCATGGCCGCCGGCTCGATCCGCACCGGGAAGGCCAGCCGCAGGAAGAACAGGTAGTCGTCGGGCACGAGGCACTCCGGATCCATCCGCTGGTGCGGCACCGGCCGGCCGGACTCGTCGATCAGCCGCCAGTGCGGCTGCCAGTGCTCGGCCTCCAGCCAGGGCTCGTGAATCGCATAGCCGGCGTACGGGCGGTCGGAGGCGTTGAACAGGACGATCCGCTGGCAGGGGTCGTCCGGCAGGCGGTTCATGATCCGCCGCACGCCGTGCTGGATGATCTCGTCGGCGGTGGCGTAGCTCAGGCCCAGCTGGGCGTGCACCTGTTCGTAGGCCGACGGTATGCAGGTCCCGCCGAATGTATCGTGAAAATGACCGAAGCAGACCCAGCGCCAGGCCTCGTTGAGCCGCTCGACGGCCTGCGGTTCGGGCGCCGGGTCGCTCCGGCGGACGATGTCGGCCTGGACCAGGCGCTGCTCGGCGCGGTGCACGCCGACCTTGACCGGCCGATGAACCGAGTAACAGCCCACGCTGTGGTGCTGCAGCTCGCCGACGACCAGCGGCAACCGGTCGCGGGCCGGCTCGACGGCGTCGAAGAAGGCGTCCACCGACGAAAACACCAGCCGGCAGCCGGGAACGGCGTTCATGTGCTCGCGGACCCAGGCGATCTGGCACTCCGTGGGCCCGCCGCCGTGGTCGCCGAATCCGACGAAGCACATGGTGTGGTCAACGCCCTCCGGCAGGCCCTCGCAGGCCGCCTGCACGTGCTCGACGGTGATGTTGCGCGTGGTGTACGCCCGGGCGATGCGAAAAGCCGTGACTTCCGGGCCGTCGGCGTATCCGCGCCAGCGGAACAGCCGGGCCGGCAGGGTCATTTCGTGCTCCTGCGGGCGCATGAAGACGTAGCGGTCCTGGCCGTGAGCCCGCATCAGGCCCGGCAGCGTGGCCGCGTGACCGAAGCTGTCCACGTTGTAGCCTGTCCGCGGAAACAGGCCGAACTTCTCCTGGAAATACTCCCGGCCGAGACGGATCTGCTGCTCGAAGCCGACGCCCGCCGGTCCGTTGCAGTCCGGCTGCAGCCACCAGCCGCCGACGATGTGCCAGCGGCCGGCCCGGACATGAGCGCAGATCCGCCCGAACAGCTCCGGATCGATGCGTTCGACCTCGCGGTAGGCCCAGGCCTCGCCGCGGACGAAGTGCAGGTCCGGGTGGGCGTCGAGCCGGTCGCAGGCGCTGCGGCAGGTGGCCAGGAGCGTGTCCAGGCCCGACGACCAGGGCCACAGCCAGATCGGGTCGATATGCGCGTTGAAAACCAGGTGGACGGTGATCATCTCACGAAACGCCTCAGCTCGGGCGGACCGCGGGCGCCGCCGGGCGGCGCCGCACGGCCCGGGAGCACCGGGAAACCTCGGCGGGATCGTGCCCGGCCGGGCAACATAGGACACGGCGCCGCGCCGGTCAAATGCGCACCGCGTCACCCGACGCCGCCGACCGGCATGCAGGCCGGCGGCGAGGTTTCCTCGCCGGGCTCAAGACCGCCGCTCCGCCGGTCAGGCCTGGTTCTCGTCTGCCAGGTAGCCCACGCATCGGCCGGCCGCGGCCGCGTCGCGAAACACGCCGGTGCCCATGCCGGCCAGCAGGGCGGCACCGAAGGCGGCCTCCTCGCGGTGGGCGGGAATCAGCACCGGTCGACGCATCCGGCCGGAAATCAGCTGCCGCAGCAGCGGGTTCTTGCGCACCGCGTTGCCGGAGGCCACCACCCGGTCGTGAGCCTCCGTCGGGCCGTGGCGATCGTGAAAACGGCAGAGTTCCTCGACCGCACCGGCCAGCACCGCGCGGGCGACACACGGCAGGTCGAAGTTGTCCAGCGACACGCCCAGAAACGCTCCCCGCCGGGAGGCATCGCCGCGGGTGCCGGCCAGCGTCGTCTCGGCGGTCAGGCCGCGGCAGTCGGCCGGCGCCGAGGCCGCCAGCTCGTTCAGCCGGGCGTAGACCTTTTCGCGATCGGTTTGCACCCCGAACGCCGCCAGCCAGCCGCGGACCACGTCGTTCAGCCAGCCGTACGCCCGGCCGCCGCATAGGCTCGCGCCCACCAGCATGTACCGGCCGGGCGGCAGGTAGCGGGTCTCCATGTCCGGCTCGCGCCGGAACGCCGGAATGGCCCAGCTGATCTGCCCGCCGGTCCCCAGGTTGACCAGCACGGAGCGATCCGGCTCGGCCAGGCTGCCCAGCAGGCTGGCCTGGTTGTCCCCGGTGGCGTTGCAGACCGGCGTGCCGGCCGGCAGACCGACGGCGGCGGCGATTTCGGGCGTCAGGCCGCCGAGCACCTGGCCGGACTCCCGCACCGGCGGAAGCAGCCCGCCGGGCAGGTCCAGGGCCCGCACGATGCCGTCGTGCCAGCTCATCCGGGCCAGATCGAACAGGCCCGAGGAGGCTGCGTCGCCCGGGTCGGTTATCGGGGCGGTTCCGGCCAGTGTGGCGGCGAGCCAGTCATGAATGAAGGCCACGCGCTGCGTGCCGGACGGCAGGGCGTGGTTGCGGACCAGCCAGTACAGCGTGCTGCCGAGGAAACCGGTGGCCGGCAGGCATCCGCAGGGCTGCCATTCCCGCTCCGGCACGCGGGTGAGCATCTGGCCGAGCCACGTCCCGCCGCCGGGAGCCGGCTCCAGGCTGCGCTGGTCCTGCCAGGTGATCAGCCGGCCCAGGGGGCGGTTGCCGGCATCCAGGCAGAGCATGCCGTGCATCTGGCCCGTCATCCCGATGGCGGCCGGCTTTTCGCCTGCGACCCGGCCGGCCAGCACCGCCAGCACCTCCAGGCAACGCTGCCGGATGACCAGCGGATCCTGCTCGGCACGTCCCCCCGGCAGTCCGGCCGCCTGAGCGTCGTTGGGACGCTCGACGGCGCAGCGCAGCTCCCCGGCACCCGACACGGCCACGCCGCAGACGGTGGTGGTGCCGATGTCAATGCCCAACAGCATGTTCATGGGCGCACAAAAGGCCGCAGCAGAGGAAACGGCGCACGCGGGGTGCGACCCCGTGCATATCAGTGGGTCACCGGCTTCCAGCTGCCGGGATTGTTGATCGGATAGATGGCGCTTCCGACCGACGCATCGGAGATCCAGCTGACCATGCCGAAGGAGGTGAAGTTGGCGTTGACCGACCGGCCGGTGATCCACTTGCCGCCGGTGGTGCGGACGCACAGGTCGTTGGCGGTGAAGAACTTGCGGGTCGGGTTGGCCCTGCGCTCGGCCTCGGTCAGGCCGGGAAGCTCCACCCGGCCGCCGCTGCCGTCGGCGAAACCCAGACTGGCAAAGCCGTTGTCGAAACCCCGGCCCATGTGGCGGCGGGTGAGCCCGTCTCCGTTGAGCCAGCGGGCCTGAACCTTGCCGGTCGTCCAGTAGTTCCAGTCACGCTTGATGTCCGCCGGTTCGGCGATCACCGGCACGTGGTTGAAGAGCTTCATGTCCAGGCGGTGCTCGTCGCGGCCGAAATCGCGGGTCGGATGATGGGCCGAGGCCAGCAGCTCGGTCTTGGCTCCGTCGAGCATCTTGTGATAGGTGTAGCTCCACCAGTGACGCGTCCGCTGCATCTCGACGGAAGCCGGCAAGTCGTCGATGTTCGGCACCTTGGGGTCGGAGGGGCACTCGTACACCGCCGGGTTGCGGACGTACTTGAAGATCGCGCCGTCCTCGGGCACCCGGCCGAAATACTCGGCGGGATTAGCCCGGTTGATGTTGTACGGCCCGAGCCAGTCGGTGCCCTTGATTGCGCCTCCCGTGGGACCAACCACGCGGTCGCAGGTCGGCAGGCAGCCCTTGTTCTCCGCGCTGTACATCAGACACCCCAACACGAGCTGGCGGACGTTGGACATGCACACGCCTTGCTTGGCCTGGTCGCGGGCCCGCCCCAACGCCGGCAGCAGTATCGCTACCAGAAGGGCAATGATCGCGACCACGACGAGTACCTCGATCAGCGTAAAGCCGGATCGGGTCCGCGCCGTAGAGCGACTGATGTTTGAACTTGTCTGATTCGTGCTCCTCCGGGCGGCCGGGCGTACCGACGGGCGGTTCATGCGCTGCGGGGCTGCGAGAGACAGTGTCATGTAACTGACGTCGTCGGTAAGGGCTCCTGTGCCGCGCATCATCGCTCCACCCTCTTTCAATCTCCCTGAACGGGCATGTGTCCTCCCGCGCGATATGCGACCGCGCGAACGAGCTGCTGTGTCCCTGCTTGTATCTTAATATCGACCAACTGTAAAGGCCAGCTAATATGATTTAACGCTGCTTTTTTGCGGTCCAACGGAGAACCGGCAGGCGTTTCCCGGACTTGCTTTTTTCCCCACAGGACACCACACTGGGCCGGGCGTGGCATCTCCAGGATTACATTATGTCTTCACCGCCCTGATCCTGGCCGGGCAGGGGCCCGGGGCTTCCGGCCAGGCCGGCAGGCCGCCGGTCCGGCTGGTCTACGCCACCTCGATCACTCAGGCGCACATCTTCGAGGCGGGGGAAGGTGTTGTCCTGAAACAGTTTATGCGCGAAAACCCCGACGTCGAGGTGGTCGCCCGGCAGATCCCCTTCAGCGAGTACGACACCCAGATCCTCCTGTCCGTCCGGGGGGGATCGCCCCCGGACGCCGGGCGGGTCAACCACAGCACCATCCGTTCCTGGGCCGGGGCCGGGTACCTGATGGCTCTGGACGAGCTGGTCGCCCGGTCCGGGGTGATTGCCCCCTCCGACTACTACCAGGGGTTCTGGCAGGTCTGCCTGGTGGGCGGGCGGCAATACGCCCTGCCCCTGACCACCGACTGCCGGGTGCTGTTCTGCAACCGGGAGCTGTTCGCGCGGGCCGGTTGCAGGGTTCCCCGGACATGGGCCGAGCTAGCGGAGGCGGCCGCCCGGATTCACCGTCCGGCCGAGCGGATCTACGGTATCGCCATGCCGTCCGACACGGAGTGGGGCGCGGCCTACGACGTGGTGGGCAACTTCCTGGTGGCCAACGACGGCCACCTGCTGTCGCCCGACGGGCGGCAGGCCACGGCCTGGTCGGACCGGGCGGCGCGGGAGGCCTTCACGTTCGCCTGCGACCTGGTGACCCGTCACCGTGTATGTCCGCCGGGGATGGCCGGGCTCAACGGCACCGTGGTCGAGGCCCTGTTCGTGCAGAACCGGCTGGGGATGATGATGAGCGGTCCGTGGGCCCGGGCGAACTTCGAGGCCTTGCAGCCGGGCTTTGCCTGGGGGCGGGATTACACGGTGGCGACGATACCGGGCGGGCCGTCCGGCAAGGGGTCGGGCAGTGCTCAGGGCGGCTGGCTGGTGGCCGGCTTCAGCGCCACCCGGCATCCCGAGGCGGTGGCCCGGCTGCTGGAGTATCTCTCCCGGCCGGAGTCGCTGGCTAGGATCGCGGCGGTGGAGTGTCTGCCGCCCAGGCGGGCGGCGGCGGCGACGGAGCCTTTCGAGGATCCATTCTACGCGGTCTTTCTGGAGCAGCTGGCCACCGCCCGGCCTCCGCTGGCGCTGGTGCCACAGCTGCCGAATGTCGCCCGGATGGTTCAGCGGGCGTATCAGCGGGTGGTGGCCGGCTCGGCCGGCGCGGATGAGGCCTTGATCTGGCTGGACCGGCGGCTCAACGAAAACATCCTGCGGTGAGGGCGGTGATCGGCGCATGAGCCAGGCCACACGACAGGCGCGGGAGGCCCGGACGGGGCTGCTGCTGTCGCTTCCGGCGGCGGCGGTGATCGGGCTGCTGTTCGTGCTCCCGGTGGCCTACGAGCTGGTGATCAGCCTGTATCGCTCGCGGGTGTACGAGGAGCACAACCCCTTCGTCGGCCTGGCCAACTACGCCTGGCTGTTCCGCGGGGGGGATCTGGCAGCGGCCACGGCCAACACGCTGGTCTGGACGGTCGGATCGGTGGTCGGGCAGGGTCTGGTCGGCATCCTGCTGGCGGTGGTGCTGATGCAGCCGCTGCCTGGGCGGGCGCTGTTCCGCACGCTGCTGCTGTGTACCTGGATCATGCCGGCGGTGGTGGTCGGCGTGGTCTGGCGGTGGATCTTCGACCCGGTCTCGGGGGTGATCAACGGCCTGCTGGGCTGGTGGGGCCTGCCGGCGGCCGACTGGCTGGGGTCTTCGACCACGGCCATGGGCTGCTGCATCCTGGCCAACGTGTGGCGCGGGATTCCGTTCTGGCTGCTGATGGTTTCGGCGCGGCTGCAGGCGGTGCCGGCCGAGCTGTACGACGCCGCCGCGGTGGACGGGGCGGGGGTGTGGCTGCGTTTCCGGCACGTGACGCTGCCGCAGATCCGCGGCATCGTGGTGCTGTGCGCCACGCTGTCGTTCATCTGGACGTTCAACGCCTTCGACATGATCTATGCCCTGACGCGGGGCGGTCCGGACATCGCGACCACGACGGTGCCGCTGATGATCTACGAGGCCGGGCTGCGCAACGGCCACCTGGGCGAGGCGGCGGCGGCCTCGATTCTGTTCCTGGCGGCGATGGCCGCGGTGATCGGGATCTTCGTCCGGCGGTCGCTGGGCCGGCAGGAGGAGGTCTGATGCGTCGCGTGGGGCGTGCGGTCCTGGGCTTTTACCTGCCGCTGGCGGTCATCGGGCTGCCGATGCTGTTTCCGCTGTACTGGCTGGCGAGTTCGTCGCTGAAGACCCGCGGCGAGGCGTTCGCGGTGCGGCCGACCTGGTATCCGCATGCGCCGACGCTGGAGGGGTACCGGGGCGTGTTCGGCGGCACGTTCGTCCACGCGGTGCAGACCAGCCTGATTGTCGCCGGGGTGACGTCGGTGCTGTCGGTGGCCACGGCCCTGTGCGGAGGCTACGCCCTGGCCCGGCTGCGGTTTCCGTTCCGGCGGACCTGCGGGGCGATGCTGCTGTTCACCCAGCTGTTCCCGGCGGCGGCGATCCTGATTCCGCTGTACCTGTTCTGGTCGCGGATCGGCATGCACGGCACGTACACCGCGCTGATCGTGACCTACCTGGCCCAGGCCGTGCCCATCACCACCTGGCTGGTCAAAGGCTACGTGGAAACCATCCCGGTGGAGACCGAACAGCAGGCCTGGATCGACGGAGCCGGCCGTTTCCGGGCCTTCCTGGAGGTCGTGCTGCCGCTGGCCGGTCCGGCGGTCGGAGCGACGGGCCTGCTGGCGTTCGTAGGCGCCTGGAACGAGTTCGTCTTCGCCCTGGCCCTGACCGGCACGGACCCCCGCAAGAAGACCCTGCCGGTGGCGATGGTGGATTTCATGGGTCAGCACGGCATCGAGTGGGGCCAGCTGATGGCCGCGGCGGTGATCGCGACCGTGCCGGCGATCGTGCTGTTCTTCCTGGCCCAGCGGTTTTTCGTGCACGGCCTGACGGCCGGGGCGGTGAAGGGATGAGCATGTCGGCGCCAAGCCGCGCGCACCTTTTCGCCGATCGATGCGCAGCCCTGCTCCGACGGCCGGCGGAGATGCCGGATGCACAGCCGGCAGAGATGCCTGGCGGTACGGCCGGTGTCCAGGCCGCCAGGCCATGCGCCCGGCCGGCAGGGGCGCCGGCCGCTACGGCCGCGGGGCGTGGCATTGTCCGCCTTCAACGGCCGGCACAGAGGCCGGCCGCTACGGCGCGGGGTGCGGCCGAACAATGCGGCAGGGGTGCCATAGCATGATGGCGGCGTTGCGGCGTGGTTTTGTTTGAGGCGGGGGATGACTCTGATGAAGGTGCACAGGCTGATGTTGTGGGCGGCGCTTGCCGCGGCGGGCACGGTTCAGGCCGGACCGCTGTTCGACGATTACCTCAATCACGTGCGTCCCGGGCCGGGCACCGGTCCGGGCGATGCCGCAGTGACGGTCGCGGCCGGCCGGCCGGTGGGAGAGAGCTTCTCGGTCGCCCGGGACACCGGCGAGATCTACCGCATCGGCGTCCGGCCGGTCTACGAGACCTGGGGCCCCGGCGAAGCCGTGACCCTGACGCTCTACGACGCCGTCCGGGGAGGCACGCGGATCGGGCAGTACACCATCGACCACGCCACCTGCCGGGTGCAGCCGATCCACGAGACCGATGACCGGGTGCTGTGGTTCCATCTGCGGGCCGGGCTCAAGGGCCGTCGCGAACTGCGGTTCGAACTGAGTGTCGAGGGCGGCGACGGGCAGGTGGCCTTCAAGGCCTTCGGCAGGGACGCCTTTTCCGGCGGCCAGGCCCTGGCCGGGGCGGCGGGGGTGAAGGACCTGGCGTTCATGTGCGACATCAAGCCGGTGGCCGACCGCCAGGCCAACCTCCGGGCGTTCTTCCAGGAGCGGCTGGACCTCAGCCGGCCGGAGCTGAGTGCCGTCCGGCAGGCGGTCGAGGCCGGCGACTGGGACAAGGCCGTGGCCGAAACCGTGCGGCACTTCCATGCCAAAATGGACGTCTGGGGGGCCTGGAAGGACGCGATGCAGGTGCGTCCGGACCCTCAGGCGGACAACAGTCTGGCCGACCTGCTGCTGCGGAATCGCCTGCGGCACAAGGAGACCGGCCAGCCGGTGCCGTGGCGGCCGGAGAGCTACTGGATGGCCGAGTACCCGGCCGAACGGGCCTCGCCCAAGCACGCCGTCGATCCCAGCCTCTACACCTGGCACCCGGGGCGGGCCCTGGGCGGCGCCTACAGCACCACCGGCCGGGCCGAATATGCCCGCAAGGCCATCGACCTGATGATGCAGTTCATCCTGGACAACCCCAACCCCAAGCGTTCGGGGCTGCCGTGGTATTTCGAGCTCTGGAACGACCGCACCGCCGCCGCCCGGGCCCCCGGGCACGGCACGCTGGTCTACGCCCGGCTGTATCACTTCGACGGTTTCACCGACGACGAGCGGATGGTGTTTTTCGCGTTCCTGGAGGACAACGCCTTCTGGGACTACCAGGCCACCAGCGGGGCCAACTGGGGTGCCGAGGCGGCCAAGGCGTGCTATGAGTTCGGACTGGCCTTCCCGGAGTGGAAGCTGAGCCCCCAGTATGTCTCCTGGGGCACCACACGGCTTGCGGAGATCGTGCTGCGCGACGTGCGCGGCGACGGCACCAGCACCGAGGCGGCGATCAAGTATCACGCCATGGTCGCCCGGCGGCTGCGGGGCATGATCGAGGACCACCGCGACGGCCGGATCCGGCTGGAGGAGGCCCTGCTGGCCCGGCTGACCCGGACCGTCGAGGGCATGTACGCCCACATGGCCTGTACGCTGCAGCCCCACGGGTACGTGGTCATGTGCGGCGACTCCTGGTACGAGGACTACCGCGAGGAGCTGGTCGGCGCGGGCCGCCTGCTGGGGCGCCCGGATTTCGTGTGGATCGGCACCGGCGGCCGGGAGGGCCGCCCCCCGGAACGCATCAGCCATGTGTTTCCCGAGGGCGGCTACTTCATCATGCGTTCGGACTTCGGCGGGCCGGGGCTGGATTACGCCGCCGCCCGGCAGGTCTTCATTCACAACGGGCTGTGGTTCGGCAGTCACGGCCACAACGATCTGACCAGCATCAACCTGTATGCCCACGGCCGGCCGCTGGTGATCGACCCCGGGCAGTACGACTACGAGCCCCCGCCGGGCATCGACCGCTACTGGCAGTCGTCGATCCACGCGATGCTGGTGGCCGACGGGAACGACACGCGCCGCGAGCCGGGCCCCAGCGAGTGGGTCAGCAACCCGGTGATCGACTGGTACGACGGCCGGCACGACGGCTACCGCAAGGCCGGCGAGACCGGCAGCGTCCGCCGGCGGGTGGCCTTTCTCAAGCCCGACCTGTTCCTGGTGGACGATTCGGCCGAGTCGCCGGCGGTGCGCGACTGGGCCCAGGTCTGGAACCTGACCGATCCGGCGGCCGCGTACGACGCCGCGACCGGCACGATCCGCACGACCTTTCCCGAAGGCGGGAATCTCCTGATCGTCAACCGGGATCCCTCGCGGCTTCAGGTCTCGACGGCCGAGGGGATCACCGCCGCCGGCGAGCAGCTGCCCCGCACGCGGATCTTCCGGCTCTCGCACCGCACGGCGGACCCGCACTTCCGCACCCTGCTGGTGCCCTATGCCGGAGCCCGGGCCCCGGCGTTCGACTGGAAGGTCGAGGCGCCGGCGGACCGAAAAGCCGACCCGCCCGATTGGTCCACCACCGTCGAAACCGCCGCCGGGACGTTTGCCTGCGCCTTCGGGCAGACCGGCCGGGCGGTGCGGTATGCCCTGGGACTCGATGAGGCCGACGCGGACTTCGCCGTGGTCCGGACCGATCCGGCCGGCGAGATCACCGGCTGGGCCTGGGCCGCCGGACGGCTGCTGAGCCGCTACGGGCAGATCCTGGCCCGCGCCGAACAGCGGGTCCACAACCTCGGCGTCGTGCGGACCGGCTCGACGCTGGAAGTCACCTGCCCCGAGCCGGAATCCACGCTGGCCGTGGCCGCAGGCGGGGCCACCGCCTTTGTGCTCAACGGCCGGCCGGTGGCCTCGCCGACGGTCCGCGAGGGCATGTTC
>CAZSYS010000070.1:0-506 GCA_964611365.1 uncultured Planctomycetales bacterium
GTGCTGGCGGTGATCGCGGCGGCGGCGCTGCTGGTGCGCCGGTACCTGCCGTCGCGGGGGCTGCTGATCGGCACGGGGGGGCTGCGGGTGGTGGCCCGCGTGCCGCTCTCGCCGCGCCAGAACGTGGTGCTGGTGCGCATGGGGCGGCAGCTGGTGCTGCTGGGGCAGTCGCCCGAGCAGATCACGCTGCTGACCACGGTGACCGACCCCGAGCAGGTGGCCCTGCTGCTGGGGGAACTGGAGGGCGCCAGGCGGGACGCCGGGACCGGGGGTTTCGGCAGGGTCATGGAAGCCGAGGCCTCGGCCTATCCGGGCGGGGAGACCGGAGGCCCGGAGCCGGACGATCCGGCGGAGCGGGCCCACGGGCAGCTGAGCACGCTGCTGCAGAAGGTCCGCCGGCTGACCGGGTCCCGGGGATGAACGGCGGCGGCCGCCGGGGCGGGCCGCCTCAGGACAGCAGGACGGCGCGACGGAGTTGCGCGTGCCCGGCAGGCATGGAGCCACAT
>CAZSYS010000070.1:516-12341 GCA_964611365.1 uncultured Planctomycetales bacterium
GGTGCTGCTGCTGGCCGCGCCCGCGGCCCCGGGGCAGGTCCGCGCCCCGGAAGCCCCCATCGACAACACGCTGGTCCCGGACCTCAGCCAGGTCGTCCCGGTGGCCACCACCCGGGAGGGGGTCAGCGCCACGCTGAAGATCCTCGTGATCATGACGGTGCTGATGCTGGCGCCGTCGATCCTGATCATGACCACCAGCTTCACCCGCATCCTCATCGTGCTGGCCCTGCTGCGCCAGGCGCTGGGCACCCAGCAGCTGCCGCCCAGCCAGATCCTCACCGGGATCGCGCTGTTCCTGACCTTCCTGATCATGGCCCCGACCTACGAGCGGATCTACGGCGAGGCCGTGCGGCCGTGGCTGGACAACGAGCCGGGGATGACCCAGGAGCGGGCCCTGGCCATCGCCGACCGCCACATGCGGGAGTTCATGTTCGCCCAGATCGAGCGGGCCGGCGACGAGGAGGACATCTATCTCTTCGTGGAATATGCCCGCAAAGAGCCGGTGCCGGCGGGCCAGACGCTCACTCGCGGCGAGGTCCGCACGATGGTGCTGATCCCGGCCTTCATCCTCAGCGAGCTGAAGACCGCGTTCATCATCGGCTTCCGGTTCTACCTGCCGTTCCTGGTGATCGACATGGTGATCGCGACGGTGCTGATCTCGATGGGCATGCTGATGCTGCCGCCGGTGCTGATCTCGCTGCCTTTCAAGCTGCTGCTGTTCGTGATGGCCGACGGGTGGCACCTGGTGGTGGCGTCGCTGATGATGGGCTTCGCGTGACGGTCGGCCGCGGGAGCCGTTCCCCGGCCTGCAGGTGACGACGCGCATGGACGTGAGCGAGGGACTGGACCTGGCCCGCGACGCGATGGTGATGGCGCTGATCATCTCGGCGCCGGTCATGGGCATCGGCATGGTGGTGGGGCTGGTCATCTCGCTGGTCCAGTCGATGACCCAGCTGCAGGAGCAGACGCTGAGTTTCGTGCCCAAGATCGTGGCCATGATCGGGCTGGCCCTGGTGCTGGTGCCCTGGCTGGCCACGCTGATGCTGGAATACGCGACGGAGATGTTCGGCCGGCCGCCGTTCTGACCGCCGGCCGGCGGGGGTGTTCCCGGATGCCGTGGTCGCTGGCCGGGTTCTATCTGCTGCTGCCGGCGTTCATGCTGGTGCTCAGCCGGGTGGCCGGGCTGGTGCTGGCCGCGCCGCTGTTCGCCAGCGTCCTGATCCCCATGCGGCTGAAGATCCTCCTGTGCTGCGCCGTCAGCCTGGCGGTCTTCCCCATGGTCGCCGCGCAGGTCCGGGTGCCGCTGACCCTGGCCACGGCCGTCGTCGGCATGGTCGGCGAACTGATGATCGGGCTGTTCGTGGGCTTCGGCGTGTCGCTGGTGTTTCTCGGCGTGGAGCTGGCCCTGGAACTGGTGGGGCACCAGTCGGGACTGGGGCTGGGGGCGTCGTTCAACCCGCTGTTCGAGGCGACCAGCACCGCCGCAGGCGAGCTCTTCCAGCTGCTACTGATCCTGGTGTTCCTGTGCGTCGGCGGGCACCGGGCGCTGGTCCGCGGGCTGCTGGACAGCTTCGCGACGCTCCCGCCGCTGTCCGTGCGGGTGACCGAGGATCTGGCGGCGGTGCTGGTGGACCTGCTGACCCTCTCGTTTCAGCTGGCGATCCGCGTGGGCGGGCCGACCCTGCTGGCACTGATGCTGGCCCTGGTCACGCTGGGCTTCGTGTCCCGGACGCTGCCCCAGCTGAACCTGTTCACCGTGGGGTTTCCGCTGAAGCTGTCGGTCGCCCTGGCCGTCCTGGGGCTGACCCTGGTTTCCTTCGAGTCGGTGATGATCGAGGCCCTGACCGACGGACTGGAGGACATCGCGGCGGCCCTGGCCGCGGCCGGCCGGCCCTGAGCGGCTGCCGGGTGCCGCGCCGGACGCCGTCGCGGATGAGGCATCATGCCCGATACCGCACAGGAGAGAACCGAGGCCCCGACCCCGCGACGGCGGGAGGAGGCCCGCAGCCGCGGACAGGTCGGCCGCAGCACGGACCTGACGGCCGCGGTGGTGCTGCTGGGGGCCCTGGTGGTCCTGCAGGCCACCGGGCGCGACATGTTCGGGAGGCTGCTGGAGGTCATGCGGCGCTGCCTGGGCGAAACCGGCCCGGACGCCGCGTCTGCCGGGGGCATGAAGGTGATGCTCGAGGCCGCGGCCGGGCACTGCGCCGCGGTGCTGCTGCCCCTGCTGGCCACGGTGCTGGTGCTGGCCGGGGTGGCCGCCTTCCTGCAGGTCGGGGTGCTGTTCACCACCCGGCCGCTGCGGCCGTCGCTGGACAGGCTCAACCCGCTCAGCGGCCTGCAGCGGATGTTCAGCGCCCGCGCCTTCGTGCACCTGGTCATGGGCCTGCTCAAGGCCGGACTGCTGGGGCTGGTGGCCTGGTACACGCTGCGCAACCGTGCGGACCTCTTCGCCTCCGCCTGCCGCCTGCCGCACGCGGCGATGGTCGGAATGGCCGCCGAGGTGGTCTTCACCCTCGCCCTGCGGCTGGCCGTGGTGCTGCTGCTGCTGGCGATCATCGACTTCGTGTACCAGAAGTACCGCACCGAGCGCGACCTGCGGATGACCCGGGAGGAGATCAAGGAGGAGCTCAAGCGGATGGACGGCGACCCGAAGCTCAAGGCCCGGCGGCGCCGCGTCCAGATGCAGCTCAGCCTGCAGCGCATCCAGTCGACCGTGCCCCGGGCCGACGTGGTGGTCACCAACCCCACCGAGCTGGCCGTGGCCCTGCGGTACGACAGCGCCGTCATGAGGGCCCCACGGGTGATCGCCAAGGGCGCCGACTACGTGGCCCTGCGCATCCGGCAGGTGGCCGCGGCCCACGGCGTGCCCATCGTGGAGCGCAAGCCGCTGGCCCGGGCCCTGTACCGCGGCGTCGAGGTGGGGCAGGAGATCCCCGTCGAGCTGTACAAGGCGGTGGCCGAGGTGCTGGCCTATGTCTATGAGCTCACCGGCCGGAGCCGCCGCCGGCGCCCGGCCGCCGAGCCGGTGATGAACTGAGGCTCCCCCGGGAGCCCCGGCCGGCCTTCCGTGAGGCCTGAGCCGGCCGGACGGACGGAGAAGCCATGGCGACGACGCCCGCAGGGGCCATCCTGGCATCGCGACCCGTGCGTTTCGTGCAGCGGAACCGCGGGCTGGTGCTGCCCATCGGCGCCACCCTCCTGATCTTCGTCCTGCTGGTGCCGCTGCCCACGCCGCTGCTGGACTTCCTGCTGGCCGCCAACATCACCCTGGCGGCGGTGATCTTTCTGACGGTGATGTACATCCAGCGCCCGCTGGAGTTCTCGTCGTTCCCGTCGCTACTGCTGGGGGTCACCCTGCTGCGGCTGACGCTCAACACCGCCACCACCCGTCTGATCCTGACCAACGCCCAGCAGGGCACCGCCGCCGCCGGACACGTCGTCGAGGTGTTCGGCAACTTCGTGACCTCCGGCTCCCTGGCGGTGGGCATCATCATCTTCATCATCCTGACGGTCATCCAGTTCGTGGTCGTCACCAAGGGCGCCACCCGCATCGCGGAAGTGGCCGCCCGGTTCACCCTCGACGGCATGCCCGGCAAGCAGATGGCCATCGACGCGGACCTCAACGCCGGCACGATCAACGAGGCCGAGGCACGCCGCCGCCGCGAGGAGGTCACCGCGGAGGCGGATTTCTACGGGGCCATGGACGGAGCCTCGAAATTCGTGCGCGGCGACGCCATCGCCGGGCTGATCATCACCCTGGTCAACGTGCTCGGCGGCATCTACGTGGGCATGGTCGAACACGGCATGCCGCTGATGGAGTGTCTGAAAGTCTTCACCACGCTGACCATCGGCGACGGACTGGTCGCGGCCATCCCGGCGTTCATCGTCTCGGTCGGCGCCGGCATGCTCGTCACCCGCAGCAACGCCCGCGGCAACCTCGGCGAGGAACTGCTGGGCCAGCTCACCGCCCGCCCCATCGCCCTGGCCCTGGCGGCGGTGTTCCTGGTCTTCCTGGCCCTGACGCCCCTGCCCAAGGCGCCGCTGATCGTGCTGGGGTCGGGCTGCGCCGGACTGGCCGTGCTGCTGACCCGCCAGCAGACCGCGGCCACCGAGACCGCCGCCGCCCAGGCCCGCGCCGAGGCCCGCAAGGCCGACCGCGTCGAGTCGCTGCTGTCGGTCGATCCCATGGAACTGGAGGTCGGCTACGGGCTTATCCGGCTGGTCGACCGCAAGCAGGGCGGAGACCTGCTGGACCGCATCACCAACATCCGCCGCCAGGTGGCCACCGACCTGGGCATCGTCGTCCCCCCCATCCGGGTGCGCGACCACCTCCGCCTGGAACCCAACCAGTACCTCATCAAGCTCAAGGGCGTCGAGGTCGCCCGCGGCGAACTCATGCCCGGCTGCCTGCTGGCCATCGACAACGGCATGGTGTCCAGCCCGGTGACCGGCATCGAGACCCGCGAGCCGGCCTTCGGCCTGCCGGCGATCTGGATCAACGAGGAGCAGCGCCCCGAAGCCGAACAGCGCAGCTACACCGTCGTGCCCTGCTCCAGCGTGCTGGCCACCCATCTGACCGAGGTCATCAAACGCCACGCCGACGAGCTGCTCTCCCGCCAGCAGACCCACCGCCTGCTCGACGCCCTCAAGGAGAAGTCGCCCAAGGCCGTCGAGGACGTCGTCCCCGAGATCATCAAGCCCGGCGAGCTCCAGCGCATCCTGCAGAACCTGCTGCGCGAAAGGGTACCCATCCGCGACCTGGAGACCATCCTGGAAACCCTCGGCGACTGGGCCCCGCGCACCCGGGACCCCGACATCCTCACCGAGTACGTGCGCAACGCGCTGGCCAGAACCATCTGCCAGATGTATAAGGATGAGCGCAACGTGCTGCACGTGGTGACGCTGGATCCAGGGATCGAGGACCTGATCAACGGCAATGTCGAGCGGACGGAAAGGGGCTCCTACCTCAACCTGCCGCCGGAAACCCAGACCCGCCTGGTGGCCGCGGTCCGCGAGCGGGTCGAACAGGCCCTCGGCTCCGCCGGAGGCAAGGTGGTCGCGATCCTCTGTTCGCCGCAGATCCGCGTGTGGGTGCGGCGGCTGACCGAACCGGCCCTGTCGCACGTGCCGGTGCTGGCATACAACGAGATCGTTCGCGGCGTCGAAGTGCAATCCATGGGATTGGTGGTGCTGCCGGATGGAACTGCGAACCTACCAGGGTGACTCGATGGCCCAGGCCCTCGAGAAGGTCAAGAAGGACCTGGGACCCCGGGCCGTGATTCTGCACACCCGGACCGTCCGCAAGGGCGGCCTGATGGGCGTGGGAGCCAGAAACATCGTCGAAATCACCGCCAGTCCGGACGCCAGGCCGTTGCCTCGGCCGGAACGGCGCGGTATCATGCCCCGGACGGAAGCCCGTCCGCGTCAGGCCGACCTGCCTGAGCGGACCGGCCATGCTGAAGTCCCGGACCTGCGGGAACACAACTCCAAAGGTCCGGTGGACGGACAACCGTCCGTGGCGGAGGGAGCCGCCGTGACAGCCGTCCCGGCCATTTCACCGGCCAGCATCGAGCAGATCAGCGCTTCCACCGCCGCCCTGCACGGAGAACTGGCCGAGCTGCGGGCCATGGTTCGCCAGCTGCTCGGTCGGCCGGGGGTGCCCGTGCCGGAGACCCCCGCCGGCACGGCCGATCCCTTCCCGGTACCGCCGGAGCTGCGCGAGTACTACGCCCGACTGCTGCAGAACGCCGTGGCCGAGGAACTGGCCCGTCAGATCGTGGCCGATGCCCGACGTCGCCTGGCCGAAAACCCGGCCCCCAGACACGCCCATTCCGAGGCTTCCCGGCGCCGCGGCCCCGACGGACGCTTCCTGCCGGAGCCCAGGGAGCATCGCCGGGTGGAGACGCATCTCAGCCAGGCGGTCTGCGAGTGCATCGAGCGGCTGCTTCCGCCGGCCGAGCCGCTGGACCTCAGCGGCGGGCTGAAGGTCGTGGCTCTGGTCGGTCCGACCGGCGTCGGCAAGACCACCACCATCGCCAAGCTGGCGGCCCACTTCAAGCTGCGGGCCGGCAGGCGCGTCGGCCTGATCACCGCCGACACCTACCGCATCGCGGCGGTGGACCAGCTCAAGGCCTACGCCGAGATCCTGGATCTGCCGCTGGAGGTCGTGCTCACGCCCGACGAGATGGCCGAGGCGGTCCTGCGCCTGGCCGACCTGGACCTGGTGCTGATCGACACCTCCGGGCGGAGCCAGAAAGACCATGCCCGGCTGCAGGAGCTGGGAGCCTTCCTGGAGGCCGCCCGCCAGGCGGTGGCCGGGCGGGGGACGATGGAGGTTCAACTGGTGCTGTCCTGCACCGCCCACCCGCGGCAGCTCAGCGAAGTCAGGGATCGTTTCGCGCCGCTGGGCGCCGCCAAAGTCGTGTTCACCAAGCTGGACGAGGCCGTGGGGGTGGGGGTGGTGCTCAATCTCGCGCGCCAGCTGGGCATGCACCTGTCGTACCTGACGACCGGGCAGGATGTGCCCGACGACATCGAGGTCGGGCACGGGCGAAGGATCGCCGAGCTGATCCTCGCCGGCGTCCAGGGGCCGGCGGAGCCGCCGGACAGCGACGCTCCGCCTCCGCGCCTGCTGGACACCCGGGCCTGAGGCGGCGCGCGGGCCGTGGAAACCGGGAGGCCGGGATGGCCGTGGACGAACGTTATTCCCGAAGGGCCGACCAGGCCGACCGGCTGCGGCAGATGATGGCCGGCCGGGACCTGCGCATCCCCGGGCCTGCGCCGCGGGCCCATGTCATCGCCGTGACCAGCGGCAAGGGCGGCGTGGGCAAGACCTTCGTGGCCTGCAACCTGGCGATCGCGCTGGCCGCCCGCGGCCACCGCGTCGTGCTCTTCGACGTGGACATGGGGCTGGCCAACGCGGACATCGTCCTGGGACTGGAGGTCCAGGCGACCTGGGCCGACATGCTCGGCGGGCGACGGAGCCTCGACGAGGTGGTGATCGACGGTCCCGGGGGCATCGCCTTCGTTCCCGGCGCCTCGGGCATCGCCCACGCCGCCGATCTCAGCGAGTTCGAGCGGCACCGCCTGCTGGCGGCCATGCGGCGCATCGAGAGCGACTACGAGATCGCCGTCCTGGATTGCGGGGCGGGCATTTCCCGCAATGTGGTGGCGTTCGCATCCGCCGCGGACACCGTCCTGGTGGTCGCCTCGCCCGAGCCCACCGCCCTGACCGACGCCTACGCGACCGTCAAGGTCTTCGCTCAGGTGTGGGAGTCCGGCGGGGACGGCGCCGCCCCGGCCGACGTCGGCGTGGTGGTCAACCAGGCCGACAGCCGCGGGGAGGCCCGGGCGACCTACGAGCGGCTGGCCGAGACGGCCGCCCGCTTCCTGCACCTGCCGGTGCTGGACTGCGGCTACGTGCTGCGGGACGACCATGTTCCCGCGGCCGTGCGGCAGCGCCGCCCGCTGATGCTCCGCTATCCGCGCAGTCCGGCCGGGTCGTGCCTGCTGGCCGTGGCGGGGCGGCTGTCCCGCGAGATCGGCCGGCGGCCCGCGGAGCGGGGGCTGTTTTATCGGGTCATGAATCTCTTCCTGTGACGGGGTGCCGATAATCGTTCAGCCGCGCGCCGCGGAGGTTGTCGCGGGCTGAGGATCCCCGGATTTGAGCTAAACCCGCCGGCGGCTCCGGTCGCTACTCACTGGACAGGCGCCGGCAGGGACGGGTGCTGCGGAATGGTGCGTTTTTGCGGGGCGGCCTTCGGCTTTCTTGCGTTTTCGATCACCATCACGCTGGGGCTGCTGAACGGGAATCCGGTGGAGGTGACCCTGGAGCGGGCCATACGGGCCCTGCTGGTGTTCTGCCTCCTGGGGTTGCTGGTCGGCTGGCTCGGCTACCGGATCGTGGATGAGCACGCCCTGCGCAGGAAGGCCGAACTGTTTGCCGACGAGCCCGGCCCGCAGGCCGGGCCGCCCGGCGGCGGACAGGCCCCGACGCTGAGAATCGCCCCGGCGCCCGGCCAGAACCCGGCGCGCTGACGCCTTTCGCCAGGCACCGGTCCCGACCGGCGGGAGAGCGAGAATGCCCGACGTCCAGCCCGACGTCCAGAAGCTCTGGATCGAATACAAGGCCACGCGCTCCCGCGAGCTGCGCAACCGGCTCATGGAGCACTACCTGCCGCTGGTGCGCTACACCGCCGACCGCATCTCCGCCAAGCTGCCCAGCGAGGTCGACGTCGACGACCTGGTGTCCGCCGGCATCTTCGGGCTGGTGGACGCGATCGAGGCCTTCGATCTGGACCGCGGGGTGAAGTTCGAGACGTACTGCTCGCCGCGCATCCGCGGAGCGATCCTGGACGAACTGCGGACCATGGACTGGGTGCCCCGCCTGGTGCGGAGCCGGGCCCACAAGCTCGAAAGCGTGACCAAGCTCCTGCGGGCCGAACTGGGCCGGCTGCCGACCGACGACGAGATCGCCGAGCGCCTGGCCGTGCGCCGCGGCGAGATGGCCAAACTCCTGCGCGACGCCACGGCCGTCAGCCTGATCTCGCTCTCGCGGCGCTTCGTGGACGAGGACTCCAGCCGCGATCTCCAGGAAATCGACATCCTCGAGGACCGCCGCAGCGTCGATCCGGCCGACGAGATGGTCCGCCGCGACCTGCACGAGTTCGTGATGAACGAACTCTCGAGCCTGGAACGCATCATCCTGGTGCTGTACTACGGCGAAGAGCTGACCATGAAGGAGATCGGCGCGACCCTGGACCTGTCCGAAAGCCGCGTCAGCCAGATGCACTCCGGCATTCTCGCCCGGCTGCTGCGCCAGTTCGAGATCCGCGGCGAACTGCAGTACGAGCGCTGACCTCGGCCCGGGCCCGCCCCCGCGTCCAGCGCCCCCCCCCCAGGAGCCCCTTCAGCCGCCGCAGTCGGGGTCCGCGACCGCGCCCGGCGCCCCCAGGCACTCCAGAAACACCCGCAGATCGTCGGCGTCCACGTCGATGTCGCGGTCCAGACGGGCGTCCAGGCAGACCGGCTGCTCCTGCGGAATCATCGATCCGCTCAGGCACCCCTGCAGGTGGGCGAAATCCGCCTGGTCCACGTCGCGGTCCAGGTCGAAATCCGCCCGCGGACGCCGGACGGTGCCCGCCAGGGCCAGCACACGGTATCCGTACTCGGTCCACGCCGATTCGGACGAGGCGTTCTCGATCCGGACGGCCACCCGCGGATGCCCCGCGATCAGGGCGGCCCGGACCATGAAGTCGCTGTCCCGGAAGGCATCCGGGGCGCCGGCCGAGCCGTCGGCGGCGCTGCTGCCGGCGTCGTACCAGGTGCCGGCGAAGACGCCGTCGACGTACACGTGCCCCTGCTGCCGGGGCACCGCGTAGTTCATCCGCCGCCTCAGCAGCAGGCCCGCGTCGCCCGGCGGGCCCGACGTGACCTCGAACTCCACCGCGCCGCCGACCCCGATCCACCGCCCCGTGTCGGTGACCGTTACCGTGTAGGGGCTGGCGCCGTAAGGGGCCTGCGTCGTACCGCTCCAGACCACGCCGGCGGCGGTACATCCGTGGGCCGCCTCCGAGGCCGCATCGCCGATGTCGATCTCGTCCACCACACGGGCCAGCGGGTGGGGCGCCGCGTAGTACATCAGCACGCTCTCGATCTCGACGGCGTCGGTGTTCCAGGGGCCGTGCTCGATGCCCGCCCGGACCTCGCTGAAGAACGGAACGCAGTCGCCCGCAAAGAAGCGGTAACAGGTGTCGCGCTGCGTGGGCGAGCCGGCGTGCGCGGGATTGCCGTGCAGCGGAAGGCTGAACACCCCGCCGTCGAAGTACCATCCGCCGTTGTAGAAGTCCTCCGTGCCCGTGCCGTGAAGCGCCGGCGTGCGGGCGCCGTCGATCATGAAACGCTCGTCGCCCTCCAGGTAGCCGCGCCCCGAACCGCTGCCGATCATCGTCTGAACCACGCCCACGATGTGCCCGGCGCCGGCCCGCTCGAGAAACAGGTGGTCGGCCCCGGCGGCCGGAACGCCGCGCCGGTAGTCGGCGCGGAAATACCCCAGCCCGTCGGAAAGCACGGTCGGCGTGTGCCGCACCGAACACGAGATCCCCGGCACGGCCGCAATGCCGGTGTTGCGCAGCAGCACCCGGGCGGACCGGCGGAAAGGCATCGGAAAGTAGCAGTAGAAGCGAGGCCCGATGATCCCTGCCGGCAGCCCCCGCGCCGTGGCCGGTCCAAGCCCCGATCCGAAAAACGCCCCCACCGGAGCATCCACCGCCCAGTCGATCGCCCCATCCCAGGCGATCCGCAGCCTCAGCCCGGCCATCGCCGCCGGCGTCGGGTCCGCCAGCTCCAGCACAATCTGCTGGATGATCCCCGGGCCCTGCAGGTCGGCCGCCACGATCTCCGCCCCGGGGTTCAGCCCGGTCTCCAGATGCTCCTCCAGCGCGCCCTGGTCGGGCTTGGGATCCTGACCCGCGGCGCTCCACACCGCCACCGCCGCCGACGTGTCCTGCGTGCCGTCGAAGGTGACGATGCCCGCGTCGTCGTCGAAGAGCTGGAAGGTGATGTTGTAGTAGGTCTTGTCCGCGACATTGGTGCTCGTCACCCGGCAGCCGTTGCGGAACATGATCGGGACGTAGCTGTAGTAGCCGCCGGAGGAAACCTGGTCATTGCCCGCCAGCGGCGATGGAAACCACGGATGGGCGCCGCCGAAGAGGGTTTCCATCGGCAGCTCGATGCGCGGCGTCGGCTCCCCGTCGAGGTAGAAGCGGATCACGCCGTTCAGCGGGCGGGTGCTGGCCGTGACCCAGACCCGCGCCACGCACCCCGGACCGCGGACATCCATCCAGACGGCCTCCTCGCCCTGCATCTGGAGAATGCCCGTCCAGTCCTGGTTGCGACCCCCGCGGTCGTAGCTGGATGCCTGATAGACGCGCACGCCCTGACGCAGCTGGCAGATCCGATCCAGCCGGGCCAGCGCGTCACAGCCCAGCGGGCCGGTGGGCGCGGCCCACACCGGGCCGACCGGCACCACGCCGGACCACAGGACAGACCAGAGCCCCAGCATGGCCGCCGACCGGATGCTCGCGCATGGCATATCACCCAGCAGCGTGGACTGCAGCCGACTTGCGGACCGGACCCGCACGGCCACCCGCCGCCAACCACCCCCGGATGGATCCTGCAGGTTCCCAGGCTTCATGCCGGATTCTACCCCCTCCGCCGCGACGCCCGGCGATGCCGCGGCTCACAGACCCGGCGATGCCGCGGTTCACAGACCCGGCGATGCCGCGGTTCACAGACCCGGCGATGCCGCGGTTCACAGCCCAATCATAAGACCATTCTGGCCGATCCGGAACGCCGACGGTCCGCGCGGTGGTGACGGCGACGCCGCGGCCCGATGACAGGCGCCCGTCGGCGACGGTGTGGCTCAACCGCCTGCATCACCCCCGAATCATGCCCGGCCGGATACCCTCTGCGGCGCGCAACCCGACCGCTCATGCCGGCCGGACGATCGAACCGCGGTGCGATAGGCGGTCCGATCGGCCGGCGCCGCAGGATCCCGGGGGTCCGCACTCTCCGCGACACAAACCATACTATCACACTTGAATCGTTTTAGCAAGGGGGAGGCATCGCCCCTGCGCAAGGGGGGGCAGTGCCCCTCTGCAAGGGGGGGGGCATCGCCCCGACCGGGCTCCCGCGCCGCCGGTGGCAGTCCGGCTCGTCGTGTGCCCGGCCGCCAGGCAACCCCGAGATCCGCAGGCACCCGGATCGAAGGCAGGCAAGTCTGAACCGCATGCCGGCTCAAGATCTACGGGCTTAAGAGGATT
>CAZSYS010000070.1:12441-16080 GCA_964611365.1 uncultured Planctomycetales bacterium
TAACCGCACGGGCCTGTGCCAGCGCCCCCGTAGCTTCCAATCGACGGGGCGGTGGTGGAGCCCTGTCTATGAGGCCCGGCGGCGGAGACAGAACGGCGCAAGTCAGAGGTGGTGGAGGACGGATCGATGTCGCAGGGAGCCGCAAAAACAGGGTCACGCGTCCCGGCCGGCTTCACATTGATTGAAGTGCTGGTGGTGGTCGCGATCATCGCCCTCCTGGTGGCGATCCTCATGCCGGCACTGGCCCGGGTGCGCGCCCAGGCACGATCCACGGTCTGCCTGACCCACCTGAAGGAAGTGGGCAACGCGGTCATGATCTACGCCGGCGAGTACAAGGGATGGATTCCGCGCGGCGGTTCGGTGACCGGCGAGCCGCACTGGGTGACGCTGCTGCCCCGGCAGCTGGGCGATCGCCGGGAGTACAAGCACGTCAATCTTGCCCCGGTGGACCGCATGGAGGTCTTTCATTGCCCCGAACGGCAGTTGACCCTGCCCCAGCCGTTCCTGGACTACGTGGTCAACACGGTAAAGGCCGACCTGCCGGAGACGGTGCACTGGGACGCCGCTTCGGTCGACATCGAACAGCGCGGGCCCAGCCGCCTGGAGCGATGGAAGTTCCCCTCGCGGGTCATCTACGTCGGCGACGCCGCCTGGGAGTCCGGCACCTACGCAAGCGGCGCCAATATGACCGGCAACCTCGCCAACGTGCGGGAGAACTACTACCTGGTCAAGGCCGGTTCGCGGGCCGTGACGGACAACGGCTGCCTGGACGAGATGGACGTCTTCGCCCCCAAGTACATGCAGCCCGACCGCCGTCGCCGCGCCGGCACCAGGACCCACCTCAAGCGGTTTGCCAACTGGGTCTACGCCGACGGCCACGCCGCCAATCTTGTCTATCGGGAGCAGGATCCGTGCAACGTCTGGCTCGACCGCTATGGGCTTCCTGGCTTCCGTTGCGAAGAGAGCATCTTCCAGAAGACTCCGTGACCATCGGGCTGCGGCCGGATCCGGCAGGCGTCAGCGGCGCGGGCCGCGCTGTGCGCCCGCGGCAGGCGGATGCCCGAAGCGGGCGCCTCATCGCTTCCTGCCCCGGCCGCTCCTGCCTGTCTTGAGCGGGTTGGCGGTGCGGGTATACAGTCTCTGCGCCTGGCACCAGGCGGGTCCGGCAGGTCCGCGGCACGACGGCCCCGCGGTTGACGTCCGCCGCCTGGCGCGAGGACGGGACGACGACCGGTGCGGAATAATCGCCGCCTCCAACCGTCCGTCGCCTGGCGCGGGGGCGGCACCCTGTTGAAGAATCCCGCCGGAGCGTGGATCGCCCCGTGACCCGATGCGGAATGTCGCCGGGCAGAGTTCAAGACGAGCCGGCCTGGTGTCGCAAGGGCATCTCGACGGCTTGCGGCCTGCAGACGGCCACGCCGGCCGGTCTGCGGCCGGATGAGGCCGGGCCCGGCCGGGCGCCGAGCCGCCGGAGATGTCGGGAGACGGTCATGAGTACGGATCGATGGGCGGGCTGGAGGCGTCGGGATGTGCTGATCCGTGGTGGGGCGGCAGCCGCGGCCGCGGTGCTGACCTTGCCGGGCGGCCGGGACGCCCGGGGCGCGACCACGGCGGCCGAGGGTTCCGGTTCACCCGCCCCGGCCGCAGCCGGCCGATGCACGCCTTGCCTGTTCTCCAAGCCGTTGGAGAACCGGTCGTTTGCGCAGGTGGCGGACCTGGCCGGGAAGCTTGGCGTCCGCGGCGTGGATCTGACCTGTCGTCCCGGAGGGCACGTGCTGCCCGAACGGGCGGCCGAGGACCTTCCCAGGGCGGTGGGGGCCTTCCGCGCGGCCGGCGTGGTCGTGCCGATGATCACCACGGCCATCACCCGGGCCGACGAGCCGCACGCCGAGGCCGTGGTCCGCGCGGCCGCCGGGCTGGGAATCCGGTATCTGAAGCTGGGGTATCTGGATTACCCCGACCTGTCCCGGATTCGCCGGCGGCTGGCGGAGATCA
Organism: uncultured Planctomycetales bacterium; assembly: GCA_964611365.1. Classification (GTDB taxonomy): domain Bacteria; phylum Planctomycetota; class Phycisphaerae; order UBA1845; family PWPN01; genus CALLOB01. The sequence continues at coordinate 14,437 of CAZSYS010000070.1, forward strand.
GGCCCCGCCTGGCCGACCTGGCGGCGTTGTGCGCCGCTCACGGCGTCATCGCCGGCTACCACAACCACAGCGGTCAGCGGTTCGGCGCGCCGTTATGGGATCTGGCCGAGGTGCTGGACGGCCTGCCCCCGGAGGCCATCGGGGCGTACTTCGATGCCCGGCACGCCGTCGTCGAAGGGGGGGAGGCTGGCTGGAAGATCGGCCTGCACCTGCTGGCCCGGCGGATCGTGATCGTTGGCGTCAAGGACTTCCGCTGGGAACGGCGCGAAGGTCAGGGGTGGCGGCCCCGGGACGTGCCGCTGGGCACCGGGATGGTCGATCATTCGCAGGTCTTCCGGTGGCTGAGTCAATGGGGCTTCGCCGGGCCGGTCTCGCTGCACGTGGAATACACCGATCGCTCCGCCGCGATCGACTCCGACGCCGACCGTGCGGGCCTGCAGGCCGTCGGGCGGGATCATGCGACGATGCTGTCGTTGCTGCGCGAGGCCGGACTGATAGCGCCGGCCTGACGGTGGCCGGTGACCCCGGCCTCCGGCGGCCGGCAGGCCTTTCCATGGCAGGTTCGCAGGTCCGGCATGTCCGCAGGCCGGCGGGGAACCACGGTCGGAATGACCGCCGAAAGCCCCGCGAGATAGCACAAGTGTGGCACCTCCCGCCGTCGGCGGCTGGAGAACTCCGCCCGACGGACTGAAGCGCGCCTGCGGCCGGCGAATGATGCGCTTCAACTGCCCTTTCGGGCAGTCATTTCCGGGAGCGGAGGAAGGGCGCCGGCGGTGCGGTGGGCCGCCCCGGGGTCAAGCGCCGCCGCCCGGGCGTTCCGCTCGCAGAAAAACCGCGAGAATCGGCTTGATCATGCCGATGCGCAGGTTAGAATGCAGGCAGGCACACAGGCGATGCCTGCGCGGGTCCGGGCGCACAACGCACCTCCAGACGCAGGCTTCCCGAAGGTGTCCGTTCTGTCGGCGTGCATTTCAGGTGCCGGCATGAGTGCTATATATCAGTCAGTCACGGATCGAGGCGGCCTGAAGATTGCGGCGGCGGCGGTGATGCCTGTCGCTGCCGGGAGCGATGAAGCATAAGTGCCTGTCTTGTAGCACCGTTCCGGAAGGGCGATAGCCGGTCGTCCCGGGTCCGTGTGCCGGGGCGGCGCCGCCGCCTGAGGCGGCCGCCGGAAGACCTGGCCGGGATTGGAGGAACCATGATGGTCAAACGCACAGGCGGGGGGTTCACCCTGATCGAGGTGCTGGTGGTCGTCGCGATCATCGCCCTGCTGGCGGCGATTCTCCTGCCGTCGCTGAAGAACGCGCGGGAGCAGTCGCGGTCCATGGTCTGCCAGTCCAACATGAGGCAGCTCTTTTTCGGCCACGTCTACTACGGCAGCGACAACAAGGGCGTGTTTCCGCACTGGTGCTGGTGGCTGTTCGACGGCAGGAACCATCGCGACCCCAAGGTCGGGGACCCGGCCAAGGGCTTTTACAACGCCTCCAGCGTGTATGCCCGGACCGGCGGAGTCTGGTCGCCCGACTCGCGCGTCTGGGTGGAATACGGCGACATCTTCCGGTACCTCAAGAGCAAGGCCGTGTACATGTGCCCCGGCGACAACGGGCGCCGGCCGCAGCCTTCGTCGATCGGCAGCGGCCAGCC
>CAZSYS010000071.1:0-16072 GCA_964611365.1 uncultured Planctomycetales bacterium
GTAGTCGAATTAGCAGCAGGAGCGTCGCCAGCGTGCTGGCCGAGTGGATCAGCAGGTTGCTGAGGTGATAGCCGAACGGTTTCAGACCCCACAGCGCGTGATCGACGGCGAAGGACAGCGTGCGAACCGGATAGTAGCTGGTGATCGCCAGCGAGGAGAAGATCCGGACCAGGTTGGCCGGGGCCAGGCTCCGGACGATGGAGTTCCGCAGCAGCTGGTCGTTCTCGTCATAATAGATGAAGTCGGCCCTCAGCACGGGCCAGAACACGACCCAGGTCGCCAGCAGCAGACAGACTGCCGCTGCCGTGACCGCCGGCCATGTCCGATGTGTGGGCTCCTTCATCGCGGCCCCGATGCGGAGGCGCGCCGGCCGCGCACGCCGCGCGGCCCCGGCCCGGTCCTCCGGGGTGTCCGGCCCGGCAATCCGGGCTCCGAACCTGCGGGGTTCAGCCTGGCACCGGCTCAGTCCAGATCATAAAGGCTGTTGTCGCCGCAGAGAAAGCCGGTGCCCGCGGCGACGTTGGGGTTGCCGGCGCGGAACTCGTCCCGCCACTTCCAGGCCTCGACGTGGCCGTCACAGAAGGCCGCGCCGCTGGATCCGAGGTGGCGATAGCCCTGGGTCCCGGCGTGGAAGTCGGCGAAGTAGCCCCGGTCGCGTCCGCCGAGGGGAGCACGCATGAACTTGTTGGCCCCGTCGGCGAACTGCCCGTCGCCGAACAGGGCGCAGGCCGCGGGCCGGCGGATCCGGTCGGCCAGGGCGGGGTCGGCCTCGACGATGATCCGGCCGGTGGGCCTGAAGCGGACCAGTTCCGGACGCCACAGGCACCAGCCCACGTAGCTGGTGTTGTAGTTGTAGCCGCTGTGGGCGTAACCGACGTAGTTGTCCCCGCCTCGGTAAGCCGGGCAGCGGTTGATCTCCGGCAGCGTGCGGCCCTGCCACAGCAGCCCCGGGCGGATCGTCCGCGAGGGCGAGCCGGTCGTCGCCCCGGCGGTCTGCACGGTGATGTCCCAGCCGTACTGGATCGACCTTGCGTTGTCGGTCCAGCTGTAGGGCATGTAGCGGCCGCGGTGAAGGTGCACATACGTGGTCGCCGCCACGGCCATCTGGTGGAGGTTGCTCAGGCAGGACGTCCGTCGGGCGGCCTCCCGGGAACGGGACAGCGCGGGAACCAGCACGCCCGCCAGAGCGGCGATGATCGCGACCACCACCAGGACCTCGATCAGCGTGAAGGCCGGCAGGTCCGCCCGGAGGCGGCCGGCGGCCGGGCATGCGGCACGCGGCGGCGTGCGACGGGGAGCGGTCGAGGCCGGCCGCGGGGCATTCATGGCGACACCCCCATGCACTGCAGGTCCGCCAGGCGCCCGGGGCCGCTGAGGCAGCGCTGCAGCCTGCCGAAGTCCGTCTGGTCGATATCGCCGTCGCCGTCAAAGTCGGCGCGGGCGCAGCCCGCAGAAACCGGACCGGCGGCCGGTCCGGTCGCGCAGGCCTCGAAAAGGGTGCGGTCGTCCGCGTCCACGTCCGTGTCCCAGTCCAGATCCGGAAAAGGGAACGGCCGCACGTCGCTGACCGCGTCGATCTCGGGCGTACGGGTCGAGCCGGGCGGGTTTTCGATGCGCACGTAGAGGATCCAGTCCAGGCCCACGTCCGACAGGTCGAAACCGGTGCCGCCGGCGCTGTGGCCGTAGCGCTGCGCGGCCTCGGCCACGGTGAGACCGGCTAACGATCCGGGCCCCAGAGCGGGATTGAACGGCAGCGTCGGGTCGGTGGGTTCGCCCCAGAAGCCGGTCTCCGGCGGAACAGGCTCGCGATAGACGCGTCCCAGCGTCGGAGGCCAGCCGTCGGCCTTGGGGGCGGTGTAGCCGGGCGCGTCGGCGAAGGTGTGCCAGCTCCCCGGCAGGCCGGTCTGGCTGACCGACACGATGCCGTTCTCGGGGACCGCCTGCGATGAGCCGATCAGGGCCAGACGCGGGTCACCGTCGTCCCATCGACCCCCGTCGGCCAGCAGGCACTTGTAGTTGCCGAAGACGATGAAGTCGATGCCCGCCGGGTTGCGCGGATCGTTTTCCACCGGGTGGTCGAAACGCAACGTCAGCCAACCCCCGGCACCGATGGAAACCAGTTCGTAGATCGGCTCACCGGTCACGAAATCCGGGTAGATCCGGAACGGCGGGTATACCGGCACGACCGTCTGCAGTCGCGTCTCGGGTCCCGGCGGCGGGGGGTCGTCGGTGGTGTCCACGGTCGGTCGGCCCAGGGCGGCGGACGGCTCGTCAAAGGGGATCTGGTAGATGTAGTCCCAGGGTACGGGTCCGCCCCGGTCGTAATCGACCACCTCCACCGCGAAGTCGGAGGCCATGGCCGGGACGGCGACGCCGGCCAGCAGCCCGGCCAGGACGGACAGACCCGCCGCCGACCGGCGAGGCACTCGCACTGTACGGTCTGCACGATGGTCTGCACGCGTCATCGCGGTACATCCGGCCGCAACCGCTCCCGACCCCCCGGCGACCAGGGGTCGCCGGGGGATCGGCAACGGGGTTCCCGGGGTCACCGAACACCCCGGGGCACGCTCAGCGAACCTCCAAACGCCTTCCTCTCCGGAAAAGCATCAGTCCCGCCGCCGCCAGCATGGCCGTGGCCGGCTCGGGGATCAGAGGAATGTTGTCCGGCGGGCCACCGTACCACGTGGGCTCCGGCGACCAGCTCCACCCGACCCACGCCCCGTCGGTAAGCTGCAGATCGGCGATTCCGTATCCCGGCCAGTTCCAGTCCTGGCCGTCGGGGGCGGTGTAGAAGGCCCAGTAGCCCTGCACCATCCACCCCTCGGCGTAGTAGTCGTCGGCGTCCAAAGCCTGGCCGGTCTCGACGCCCGGAACGGTGGTCGAGAACCCCCCGCCGTCGGCGTCCACGTCAAAACCCAGGCCGAAGACGGCCTGGCCCGGAAACTCCGGGTGCCAGGCGACGCTCAGCCGTCCGCCAAGGGCGGCGATGTCGTTCATCATTGCCGCGCCGCCGACCGCCCCGTCCCAGCGGTAGCCCAGCACGATCGTGGTGGGCGCCTGCCAGTCGACCACCAGCAGAGCCCGGTTGGCCCCTTGGCCCACCCATTGGGTGACCTGAACATCGTCGATCTCGATCGCCGCCGCGACGTTGGCCGCCGCCAGGACGGCCAGCCACGCCCGGACCGGACCCCGACCCCAGACTACCTTCCTTCCTTCCGCCATTCCACACGCTCCTTCCGCGGCCACTCCTCGAGCCGCAAAAAAAAACCCGGTGCCCTGGAGAGCACCGGGTGTGGAAGATCACGACGCGTGATGACGGACCGCCTCCGACGTCGGAACGGACGGACGGCGGATCCTTCTTCGCAGCACCCTGTGCCCGGGGCACTCGACGAGAACACACACGATCGCAGGCAGGTCTTCTGGCTCACGGACGGCGGGAAGCCATGCTCCCCGCTGACGGTCGCGCCTTCTCACCGGGCACGCAGGACGGCAGTCCCACGCCCGCCGGGCAATGGCTTGAAGCGACCGACACGGATTCGTCCGATTACAGCGGCGGGTCCGCGGTGGATTCTCACCACACTTCCCGTTTCATTCCGCCGAGGCGGAAACCTGCAATCGTGACCCTCTGAAGTTGTCAACGGGGAGGCATGATATAGCGGGACCGCGAGAAATCAAGCCCCCGCTGTGCCGACGGCGGCGGGTTGCGGAACGATGCGGCCGGTTCGCCGGACGGCGCCGACAAAAAAGCGGCCCGCGGGGCGAGAACTCGCGCCGCGGGCCTGAGATTTCAGGGCTGCTGCCTTGTGCAGCCACGTGTCGCTGCGCTTACAGCAGCCACCTGCTACAGTTGCCAGATTCCACGGATCACCTCCTTCCGCTGGGCCCACTCCCGGTCGGCCCCTGGCAGGGCCTGCCCGGGCCTTGCCCTGTCCCTCGGCCGTCGCCGGGGACACGCGCGGGTCGGCAGGCCGACGATTCGGACCGCCTGGCCGCGGCCGGCATTTCCCGGGGGACCTGAAGCCTCAGCCCGTCTTTTGAGGCGGACCCGCCCGGGATGTCTCCGGCACTACCATTCTAGCGGCCATTTTTCCCTTCGGGCAACAGTTTTACCGACTGAAAAAACCCCAAAAACTGGTGCGCCGGGGCGATGGGCCCACCAGATATGGGCGTGGCCCGGTGCAGGCCTCATGGGGGTTCGGACCGCTCCAGCAGAAGCTGGGTATAGCTCTCGTAGCGCGAACGGGCGATCCCGCCGGCCTCGACGGCCGACTTGATCGCGCAGCCGGTTTCGTGGAGGTGAACGCAGTTGGGGAAGCGGCAGTCCCGCACGCGGTCCACGAACTCCACGAAGTGGGCCTCGAGTTCCTGGATCGGCACCATGGCCACGTCCAGGGCCCGGATGCCCGGGGTGTCCACGACCGTGCCGCCGCCGGACAGCCGCAGCCGGACGGCCGTGGTGGTGGTGTGGCGTCCCTTCTCGTTGTCGGTGCTGACGTCGGCGGTGCGGAGGTTCAGCCCCGGTTCGACGGCATTCAGCAGGGAACTCTTGCCCACGCCGCTCTGGCCGGCGAACATCGAGACCTTCCCCGCCAGCACCGCGCCGAGCTCGTCGATCCCCTCGCCGGTGACCGTGCTGGTGACCAGGACCGCGTAGCCCAGGCCGCGGTAGAGCTCACGGACTTCGGCGATTTCCTCGCGCGGTCCGAGATCCGCCTTGTTGATACAGATGATCGGTGTCAGCCGGCCGGCGTGGGCGGCCACGAGGTAGCGGTCGATGAGGTGGACCTTGATCATCGGCCGGCGGATGGAAGTGGTGATGACGACCTGGTCGATGTTGGCGGCGATGACCTGGGTGCGGCGCCCGTCCGAGCGGTGCAGGGCGGTCCTGCGTTCATGAACCTGCTCGATGACGCCCTCGGGAGCCCCCTCGGCCGGGTGGGCCAGCGCGGAGAACGTCACCTCGTCGCCGGTGACGACAGGGTGCCGCTCCCCGATCAGCCGGGTGCGAAGAACCCGCCGGACGGTGCACAGCCAGATCCGCTGGCCGTCATCGACCTCCACGAACTGCCCCCGCACCGCGACTGCGACTCCGCGACAGGCGGGTCCGCGTCCGGCTTCGGCCCCTTCCGGCCGGTCCACGACGGTTCGCATGCGAGAGAGCTCGCCCTTGGCCCGGACCGCCTCGACGCCGGCAGCGTCGTGGGCGGGGTCGTCGGCGTGGTCCGGAAGGTTCCATTGCTTGCGGCGGGCCGGGGCCGAGCGGTTCCGCCGAAACGCCACCCGTCGCTGCCCGGCCTTGCTCTTGCCCGAACGCCTGTTCAAGGGATCCGTCCTCGGGGCCCGCGCTCGCCGCGGGGCAGCGGCATTCTACCACGGCCCGGCGTGAGACCGGCACGGTCCGGCGGAAGACCCGAGGCCGACGGGGGGCGGCCTGTCCGGAGGGGGGGCTTTTGCACGCCCGTCCGGTTTTTACGCGCCCGTCCGGGCGAGCCGCGAGCCCGTCCCCCGGCGGGGCGTCGATCATGTGTCCTGCCCAGAGGACGTCGGCGAGCCGGCGATGCCGTCCGGCCGCCTTGCGGGACTTGACGCATGGGGCTAAACTCCCGCTTTCAGGCGGGTCGCCCGGGGGCGTTCCCGCCCGGCGCCGGACCGACTGCGGCCTTGCGGCGCCGGATACACGACTCAGAAAGGAACGACCCGTGCCGGACAACTTCGCCGACCGTCTGCTGGCGGCCATCAAGGCCAAGGGGGCCCCGGTCTGCGTGGGCATCGACCCGGTGTACAGCCGGCTGCCCGCGGATATCGCGGAGCATAAGGACCTCAACGACGAGTTCGACTCCGAGGCGGCGGTGGACGCGATCCTCGAGTTCGGGCGGCAGGTGATCAAGATCGTGGCCCCGCTGGTCCCGGCGGTGAAAATCAACTCGGCGTTCTTCGAGCGGTACTACTGGGAGGGGGTGGAGGCCTACTACGAGCTGATCCAGGAGGCCTCCGAGGCCGGACTGCTGGTCATCGGGGACTCCAAGCGCGGCGACGTGGGTTCGACCGCCGAGATGTACGCCCGGTCGGCGCTGTCGGAGCCGGACTTCTCCAACCTCGACGACATGGTCGGGCCGGACGCGGTCACGGTGAACGCCTGGGCGGGCCTGGACGGCGTCAAGCCCTTCCTGGAGGCCGCCCGGGAGGAACAGAAGGGCGTCTTCGTCTGGGTGCGGGCGAGCAACGAGTCGGCGGCGGTCATCCAGGACGCCCGACTGGAGGACGGGATGACCGTGGCCGAGCACCTGGCCCGGCAGGTGGCCGGATGGGCGGCCGACGAGGGGCTGACCGGCAAGGCCGGATACAGCTGCCTGGGCGCGGTTGTGGGCGGCCGGAATCCCGACACGCTGCACAAGCTGCGGGCGATCATGCCGCAGTCGATCTTCCTGGTGCCCGGTTTCGGCGCCCAAGGAGCCTCCGCGGCGGACCTGGCCCCCTGTTTCAAGTCCGACGGCACCGGGGCGATCGTGACCGCCTCGCGGAGCGTGATCTACGCCTACGAGGACATGAAGTACGTCGAGCGTTTCACCAGCGAGTGGGACAAGTGCGTCGAGGCGGCCTGCAGGGATTTCATCAGCCAGGTCAAGACCGCCCTGGCCGCCCGGTAGATCCGCCGCCGGCGGATCCGGGAACAGCCTCGCCGGGACGCCTGCGGGGGCCTTCCGGCCGGCGTCGGAGCGGGCAAGTTCCGGAATCTCCTGATCTTAGAAAGCTATCGGACCGGCCCGGCCGGGTGGCGGGCAAACCACCCTCCCGGATTTTCCTGTGTTTTTTCTTGCACAACCTGCCGCTGCCGTGGTAACATTACGGATCTTTGGTATTCGTCGCGGCCCGGACCGCCCCCAAACGCCCGGGTTCCGCAGCGCGAGGGTGCGCCGATGAGGCTGCAAGGAGCCGCCTCCGGTGACCCCGGTCGTCCGCTAGCCCGTACGGCGGCCGTCCCGGGCCGCCGGCAAGGGATTCCCGATTAACACAAAACTCAACGGATCTTCCGCCGCGGGCAACGGTGGGGGGTTAGTCTTCAGGCGGGCGGGAGGGGATGTGGGCATTGCCGGCCGGGCGGCACCCGGACGGCGAAACGACGGCCGGCAGATACCCGGGAGGGCACGGGCCGCCGGCCAGGACGAGACGCAAGCATGGCTTGGGAACTGAATCATCTGCGGAACATCGGCATTTCGGCGCACATCGACTCGGGCAAGACGACGCTGACCGAGCGCATCCTCTTCTACTCCGGACGCATCCACCGCATGGGCGACGTCAAGGACGGCGGCGGCGGGGCCACCATGGACCACATGGAGCTGGAGAAGGAGCGGGGCATCACCATCACCTCGGCGGCCACCACGGTCGAGTGGGCCGGCCGGACGATCAACATCATCGACACCCCCGGGCACGTGGACTTCACCATCGAGGTGGAGCGTTCGCTGAGGGTGCTGGACGGGGCGGTGCTGGTGCTCTGCGCGGTCGGCGGTGTGCAGTCGCAGTCCCTGACCGTGGACCGCCAGATGAAGCGCTACGGCGTTCCGCGCATCGCATTCATCAACAAGTGCGACCGCAGCGGGGCGGACCCGGCCTCGGTGGTGCGGGCGATCGAGAGCAAGCTCGGGCACGTGCCCGTGCCGCTGCAGCTGCCGATCGGCCTGGAGGGCCGCCACGAGGGCGTCATCGACCTGGTGGCCATGAAGGCGGTGTACTTCGACGGCCGGTACGGCGAGACGGTCCGCGTCGAGGAGATTCCGGCCGGGCTGCGGGAGCAGGCGGAGCGGGCCCGGCACGCGATGCTGGACACCCTTTCCCTGTACAGCGACGAACTGATGGAGCGGATGGTCGAAGAGCGGCCGGTGGAGGAGGAACTGCTGCACCGGATTATCCGCGAGCGGACCATCGCCCGGGAGATCACGCCGGTGCTGATGGGCTCGGCGTTCCGCAACAAGGGCGTGCAGCCGCTGATGGACGCGATCGTCCGCTACCTGCCCAGCCCGCTGGACCGCGTGGCCTACGCCACCGACAACCAGAACGAGGGCGCGGAGATCGCCCTGTCGGCCGACCCGGAGGCCCCGGCGGTGGCCATGGCCTTCAAGATCGTCGACGAGAGCTTCGGCCAGCTGACCTACACGCGGGTCTATCAGGGAACGCTGAGCAAGGGCCAGACATACCTGAACACCCGCTCGGGCCGCAGGCAGCGGGTCTCGCGGATCCTGCGCATGCACGCCAACGACCGCGAGGACATCGACTCGGCGGCCGCCGGGGACATCGTCGCCCTGATCGGCGTGGAGTGCAGCTCCGGCGACACGCTCTGCGCCGCCGGCCACAACTACGCCCTGGAAGCCATGCACGTGGCCGAGCCGGTGATCGCCCTGTCGATCCGCCCGGCGCGCAGCACCGACCGCGACAAGCTGGCCAAGGCCCTCAGCCGCTTCTCCAGGGAAGACCCCACCTTCCACATCCGCACCGATGAGGAAACCGGCGACACGCTCATGGCCGGCATGGGCGAACTCCACCTGGACGTCTACGTCGAGCGGCTGCGGCGCGAGTACCGCCTGGAGATCGAGGTCGGCGCCCCGCAGGTCAGCTACCGCGAGGCCCCCACCGAGGCCGTGACCTTCAACCACCGCCACCGCAAGCAGACCGGCGGGTCCGGCCAGTACGCCCACGTCGTCGGACGCCTGGAGCCCCTGCCGGAGGCCGCCGAGCAGGACTACCTCTTCGAGAACGAGGTCACCGGCGGACGGATCCCGACCGAGTTCATCCCCTCCTGCGACAAGGGATTCCAGAGCGCCCTGGGCAAAGGGCCGGTGGCCGGCTACCGCATCGTGCGCAGCCGGGTGGTGCTCGAGGACGGCAGCTACCACGCCGTGGATTCCTCGGACCTGGCCTTCCAGATCTGCGCCCGCGACGCTTTTCTCGACGCGTTCCGCCGCAGCCGCCCGGTCCTGCTCGAGCCGTACATGCGCGTCGAAGTGGAGGCCCCGGCGGAGTTCCAGGGATCGATCGTCGGGGATCTGTCCAGCCGGCGCGGCATCATCACCGGCAGCGAATCCCGGCCGCCGCTGACCGTGATCACCGCGGAAGTCCCGCTGGCCCGGATGTTCGGCTATGCCACCGATCTGCGTTCGGCCACCCAGGGCAAGGGCAGCTTCACCATGGAGTTCTGCTCCTACCGCCCCACCCCGCGGGAGGTGCAGGAGGAGATCGTGCTGGCACGACGCCGGACGGGCGCCCAGCCCAGATGACAGGCGACAGGCGTGCAACCGCAAATGCCGCGCCGAGTCCTGCTCACGACGCCAATGACCCGGAACTGACCGCGATTGAGACAGACCGCTTCCGATCGAACAGACGGCAAGCGTCTTGATGAGCCCGCCGGGCGACCCCCGGTGGGCTCCTTTTTTTTCGCCCCCACATCCGGGGCCTGATCGACGCGGACGCAGCCTGGGATGCCGGCGGCACGTCCGGCGTGTAACTCGCGCTGAAGCCTGAGGCTGCGGGCAAGACGCCGGTGACCCCCCGGCATCGGTGAACCGCCTTCGCCCGGGCGTCCCGCCCCGGCTGACACCCCTTTTTCCGGCGACCGGCCGATTGATGTCGACATCTGGCCGGGCATATCCTTGTTATCCGGACGTTGGGGTGCACGACGGCGGAAGGGGCGTCGAAATCCGGATTCCGGGGCGTTTCCGCCGCGGCCCGGGCGACGCTGCCACCTGCTTTGCCACGCCTGCGGCCCGTCGCACACACCCTGTCGTTCGAACCGGAGGGGCGATGCCCGTTTTCAGGCAGCCTGCGAAAGCCATCTGGCTGGTCGGCATCCTGTCGGCCGTGCCCTCCGCGCCGGCAGAAATGATCCTGGAGCCTGTCGGCCAGTGGGGCGGCCGCTGCCAGGCCGTGGCCTCAACCGGCTGGTACGCCTTCGCCTGCGCCGGGCCCAGGCTGCTTGCGCTGGATATCACCGACCCGGCGGCGCCGTCCATCGCCGGCCGGTCGGAGATCCTGCCGGGGATCGCCCTGGACGTCACGGTGTACGGGAGTTACGCCTACGTCGCCTGCGGGGAGGGCGGACTGGCGGTGATCGACGTGACGACACCCTCCCGGCCGCACCTGGTCGGCGTCCTGAACACCGGCGGATGGGCGTACGGCGTGGCCCTGTCCGACCACCACGTCCTCGTGGCCGACGGCGGCGGCGGCCTGGTGATCGTCGACGTGGACGACCCGGCCGCACCCCGGCTGGTGTCGGCCTACGACACCTCCGGGACCGCCTGGGCTGTGGCCGTCTCCGGATCCATCGCCTGTGTGGCCGACGGCGACCGGGGACTGGTGGTGCTGGACGTGTCGAATCCGGTCTCGCCGGTCCGCACGGGCGGTTACGACACGCCGGGCTACGCCTTCGACGTGGTCATGGCGGACGGGCACGCCTTCGTGGCCGACGGATCGCGCGGGCTGGCGGCGATCAGCCTGGCCAGCCCGTATGCGCCGCGGGCGGTGGGCAGTTACGACACGGCCGGTTCGGCCCGGGGCACAACCCTTGTCGGGCAGACGGTCCTGGTGGCCGACGGAACCGGGGGCCTGGTCGCGCTGGACGTTTCCCGCCCCGACGCGCCCCGGTTCATCGCCGCCGGAGCGGTTCCCGGCACGGCCGTGGCCGTCAGCGCGGTCGGGGGAATGGCCTGTGTGGCATCGTTGCACGGCGGTCTGCAGCTGGTCGACGTCTCGCGCACTACCCTGCCGGCGCTGCTGGCCACAAAGTCCACCACCGGCCTGGCCCGCGGAGTGGCGGTGGCGGACGGCTTGGCCTACCTGGCCGAGTATCACGCCGGCCTGGGCGTGATCGACGTGTCCAACCCGGCCGCTCCGCAGCGACGGGCAAGCCTGGCCACGGACGGCATCGCCCTGGGCGTGGCCGTGTCGGACCGCTACCTCTACGTGGCCGACTACGATGCCGGGCTGCTGATCTTCGACATCATCGACCGCGGCCGCCCGGTGCGCGTCGGCCAATGCGACACCGCCGGCTACGCCTGGGACGTGGCCGTGGCCGGCGGGTACGCCTTCGTGGCCGATGAGCAGGCCGGGCTGTCGGTGGTGGACGTCTCCAATCCCGCGGCCCCGCAGTGGATCGGGGGCTACAACACCCCCGGCTACGCCATCGGCCTGACCCTGGACGGCACCCGCGCCTACGTGGCCGACGAGACCGCCGGGCTGGCGGTCATCGACGTGTCGGTGCCGACGGCGCCGGTGTGGCTGGGAGCCTACAACACGGCCGGCGTGGCCCGGGCGGTGGCGGTCGGCGACTCGCGGGCTTACGTGGCCGACGGCGACGAGGGACTGGTGGTTCTCGATGTCTCGGTGCCGTCGGCGATTGTCCGGCTCGGCGGACTCGATACGCCCGGAGACGCCGGCGGGGCGGTTCTGACCGGTCAACGGCTGGTGCTGTCCGACGGCGAGGCCGGCGTGGCAATCATCGACATCGCCAACCCCGCGGCCCCGGTGCGACAAGGCGGCTTCGACACCACCGGGCTGGCCTGCGAAACGGCGCTGGTCGGCGACCTGGCCTTCGTGGCCGACGGCGACGCGGGGCTGGCGGTGCTGGACATCGGCATGCCGCAGCCTCCGGTCCCGCAGGGAGGCCTGACCACGGGCGGATCGGCCGAGGCGGTGGCGGTCGCGGGCGGACGCGCCTTCGTCGCCGACGGGGACGCCGGGCTGTCGATCGTGGATGTGTCCGATCCCTCGCGGCCGGCGAGGCTGGAGGCATACGACACGCAGGGATATGCCCAGGCAGTGGCGCTGTGGAACGGCCTGGCTCTGGTGGCCGACGGCAGCCGCGGTCTGGCGGTGATCAATCCGGCGGTGCCGACATCGCCGGTGTGGGTCGGCGGCTATGACACCAGCGGCACGGCCTACGGGGTGGCGGCCGCGGGGCAGTACGCCTATGTGGCGGACCTGGATGCCGGCTTGCAGGTGATCAGCCTGGCCAACCCCGCGGCACCCGTGCGCGTCGGGGGCTATGACACCCCGGGCGATGCCTCGGGCGTGGCGCCGGACGGCACGTACGCCTGTGTGGCGGACTACACCGCCGGGCTGCAGGTGATCCAGGTGGCCAACCCCGCTTCGCCGAAGCGCGTGGGCGGCTACGACACGCCCGGAACGGCCGAGGGCCTGGCCGTGGAGGCCTCACGGGCCTTCGTCGCCGACGGCTCCGCCGGAATCGCGATCCTGAGCATCGCCAACCCCGCCGCGCCGGCCTGGCTGGGGGGTCTGACCACGGCCGGCTTCGCCTGGGGCGTCGATGTGGCCGGCGACCGGCTGTACGTCGCCGACGGCGGCGCCGGGGCGGCGGTCGTGGATGTGTCGCAGCCCGCGGTCCCGGCGATGCTGGCGTCCACGGACACTCCGGGCAACGCCCGCGGCGTCGCCTTTGCCGACGGATATCTCTTCGTGGCCGATGAAGACGGCGGCCTGCTCGTGTTCCGCGTGCGGCACCGGACCGATCTGGACGCCGACGGCGACTTGGATCAGGCCGATTTCGCCCACCTGCAGCGGTGCTTCAGCGGCGCGTACATCCCCCAGCCGGACCCCGACTGCGCCGTGGCCCGGCTGGACGCCGACGACGACGTGGACGACGCGGATCTGCGCGTGATGCTGGCCTGCATGCGCGGGCCGCAGATCGAGCCTTCCGCCGCCTGCGGGCCCGGCCGGTGAGCACGCGTCCGCCGCCGGGCCGGGTCAGAGGGTGCGATCCTCGCCCCGCCGACCGAGTTGCTCGACGAGTTCCTTGATTCGCTGGGCGTCCTGCCGGCGGCAGACCAGCGTGGCGTCGGCGGAGTGCACGATGACCAGATCCCGGACGCCGATGGCCGCCAGGAGGTGGTCGGACTCGCTGACGAGGATGTTCCCGCCGGCATCGAGGGTCGCCACCCGCGGCGCGGCCCGCACGTTGCCGTCGGCATCGGTGCCCAGGACCTCGGCCAGGGAGGTCCACGAGCCGACGTCGATCCAGCGGCAGGGCATCGGGACGCACAGCACCCACCGGGCCTTCTCCAGCACGGCGTAATCGATGGAGATGCGCCGCAGGCCGGCGAAGCGCCGGGCGGCCTCCTCCGCCGTTGCGGGATCGTCCAGACCGTCGGCCACCGCGCGGAGCGTCTCGATCGCCCCGGGCTCGTGCCGCCCGAACTCCTTCAGGATGGCCGCGATCCGCCAGGCGAACATGCCGCTGTTCCAGTCGTGTTCCCCGCCGGCCAGCCAGGCCTCGGCGGTGGCCGCGTCGGGCTTCTCCCGGAAGGCCAGAACCTCAAAGACGCCGGGCTCCAGCTCCCTTCCGCGCTGAATGTAGCCGTAGCCGGTGTGGGCAGACGTCGGGCGGATGCCGAACGTGACCAGGGCATCGCCGAAGCGTTCGGCGACCCGGAAACCGCGGGCGACGGTCTCGGCGAAGACGTCCTGCGGGGTGATGATATGGTCGGCGGTGAAGACCCCCATGGTGCCGTCGGGGTCTTCGCGGGCCAGCAGGCAGGCGGCCAGGCCGATGGCGTTGGCGGTGTCCCGGCCGCAGGGCTCGCCGATGAGGTTGCGCCGCGGCAGTTCCGGCAGTTCGGCGGCGACGGCCTCGAGGTGCTCCCGGCCGGTGATCACCCGGATCTGCGCGGGCTCCAGCAGGCCGGCCAGCCGCTCGAAGGAGCGGCGCAGGAGCGAACGGCCCTCGAACAGGCGCAGCAGCTGCTTGGGGTGATCCCGGCGCGAGAGGGGCCACAACCGGGTTCCCGATCCGCCGGCCATGATCACGGCGTGCCGCACGGACTTATGCCTCCATCGGCGACTTCTCGTAGCCGCGGCGGCCCATGAAGTGGAAGGTCAGCTTCTTGCCCAGCTCGACCGCCGGCTGATCATACGGATCGACGCCCATCAGCTTGCCCATGATCGGGACCGCGGATTCGTAGAGGTAGATGAATTCGCCGACGCTGTGGGCCGTTACCTGCGGGAAGCGGATGGTCAGCGAGGGCCGCCGGCTGGCGAGCATGGCCAGCTCGGTGGCTTTCTTCTCGATGTTCAGCAGCCCGCCGAGCGTGCCGTCCTCGCTGCGGCCGAGGTAGTCCATGGCCTCGATGTCGGTAAAGCCGCGGGGAATGATGGAATCGCAGTCGAACTCCTCGACCTCCAGGAAGGTGAAGACCTTGTCGTTGGGCCCCTCGCGGTAGAGCTGCACCTGGGAGTGCTGGTCGGTGGCCCCCAGGGCCTTGATCGGCGTCGGTCCGACGTGGGCCCCGTCGGCCGGGCGGATCTTGCCCAGGCTCTCCGCCCAGAGCTGGCGGTACCAGTCGGCCATGTCGCGCAGCTGCTGGCTGTAGGGCATCATCACGTGCAGCGGCTTGCCGCGCTCCAGGTAGAGATAGTGGATGGCGGCGATCCGGGCCGCGGGATTGTGATCGGGATCGGGCGGGGAGACGACGGCGTCCATCGCCGCGGCACCGTCCAGCAGGGCATCCACGTCGATGCCGCACATCGCCGCCGAGAACAGCCCCACGGCCGAAAGCACGCTGAAACGCCCGCCGACGCCGTCCGGCACGTTGAGCGAGCGGTATTCCTGGCGGTCCGCGATGTCCCGCATGGTGCCGCTGCGGGCGTCGGTGGTCACGATGATGCGGTCCTCGCCCTCGGCCTCGCCCAGAGCCTGAATCAGCCGGTCGCGCACGATGAGAAACTGCGCCGAGGTCTCCGCGGTCTCCCCCGACTTGCTGATGACGTTGACCGTGGTGCGGTCCCATGAGCCCTCGACGAAGCTCATCACCGCCTCGAACCACACCGGATCGACGTTGTCCAGCACGAAGAGCCGCGGACCGTTGCGCCGGTCGGAGGGAAGAAGGTTCCAGGTCGCGGGATTGAGGGCGCTCTGCAGGGCGATGTTGCCCAGCGCCGAACCGCCGATGCCCAGCACCAGCAGGTTGTCGGTGGTCGGGCGGAACTCGGCCGCCAGATCCTTGATTTCCTGCAGCTGCGGACGCTCCAGCGGCAGATCGCGGAAGCGGTGCCGGCCGCCGGCCCGCTCGGCGGCGATCTCCTGCAGGATCCCGCGCAGCCGCGGAGTCAGGGCCTCCAGGTCCTCCGGAGGCAGGCGGTGCGGGCCGAGCCGCTCGTCGTGGATGTGCCGCGTGTCCAGCTTGAGGGTCGTTCGGTTGGTCATGGGTCCCATCTCGCGTTGTCCAGGTCGCCGATCTCGTCCGCATCGACCGGCTGCAGTTCGGAAAACTCCAGCACGAAGGAGCGCAGCCCGCCGTCCGTGAAACGCACCACCGCCCGGGTCTGCCGGCCGGCGGGCTCGATGCGCTCCAGGCGGCCCACGCCGTGCTCGGGGTGCCGGACCAGGGTTCCGGCGGACCAGGCGCGGAACGCCGGCCGGTCCCCGGCCTCCTCGGCGCCGGTATCATAACGCGGCCGGCCGTCTTCGCCGATCTCCAGCCGGTGGACCCCCTCCTCCGGCAGCTCCCGCAGGAAAACCGACCGGCTGGTCCGCCGCAGGGCCCCCCGCTGCTCCCGCCAGCGGGCCCAGGTCAGGGTCAGCGATCGGCGGGCCCGGGTCATGCCCACGAACAGCAGCCGACGCTCCTCCTCCAGATCGGCGGTCCGCTGAAGGCTTTTCTCGTGCGGCAGCAGTCCGTGTTCGACCCCGGTGATGAAGACCAGGTCGAACTCCAGCCCCTTGGCGGCATGCAGGGTCATCAGCGTGACCGCGCCCAGCCGGGGATCGACCGCGTCCAGGTCGCTGACCAGGCTGATCTCCTGCAGCCAGGCGACCAGGGGTTCCGGCTCGCCGTCGGCGGGGATGGCCGCGGCCCGACGGCGGTCAAAGGCCCCGGCCGCGTGGATCAGCTCCTGGACGTTCTCCAGCTCCTCGCCGCTCCCGTCCCGCCCCCAGCCGGCGATCAGCCCGCTGTGCCGCACGATATGCTCGACCGTCTGCCGCACCGGCGCGTTCCTCGCGGCCGCCTGAGCCTCGGCGATCAGACCGGCGAAGGCCCGAAGCCGCGCGGCCGCGGCCGGCCGGATCCCC
>CAZSYS010000072.1:0-9777 GCA_964611365.1 uncultured Planctomycetales bacterium
TGCCGGGCAGCCGGGGGAGGGGCGATCATGAGCCGGGGCGAGCAGTCCGTCGGCTATCCAGTCGCCCCCGCGCCGGCGGACCTGCTGGGTGTGGCGCACGGGCTGGGGGCGGGCCACGGTGCCTGCCCGGGCTGTGGGGCCACGGCGGTGATCCGCATTGCGCTGCATGTGGCCCGCGTCGGGCTGCGTCGCGTGCCGGTGGTGGTCGGGGGCGGCGGGTGTCTGGACCGGGCCACGTGTGCGTACCCGGGCAATGCCTGGCGTGTGCCGTTCATCGCTGCGCTGCCGGACAGCGGGCCGGCGGTGGCCGCGGGTCTGGCGGCGGCGTTGCGGGCGAGGCGGGCGGATGGAGAGCTGGACGGTGACACGGCCTTCAAGGTGCTGGTCCTGGCCGATGGCGTCACGACGCGGTGCTGGGGGCTCTGGAGCCTGCAGAGCGCGGTCCGGCGCGGCACGGACCTGACCTACGTCTGCTGCGTCAACGAGCCGCTCGAGGCGGCATGGCCGGCGGCGGCGGGGGGGAGTCCGGTCCAACGTCCGGCGTCGTCGATTCCGCCCCAGGACTACGCGCGGCTGGCGGCGTTGCAGAGGCCGGCCTACGTCGCCCAGGCATCGATTCACGCCTACGACGATCTGGCAGCCAAGCTGTTGCGGGCGATGGACGCGTGCGGTCCGGCCTTCGTGAGCGTGCTGTCGGCCTGTCCGCGGGCCGGCGGGCCGGTCGAGCCGGGCGTCCAGCTGGCGTTGGCCGAGGCGGCGGTGGAGTGCAACCTCTGGCCGCTGTACGACTGGGAGTGCGGTCGGGGACGTTTGACTTATCGGCCGCTGCGGCCTTTGCCGGTCGACCACTATCTCTCGCGGGCGCGGGCCGGGGCCTGGACGGCGGAGTGGGCAGCCCGGCTGCAGGATACGGTGAATCAGCGCTGGGAGCGGTTATGCGCCGAACTGGAGAGCAGCCGGCGGGAGTGAATCCCCGGCGGACTGGCATTTGCGGGGTCCCGGCGTATCATGGCGAACTCATGGGGCCCCGGCGATCGGCCCGATGATGAAGGTACGGTCTGCCCGGAGCGTCCCCCCTGCAGTTTTACGGGGCAGTCAGCGGTCCGGGAATCACCCGCCGGGGGCGGGGGTCCTGCGGACCATGCGGCCGGCGGCGCGGACGGGCGCGGGATGCGTCGACCTGCCGGGAACGGGGATGCAGGCCCTGCGAGGGTGGAGAGGACCGGCCTGACGGGCCCTGCCGGCGGCGGGGCGGGCCGGAGATGCCGGGTGCGCCGGCCTGCCGGACGATCACAGGAGCTTTCTGGAACATGGCACGCATGACGAAGACCCCACAGGGGAACGACGCGGCGGCGGAGAAGCCGGGGGGGCCGGTCATTCCGATGACCCGGGACCTCGAGCCGCTGTTTGCCCCGCAGTCGATCGCGGTCATCGGGGCGTCGCGGACGCCGGGCTCGGTGGGCAACGCGATCGCGGCCAACCTGGTGCTGGGCGGCTACACCGGGGTGATCTACCCGGTGAATCCGAAGGCCAAGAGCATCATGGGCGCGCGGTGCTATCCGGGCATCGGGGCGATCGACGACCACGTGGACCTGGCGGTGATCATCCTGCCGGCGCCGGCGGTGGAGAAGGCCGTGACCGAGGCGGCGGACCACGGCACGCGGCACATGGTGGTGATCTCGGCGGGCTTCAAGGAGGTCGGCGGCGAGGGCGTGGAGCGGGAGAACCGGATCAAGGCCCTGGCCGTCGAGCGCGGCCTGAACATCATCGGCCCGAACTGTCTTGGGGTGATCAACACTCATCCGGGCACGCAGATGAACGCGAGTTTCAGCAAGGGGATGCCGTCGGCGGGCCGGATCGGGCTGATCTCCCAGAGCGGGGCGTTGTGCACGGCGCTGCTGGACTACGCGAAGGGCTGCGGGATCGGCTTCTCGCGGTTCATCAGTTTCGGCAACAAGTGCGACATCACCGAGATCGACCTGATGGCGTGCCTGGCGAACGACGCGGCCACCGACATCATCATGATGTACGTGGAGGACATCTCGGACGGGCAGAAGTTCGTGGACACGGCCTACGCGATCACGCACGGCCGGGCGCCCAAGCCGATTCTGGCGATCAAGACCGGCCGGACGGCGCAGGGGGCGGCGGCGGCGGCGTCGCACACCGGCTCGCTGGCCGGGTCGGACGAGGTGTACGACGCGATCATGTCGCAGGCGGGGGTGCTGCGGATCGACTCGGTGGAGGATCTGTTCGATTTTGCGCCGGTGTTCATCGACAAGGTCATGCCGAACGGTTCGCGGACGGCGATCGTGACCAACGCGGGCGGTCCGGGCATCATGGCCACGGACGCCTGCATCCGCTACGGCATGGAGCTGGCGAAGTTCGACGAATACACGACCAAGTCGCTGAAGTTCCAGATGCCGCCGGCGGGCAACATCAAGAACCCGGTGGACGTGATCGGCGACGCCAAGCACGACCGGTACCGGGCGGCGCTGGACGCGGTCAGCGCTGACGACAACGTGGACCAGCTGGTGGTGATCGTGACCCCGCAGACCATGACCGACGTGGTCGAGATCGCGGAGGTGGTCGGGGGGACCAAGGACTTCTGCCCCAAGCCGATCATCGCCTGTTTCATGGGGGCGGTGGACGTCTCGCCGGGCATTGACCTGCTGCGCCGGCACGGGGTTCCGACCTACACCTTCCCGGAGGACGCGATGCGGGCCCTGGCGGCCAAGGGGCGTTTTGCCCGCTGGGCGCGTTCGCCGGTGAGCGACTACCGCACCTTCGAGGTCGACAGCGGGGCGGTGGGGAGGCTGTTCGCCGAGGAGCTGGCCGCGGGGCGGAACCAGCTGGTGGAGTACCGGGCCCTGGACGTGTTCCGGCACTACGGTTTCCCGATCGTGCCGTCGGTGCTGGCCCGGACCGCCGACGAGGCCGTCGCGGCCGCGGGGCAGATGGGCTACCCCGTGGTGTTGAAGATTTCCGGCCCGCAGATCCTGCACAAGACCGACGTCGGCGGGGTGAAGCTCAACCTGCGGGACGAGGTGGCGGTGCGGGATGGTTTCGAGGGCATGATTGCGGCGGTGCGGCAGAAGATGGGCGCCGAGGTGGAGATCTGGGGCGTCCTGGTGCAGAAGATGCTGCCGCCGGGCAAGGAGATCATCCTGGGCATGACCCGGGACGCGCGTTTCGGGCCGCTGCTGATGTTCGGCCTGGGCGGGATCTACACCGAGGCGCTGCGGGACGTGCAGTTCCGCATGGCCCCGATCCGCGAGAACGTCGCGACGGAGATGATCCGCAACATCCGCTCCTACCGGCTGCTGGAGGGGGTGCGCGGCGAGAAGCCCTCGGACCTGGGGGCGGTGGCCGAGTGCCTCCTGCGGCTGTCGCAGCTGGTCACCGAGCACCCGCGGATCAAGGAACTGGACGTCAACCCGCTGATCGTCTACCCGCGAGGGGAGGGCGCCATGGTCGCCGACGCGCGGGTCATTCTTTCGGAGTCATGAGACCATGAGCACACACTGGCGAGACCGTTACGCGGACAAGGTGACCACGGCGGAGGCCGCGATCCGGCACATCCGCCGGGGCGACCGGATCTTCATCGGCTCGGCCTGCGGGGAGCCGCAGGCCCTGGTGCGGGCGATGGTCGCCCTGGCCCCGTCGATCACCGACACGGAGATCATCCAGCTCCTGCCGATCGGCACCGCGCCGTATACGGACCCCAGGTACGCCGCGAGCTTCCGGGCGAATTCGATCTTCATCGGCAACAGCGTGCGCGAGGCGGTGGCCGAGGCCCGGGCCGACTACACGCCGGTGTTTCTGTCGCAGCTGCCGGGGCTGTTCCACTCCCGGCAGATTCCGCTGGACGCGGCCCTGGTGACGGTCAGCCCGCCCGACGAGCACGGCTTCGTGAGCCTGGGCGTGTCGGTGGACATCACCAAATCGGCGGTCGAGTCGGCGCGGCTGGTGATCGCCCAGGTGAACCGCCACATGCCGCGGACGCCGGGCAACAGCTTCCTGCACGTCAAGCAGATCCGCTTCCTCGTCGAGCACGACGAGCCGCTGCTGGAATGGCCGGTGGTGGCCGAGCCCGACGACGTCACCCGGCAGATCGCGGCCAACGTGGCCCGGCTGGTCAGCGACGGCTCGACGCTGCAGGTCGGCATCGGACGCATTCCGGACACCATCCTGAGCACCCTGACCGACAAGAACGACCTGGGGATCCACACCGAGATGTTCTCCGACGGGGTGATGAAGCTGGTCAAGCTCGGTGTGATCACCTGCGACCGCAAGACCTTCCACCGGGGCAAGATCGTGGGCAGTTTCGCCGCCGGCTCGCAGGCCCTGTTCGACTTCGTGGACAACAACCCGATGGTCGAGATGCGGCCGTCGGAGTACACCAACGACCCGACGATCATCGCCCGCCACCGCAACCTGGTGGCGATCAACTCGGCCCTGGAGATCGACCTGACCGGCCAGGTGTGCGCCGAGTCCATCGGGATGAAGTTCTACAGCGGCTTCGGCGGGCACGCGGATTTCATCCGCGGGGCGGCGATGGGCGGCGGCAAGCCGGTGATCACCATCCCGAGCACCGCGATGACCGCCGACGGCCTGCGCTCCCGGATCGTGCCGACGCTGCAGGAGGGCGCGGGTGTGGCTTCCACCCGCGGCGACGTCCACTACGTGGTCACCGAGTACGGCACCGCCTACCTGCACGGGCGGACGATGCGCGAGCGGGCCATGTCGCTGATCAACATCGCCCACCCGGACTTCCGCTCCGAGCTGCTTCACGCGGCCAAGCGGCGGCGGATCGTGTACGCCAACCAGATCATGCCGCCGGCCCGCCACGCCTACCCGGCGGAGCTGGAGCGGACCGTGGAGCTCCGCGGCGGCGAGACGGTGATGATCCGCCCGATCAGGCCCGACGACGAGCCGCTGGTCAAGGAGATGTTCTACTCGTTCAGCGAGCAGACCGTCTACCTGCGCTACCACGGCCAGCTCAAGTCCATGCCGCACAACAAGCTGCAGGTGTTCTGCAACGTGGACTACGAGACCGAGATGGCCCTGGTCGGCGTCGTCGGCCCGCCCGGACACGAGGAAATCATCGGCGTGGGCCGCTACATGACCGACGCGGCCAAGGGCAGCGCCGAAATGGCCTTCGTGGTCGCCGACGCCTGGCAGCGCAAGGGCCTGGGCACGCTGCTGTTCGACCGCCTGGTCGAGATCGGGCAGTCCCGGGGCATCCGCAAGTTCACCGCCGACGTGCTGGCCGAGAACAGCGGCATGCTGAAGATCTTCCACCGGGCGAAGATGAACGTGGAGACCGCCACCGAGGAGGGCGTGGTGCGGGTGATCATGACCCCGCGCGCCGTCCCCGAACCGCAGACCGTCTGACCGCCGGAGGGGCGTCCGCCGGCCGGCCGCTCAGGCGCCCGCGCCGGCCTCCAGCAGCCGCGGTGCGACCTCGCGGCGGGCATGCTCCAGGTCGGCCGGGAAGTCGATCTCGCAGCACGGCAGGTCGGTCACGTCGACCGCGTGCATCGGCCAGCGGTCGCAGAGGCGGTCCAGGGCGGTCTCAAAGTAGTCATTGAGCCGCGATTCGCCTTCCACGCACTCGACCAGGCCCGCTTCCAGGGCGGCCGCGGCGCCGGCCTCGAAGCGGGCCACGCCGACGAACTCGCCCAGGGCCGCGGCCGGCGGCTGTTCCTTGCCGATCCGCCGGATGCGCCCGCCGGGGTCGGCGACCACCTTGACCTCCTCGGCGCCGCAGGGGCCGACCCGCACGGCCAGGCACGACGTCCCGATCCGCTCCGCCAGTCGGGGCGGCAGCCGGCGGTCGAAGAGCACGTCGGCGTTGGCGTACACCGCCCCTCCGGCCAGGTGAGCCCGGGCCAGATACAGCGAGTACAGCGTGTTGGTCTCGGCGTAGCGCGGGTTGTGCACGAACGTGAACCGCCCGGGGCGGCCGGCCAGGTGGGCCCGGACGAGGTCGGCCTGGAAGCCCAGCACCAGCACGTGGTCGATCAGTCCGGCGGCCTGGAACGCCTCCAGCTGGCGCCGCAGAATGCTCCGCCCGCCCACCTCGACCATGCACTTGGGCACCGCGGCGTTGAGGCGGCGCCCGGTCCCGGCCGCCAGAATGATGGTCTTCATGATGGCGTTCCCGCGGAGGGTCCGGCACCGTTCAGGCCAGGGCGATGCTGGGATACTCCAGGAGGGTCCGCTCCAGATGACGCACGCTGTCCTCCCCCGGCCGCTCCACGATGCCGGCGATGGCTCCGAACAGCGGCAGCGGCAGGCGAAGGGCCGCCATCTCCGTCACCGCCGACGCGGTCATCGCCCCCTCGACGACCATCTGCACCTCGGACAAGGCCTGCTCCAGCGTCGCGCCGGTGGCCAGCAGTTCGCCGAGGCGGAAGTTACGGCTGTCGGGGCTGAAGCAGGTGGTGACCAGGTCGCCCAGGCCGGCGATGCCGAACACGTGGGCCCGGGAAATGCCCAGGAAACGGGCGATGCAGGTGATCTCGTGCAGCCCGAAGGTCAGCAGCAGCCCCATGAAGTTGGAGCCCATGCCCCGGGCGTGAATCACGCCGGCGCCGATCGCGAACACCCCCTTCATCGCCCCGCACAGCTCGAGGTCCACCGTCTCGCGGGTCATGTCCAGGTGGAAGCGATCGCTGCGCAGCGCCCCGGCCACGCGCAGCAGCGTGTGTACGTCCTCGCAGCCGAGCATGGCCTTGGCCGGACGCCCGGCGGCGATCTCGCGGGCGATGTTGGGCCCCGACAGCACCGCCACCCGGGCCTGCGGAAGGATGGCGGCGATCACCTGGCTCATGGTGCGGAACGTGGCCCGCTCCAGCCCCTTGGAGGCGGTGACCACGGTGACGTCCGGGGGGCAGCTTTCGGCCATCCGCCGGGCCACGGCCGCGACCTGCGAGGAGGGCACGGCCACCAGCACTACGTCGTCCTGGGAAGACGGGCGGCTGAAGGCCGTCTCGACCGTGATGCGCCGCCGGGCGGTTCCGGCCACGTCCGGCAACAGGCGGCGGACGGGCCCGACGTACTCCTCCCGCTCGCACCACAGCCGCACGGGCACTTCGGGGTTGACCAGCCCGGCCAGGGTCGAACCCCAGTTGCCCGTGCCGATGATGATGATTTCCATGGACGAACCTCGCGGCGGCAGCCCGGCCTCCTGAGTCGCGCACCGGGGCCGGCCCGCCGGGGATTATCGCGCCGTCACCGCGGGTTGCAAGCGTGACCGCCGACCGGTTCGCCGGGTGTTGCCCGCGACCGGCAGGCCGATCCGGTCCCGGGCCGGCGGGCGGACGGCGGAGATCAGGGCTGCAGGCCGTCCGCGGCGTCGGCAGGCACAGAGGTGAACGGGCCATCCCTGCTGGCAGCCTCCCGGGTGGCCGGCACACCCAGGAGACGCAGTGTCCGTGAGGCGACACCGGCCACCGTGAGCGGCGCGCCGACCGCCTCGAGCAGGGCATCCGGCCGGATGCCGCGTGAGGCCAGGTCGCGCCGCAGGGCGGCCGCGGCGCGGGCGGCGCTGTTCCAGGAAGCCGGCCGGGTGGTCAACGGGCGCCGGTCGTTCAGGCGGCCGGCGATCAGCGGCACCGCCTCGCGGCACTCCAGCATGCCCAGCGCGTCGATCGCCTGGGCAAGCAGGTCGGGGTCGTCGGCGGTCGCCAGGGTTTCCAGCAGGGCCGTCTGTGCCTCGGGACCTCCCAGCCGCCCCAGGGCCGCCAGGGTCGCGCGTTGCGCCTGGCGGGCCTGCGGGCTGGCCTGTTCACCGGCGGGCTGAGCCGCCGGGAGGCGGTCGATCAGGAGTCGCACCGTGCCGGCGCGGTCCCGCCGGGCCAGCTCGATGGCCGCCATGGCCACCAGGCCGTCGTCGTTGTCGGCCAGCATGTCCACCAGCAGCCGGCCGGCCCGGGAGTCGTCGCATCGCCGCAGGACCCGCAGGGCGACCTCGCGCACCTCGGCCCGCCCGTCGTCCGCCAGCGGAGCGACGGCGTCCAGAGCGCGGTTTCCGATCGAGGCCAGGCACGCGGTGTAGTAGTCCTGTTCCGCGGGGGTCTGAGCCCGCCGCACCTGCCAGGCCCACCAGTGGGCCCGGATCTCCCAGCGGAAGTACATGGCCGTCAGCCAGAGCAGGGCCACCGTCGCGACGGCGATGAGCGTGCGCGCCGCGGACGGCGTGCGTCGCCGCGAGGTGAAGTGGGGCAGGTCGGCCTGCGGAAGGTTCCGGTCCACCGCGGGTGATTCCGTTGCCGGTTGGTGCGGCCGCGGACCGAGGATGGCGCGGGGCCGCAAACGCCGTGGCTTATGCCTGCTCGGGGCCTCTTCGCGGGGGCAGGCCCGCCGCCGGAGCCGCGCCGGTCCGGCGCCCGGGACGCTCATTTCCGCCGCGTCCACTCCTCGGAAGCATACTTGCGGCGGAGGCTTCCGGCCAGCTCGAGTTCGTCCGGCTGGAGGCTTCCGGCCGGGCCCGGATCCTGCCCGCCGATGAGCCGGACCAGGGCCGCCAGGTGGACCTCGAACGCGGTCACGCCGTATTCGGCGAGGGTTGCGCAGCGCTGCTGGGGGAAGCGGCTGTCGAGGATCAGGGAACCGTGCTGCAGCACGCCGGCGGCGGTGCGGCGCTGGGCGCTGCCCATGAGTTTGCGCCCGTCGGCCAGCAGGTCGTAGGGGCTGTGGCGCTCGAAGCAGAAGAACGGGCCGTCGTGGGCGCAGCGGCCGGAGCAGTTCGCACCGGAGCGCACGGGCACGCCGAGCCGGGTCAGCAGGTGGGCGAAGGCGCCGTGAACGTGGTCGTACAGCCGCCGCGGACCGCCGTTGCCGACCAGCGGGTGGCCGGCCGGCAGCACCAGCGCGTAGGTCAGCTCCAGGTCGTGAAGAATGGCCCCTCCGCCGGTCTGGCGGCGCACGACCGGCAGGTTCGCCAGCGGCGGCGGCAGAAGCGCGTACTCGGCGAACGACTGGAAGTACCCCAGCGAGACGGTGGGCTCGCACCAGCGGTAGAACCGCAGGGTCGGCGGCGAGCTGCCCTGCCCCACCCGCTGCAGCAGGGCCTCGTCGCGGGCCATGTTCGCCGGGCCGTCCAGGGGCGGCTCATCCAGCCAGCGCAGCGCGGTCATGAGCCTCCTCGCCGGCGCGGCCGGGCCGCCAGCGCAGGGCGGGGCGGCGGGCCGCGGTGACCTCGTCGAGCCGGTGGACGGGCATGGTGAACGGGGCGTGGTGCAGGAGTTCGGGCCGTTCGCGGGCTTCCCGGGCGATGCGGGTCATGGCCTCGACGAAGCGGTCCAGCGTGGCCAGCGATTCGCACTCGGTGGGCTCGATCATCAGGCAGTGGGCCACGGGCCAGCTCATGGTTGGCGGGTGGATCGAGGCATCCAGCAGCCGTTTGGCGACGTCCAGTTCGGTGACCCCGCGGTCGCGGAACTCCGGCACGACGATGAACTCGTGGGCAAACGGCGGATCGAACGGCAGGTGGTAATGGTCGCCAAGCCGCGCCGCCAGGTAGTTGGCCGAAAGCACGGCCTTTTCCGAGACGTTCCGCAGCCCCTCGGCCCCCAGGGCCCGGATGTAGGCATAGGCCCGCACCAGCACGCCGATCTGCCCGTGGAAGGACCGCACCCGCCCGATGGACAGCGGGCCGGGCGGGGCCAGGTCGAAGCGGCCGTCGTCGCGGCGGATGACCTGCGGTCCGGGCAGGAAGGGGCGGAGGTGCTCGGCCACGTGATCGGCGGCATCGGCGATGGCCTCGCGACC
>CAZSYS010000072.1:9787-16051 GCA_964611365.1 uncultured Planctomycetales bacterium
GGGCCCGGCGCCGGGGCCGCCGCAACCGTGCGGCGTGCTGAAGGTCTTGTGGGTGTTGTAGTGCATCACGTCCACGCCGAAGTCGCCGGGCCGGGCGATGCCCAGGATGGCGTTCATGTTCGCGCCGTCGAGGTACAGCTGGGCCCCGCGGGCGTGGAGGATCTCAGCGATATCGGCGATCTGGGGGTCGAACAGGCCGACGGTGTTGGGATTGGTGATCATCAGCGCCGCGGTGGATTCGTCGACCTTGGCCCGCAGGTCGTCCAGGTCCACCCGGCCGTCCGGCCGCGAGGCCACGGTCAGGGCGTGTCGCCCGCAGACGGTGCAGGTCGCCGGGTTGGTGCCATGGGCGCTGTCGGGGGTCAGCACGCGCGGGCGGTCCTGGCCGCGGCTGCGGTGGTAGGCGGCGATGATCATCAGGCCGGTCAGCTCGCCGTGGGCCCCGGCGCAGGGCTGGAGGGTCGCCTCCGCCAGTCCGGCGATCTCGGCCAGCGCCGTCCGCAGGTGGTACAGCAGCTCGAGCAGCCCCTGCACGTCGGCGGGGTCCTGCAGGGGATGCAGGCCGGCGAACCCGGGCAGCGCCGCGGCGCGCTCGTTGATCCGGGGATTGTACTTCATCGTGCACGAGCCCAGCGGGTAGAAGTTGCCGTCCACGCTGAACAGCCGGTGAGCCAGGCGCGTGTAATGCCGCACCAGGTCCAGCTCGCCGATTTCCGGCAGCGGCGGCGGCCGGTCGGCCAGGATTTCCGGCGGAAACACCGCCCGCGGGTCACACGCCGGCGCGTCGCCGGCCGGCAGCGAGACCGCCGTCAGGCCGGGCGCGCCCAGCTCGAAGATCAGCGGCTCGGGCGGCACCAGCCCGGCGCCGTGCAGGGCTTCGGAGGGCTGGTATTCAGTGGTTTCCGGCGGCGGGTTCATGGGCAGCGCCTCTGGAAGCCGTACCGCCCCGCACCGGCGGCGGGACACGGCCGGAGCATGACTACAACGGTTTAGACCACCACGCCGAGAAGCTCTCCCGGTTGTGCAGCTCGCCGCTCTGCAGATCCAGGATCAGCAGATCCGGCAGCAGCTTCTGCAGGGCATCGTAGACCAGCAGCAGATCGCGGGCACCGCAGTTGTTTTCCACATGGACCCCGCGGGACCGGACCTCGAAGCGGGCGTAACTCAGCCCACGACCCAGGTAATCCACGGCCTGCGCCGGTCCCGGCCTGGTCCCCGGCAACGCCAGCAGCGCGGCCCGCACCGCAGCGGGGTCGGCCAGGGGCGAGGCGCCGTCGACCAGCGTCCGCGAGCGGTCGGCGGGGAGCGGAAACTTCGTCCCCGGCGGCGTTTTCACCGGGATCAGCTCGACGTCGTAACCCACCGGTCCGGTCCTCCGCCGCCCACGGCGGGTGACATCCCGCCCGCAGCCTCCCGCAGCACGGCCGCCAGGGCGTCGATCTGAGCGGCGGTGCGTTTTTCGGTCAGAGCGACCAGGAAGCAGTCCGCCAGCTCGGGAAACCACGCGCCCAGCGGCACGCCGGCCAGTATACCCCTGTCGCGGGCGTGCTGCAGCAGGCGCGCCGGGTCGCCGGGCGCCTGAACGACGAACTCCCGCAGGAAGGGAGCCGCGAAACGCAGCCGGAACCCCGGCAGGGCGGCGATCCGCCGCGCGGCCTGATGAGCCTTGTCCAGACACAGGCGCGCCACGGTCTGCAGGCCCCGGGGCCCCATGGCCGCCAGATAGATCGAGACCCGCAGGGCCAACAGCCCCTGGTTGGTGCAGATGTTGCTGGTGGCCCGCTCCCGCCGGATGTGCTGCTCGCGGGTCTGCAGCGTCAGGCAGTAGGCCCGGCGGCCGCTGCGGTCGCGGGTCGCGCCGATCAGCCGGCCGGGCATGCGGCGCATCAGCGACTCCCGACAGGCCATGAAGCCCAGCGACGGACCGCCCCAGGACATGGGTATGCCCAGCGGCTGGGCGTCGCCGACCACGATGTCCGCCCCCAGTTCGCCGGGGGTCTTCAGCAGGCCGCAGGAGATCGGGTCCACCGAGGCGATCAGCAGTCCGCCGACCCGCCGCACCGCCCCGGCGGCCAGATCCAGACGCTCGGGACAGCCGAAGAAGTTCGGGCTCTGGACCAGCACCGCCGCAGTCTGCTCGTCCAGGGAGGAAGCCAGGGCCTGCAGGTCGGTGGTGCCGTCCGGGGCGGGCACAACCACCGTCTCGACGGGCAGCTCGCGAAGGTAGGTGGCCAGCACCTCGCGGGTGTGCGGATGCACGGCCCGGGAAACCGCCACCCGCCGCCGGCCGGTGGCCGCCCGGGCCATGAGCACAGCCTCGGCGGCCGCGGTCGCGCCTTCGTACAGCGAGGCGTTGGACACGTCCATGCCGGTCAGCTGGCAGATCATCGTCTGGTATTCGTAGAACGCCTGGAGCGATCCCTGGGAGGCCTCCGCCTGGTAGGGGGTGTAAGCGGTGACAAACTCGCTCTGGCCGGCCAGGGCGTCGACCACGGAGGGGATGAAGTGGTCGTAGCAGCCGGCGCCCAGGAAACAGGCCGATCCGGCCGCCGGGCGGTTGGCCGAGGCCAGCCGCTGGAGCTCCTCGAGCAGGGCCGGCTCGTCGAGCCCCCCGGGCAGGTCCAGCGGCCGCCGGAGCCGGGCCTGGGGCGGGATGTCGCGGAAGAGGTCCTCCACGCCGGCGACGCCGATGGCTGCCAGCATGCGCTTCACGTCGGCCTCGGTGAGCTGGGTGTAGTCCATGACGGCCACGTAGCGCGGTTCAGCGCCCTCCCGCGAGCATGGCCTCGTAGGCCGCCGCGTCCATCAGCGAGGCGCAGGGACTGAGGTCCTCGGCCCGGACCCGGATCATCCATCCCCGCCCGTAGGGGTCGCTGTTGACCAGTCCGGGCTCCTCGGCCAGGGCGGAGTTGGCCTCCACCACCTCGCCGCCGACGGCGCTGATCAGTTCGCCGGTGGCCTTGACCGACTCGATCTCGCCGAACGGCCGGCCGGCCTGGACGCGCGTCCCCGCGGCCGGCAGCTCGACATAGGTGATATCCGTGAGTTCGGCGGCGGCGAACGCGGTGATGCCGATGGTCACCAGGTCGCCGTCGACCCGGACCCATTCGTGCGTGGTGGTGTACTTTCGATCCGCAGGAGGGGTGTTCACCGCTTGGGTCTCCGTGTATGTCGCCGGTCGGCCCGGGCGTGTGGCCGGGCCGGGCCGGCCCCGGGCGTTCACTCACTTTCGCCGATAGAACGGCAGCCAGACCACCCTGGCCGGTGTCGGCCGGCCGCCCAGATCCACGCAGAGGGCGGTTTCCTCGACCGCCAGGGGGGCATCGACATAGGCCATGGCGATGCTGCGGTCCAGGGTGGGCGACAGCGTCCCGCTGGTGACCTGGCCGACGGGGCGTTCGCCGAGCCGCACGACCGCGCCCTGCCGGGCGATCCGGCGCCCCTCGAGCTCCAGGCCGACCAGCCGCCGGGCCGGCCCCTGGTCCGCCACGCGGCGCAACGCCTGGACGCCGATGAAATCCCTGGTCAGGTCCACGCACCAGCCCTGGCCGGCGGAGATCGGGTCCACCGCCTCGGTCAGCTCGTGCCCGTACAGCGGCATGCCGGCCTCGAGGCGCAGCGTGTCGCGGGCTCCCAGCCCGGCCGGGGTCACGCCGGCTTCCAGCAGTTCTCCCAGGAAGCCGGTGGCCATGGCCCCCAGCGAGGCCGGGAGAATGATCTCCAGCCCGTCCTCGCCGGTGTAGCCGCTGCGGAAGACGGTATAGGAGAAGAACAGGTACTCGCCGGTGACGAAGCGATACCGGCCGATGTCGCGCACCGGCATGGGCAGGCGGCGCCCGGCCACGGCCAGCGCCTGGGGACCCTGCAGGGCGACCATCATCGTGGACTCGGTGCGGTCCTGGATCGTGACCTGCAGGCCGGCGGCGTGCTCCTCCAGCCAGGCGAGGATGCGCAGGCGGTTGGCGGCGTTGCAGACCATCAGCCAGCGGTCGGCGTACCGGGAGACGATCACGTCGTCCAGGATGCCGCCCTGCTCGTTGCACACGTGGCTGTAGCGCGACTGCCCGACCTCCTGGTCGTCGATCCGGCGGGTGCAGACCCGCTGCAGGAGCGGGCCGGCATCGTCGCCGCGCAGCTCGATCCGCCCCATGTGCGAGATGTCGAACAGCCCGGCCCCCTCGCGCGTGCGCCGGTGTTCCTCGGCGATGCCGGTGTACAGCAGCGGCAGCTGCCAGCCGGCGAACTCCGTCATCCGGGCGTTGTGGCGGAGATGAAAGCTGTGCAGCGGGGTGGTCTTCACGTCTGGTGGCCGCGAAACAGGGTTCGAGCGTATCGTGCGATCGCCGCGATGTTCGAGGGTAGGGCCGGCGGCGACGGAAGTCAACCCGCCCCGGCCAGCCGGTCGGCCAGCGCGATCCGGTGGGCCAGCAGTTCGCCGCCGCGATGGAAGACCGCCTCTTCGACGCCCAGAACGCGCTTGGTCTGAGCCTCGCGGTCCAGCCAGGAGGGCATGGCCGCGATCTCCCGCCATTGACCCCCCAGGCGGTGCCGGATGAGCCCGGGCATCGGCGGGATGGGATAGTCGCTGCCGTGAACCAGCTTGGCCTGCAGGCCGGGGCGGCGCAGCAGGCGGCGCAGCCACCGCAGCTTGGTGATCAGGGTCAGGGCCGCGGTGTCGGCGTACAGCGGTGCGTCGGCGAACTCGCCCTCCAGCGCCGCCACCAGAGTGTCAAACGTGCGCCCGGACGTCAGCGGCCAGGTGGCCGGCGTGGCCGCGTGGGCCACGATGACCGTCGGCATGTCGCCCTCGCGGCGCAGGAGCCGCAGCGTCTCCAGCAGACCGGAGGGGTCGAAGAAGCGGCGGTGCGGGCTGCGCAGGGTCCACTCCTGGCCGCAGTGGATCAGCATCGGCATGCCCAGCCGCGCGGCCCGGCGGAGAAACTCCGCCGCACGGGGGTCCCGGGCGTCGATGTTCTGGGCCGGCGGCAGCCACTTGACCAGCACCGCCCCGGCGGCGGCGACCTCCTCGAGCATGTCCACCGCGGTCATGGATCCGTGCCGGCGGTACGGGTGAATCGCGGCGCCGAACAGGATCCGCCGCGGGTACCTTCGCCACAGCGACCGGACGTAGGTGTTGGAGACGTACAGGTCGGTCCCGCGGCGCTGCCGGCGGCGGCGGCGCGGACCCAGGGGCCGGCCGTCGTCGGTGTGGTACTGGTCCATCGCCAGGACCACCGCCCGGTCGATGGTCACGGCCCCCAGGATGTGGCGGAGGTTGACCGCCTCGATGGCTTCGTCCAGACGTTCCCCGCCGGCCCGCACCGGCAGCCCGAAGTGCCATGCCGCCAGTCGCATGCCGAGGCTGCCGGCCAGCGGCTCACTGAAGTAGGCGTCGTACGGGGCGTACGTGCCGGCCGGCTCGAACGAGAAACGGTCGGCCGCCGCCGGCGCTCGGCGGAGCTGACCCATGTGGCAGTGGACATCGACACGCATCGGCCCGCCCCACGCGACCCGCGACGCCTCCGCCCGGCCGGCAGGTCTACAGCAGAACGATGGTCACACCCTCGTTGTATCGGTTGAGATCCGCGTCGCGGGCCAGCGCCGGGCAGGCCTCCAGCACCGCCGCGGCGGTCGCGTCGAACACGTCCCACTTCTCGCCGGGAACGAAAGCCCGGATGGCCCCCTCCTTGCGCCGCTTGCGCAGCGAACTTCGCAGCGCGTCGCGCAGGGCCCCGCCGGCTCCGGTCGAGCCGTAGCCGTGGATCAGCTTGACGGCCTGGACCCCGTCGCACCGCGCGGCCTGCAGCTCGGCCAGCAGCCGCCGCCGGGCCTGGTCGACGGAGGGCATGCCGTCCTTGATGCGGATGGTCCGTACAGGATCGGACATGCTCCTGGACCCAGCCCCGTCGGCCGCGTGCCGGCCGCAGGATACGCCCCGCCTCCCCGCCCCGACCGTATCGTACCCTCGACGTTGCGGCCAGGCGCCCGGGCATTGTCCCATAACCGGCCGATCAGGCAAAGAGCCCCGGCGGGGCGGCGATGACGGGGCCGTGTCCCCCCACGGCCCGACGGCGACGACCGGTCCGCGATCCCCCGGGCTCGACGGCCACAACCGGTCCGTGCGCGCGGCGCGCCCGGCAATCGGACCGCCCGCCGCATGCGAGTCATGCGAAACGCCGCAGCGCCCGGCATCTCTGCCGGTCGTCGGAGATGAAAAAACCTCTTGCCTCGCGACGGCGCCGCGAAGCGCCGTAGCGGGCGGCC
>CAZSYS010000073.1:0-15824 GCA_964611365.1 uncultured Planctomycetales bacterium
GGGCCCCCCCGGGCCGGCCGACGGGGTGGCGGCGGCCGGGGCGGTCCGCCGGACCGTGCAGTGGGCCCGACGCTGCCGGGAGGCTCACGCCCGCGCCGATCAGGCCATGTTCGGCATCGTGCAGGGCGGGATCTACGGCGACCTGCGGCTGGAGTGCGCCGCCCACCTGAGCGAGCTGGACTTTCCGGGCTATGCGGTGGGGGGGCTGTCGGTGGGCGAGCCGCACGAGACCATGGTCGAGGTCCTGCGGATCGTGACCCCCGCCCTGCCGGTCGATCGCCCGCGGTACCTGATGGGGGTGGGCATGCCGCGGGACATCCTGGAGGCCGTCCGGGCCGGAATCGACATGTTCGACTGCGTCCTGCCCACCCGCAACGCCCGCAACGCCTACGCCTTTACCGCGGCCGGGGGCCTGCGGCTGAGAAACGAGAAATACCGCCTGGATTCCGGCCCCCTGGAGCCGGGCTGCCCCTGCCCGACCTGCCACCGCTTCAGCCGGGCCTACGTACGGCATCTGTTCACCGTCGGCGAGATGCTCGGGCCGATGCTCCTGACGGTCCACAACCTCTGGTTCTTCCAGCGTTTCATGGCCCGGCTGAGGGACTTGATTCCAACCGGGTCCTGGGCGACGATGCTGGCCGAGTTCCCGGCGGCCGGCGCGGCCGGGGCCTGTCACGATCCCACCGGAGGTAACCTCGCGTGATCGCTTCTTCCGAGCTGATGGTTCTGGCCCAGGCTCCTTCCGGTTCCGGCGGGCCCGGCGGAGGCGGAGGGCAGCTCCTGTGGGGCATCATCATCATGCTGATGGTGTTCTACGGCTTCATGATGTGGGGGGGGCGCAAAGACAAGCAGAAGCGCGAGGAGATGCTCCGCAACATCAAAAAGGGCGATCGGGTGCTGACCGTTGGGGGCATCATCGGCTCGGTGGTCTCCACCGGCGAGAATGAGGTGTCGGTGAAGGTGGACGAGTCGGCCAACGTGAAGGTTACGGTGGTTCGCAACGCCATCCAGCGGGTCCTGCAGGACAACGAGAAGCCTTCCTCGGTCGGCTGAGTGCCGGCCGGCGGCTGTGGCCGGGATCGACACGCCAGCCGTCGGATCGCCGCAGACAGCCTGGTTTCCGGGTGTCCGGACCGGGGGGGCGGGGTGTGGGGGACGGGGTGTTCCATCGCCGCTGAACACTGCCGTTGACAGGACCCTTGGCGACCGGGATGATACCCTTGAAGGCACCGCGGGCGGGGGGCATGCGGGGTGCCGCATAGGCGGGAGCGGGTTCCGTGCGATCTCCCCTGAAGCGATAACAATCGTGGGAGAAAGAGATTATGGCTAATCGGTCCCGATCGAGGCCCGTGGCGATCCGGCTTGTCGGACTGGCCGTCTGCCTGCCGTTGCTGGCCGGGCAGGGATGCCCCTCGTTCCTGCCGGCCCCGGGGCCGGTCCAGGGGCCGGCGTCGGACGAGGGCGCCGCCGGATCGCAGGCTCCACAGGGTTCGGCGACCCAGGCTCCGGTGACCTTCGCGCGGCCGCTGTCGACCGTGATTGTTCAGGTCGGCCAGACGATTCCGGTGCAGTTCGACGTGGCTCTGGAGGATTTTCAGTACGAGCTGTTCCTGGATACCAACACGGTTTCCGCCGACGGGATGCGGGTGGTCACGGAAGCCGGCCAGGCCGCCCGATCGCAGCTCAACAGCAGCACGGCTTTGACCACGGTGACCACCTTGGTGAACACCGCCGGCCTGGAGCCCGGCGACTACATGCTGGGCGTGACGGTGGTCAGCGGTGACAAGAGTGTGACCACCTATGCCTCGGCGCTGGTCTCGCTGGTCAGCGGCCCGACGGTGCGGATCCTGTTCCCCAACGGCGGCGAGTCGGCCCCGGTGGGCTCGCTGGTGGACATCCGTTTCTTTGCCAGCAGCCCCACGGACCTCAACCCGCTGGTGCAGGTCTTTTTCGACACCAACAATGACCCCGCCGGCGGCCGGGTGAACATCGGTTCGCCGGTTCGGGCGCGGGAGGGCGGAATCCGCTGGGACACCACCGGTCGGGCGACCGGCAGCTACTACGTCGGGGCCGAGCTGGTCGATGCCAGCCCGGCGGTACGCGACTACAGCGACGGGCCCATCACCCTGACGCCTCCGGGCACGGGGGGCGGCGGAGGCGGTGTCGGACCGACACCAGGGCCCGGGGATGAGGCCGAGGTCATCGTGACTGTGACGACCCCGCGGACCGACACGACGGTCCTGGCGTCGCAGGTCTACGCGATTCGCTGGTCGATCAACCTGCTGCCGGGCGACGGCTCGGTGCGGATCTTCCGCGAGCCGGACCACAACGACGACGGCGTACCCGACGGGCAGGCCTCGCGGGTGTTCATCGGGCCGGCGGGGATCGACGCGGCCCAGCAGATCTACCAGTGGGACACGACCGGCATCCGCGGCACGTTCTTCATCGGCGTCACCTGCACGCCGCTCGTCGGCGACCCGGTGGAGGCTTACTCGCAGGGCCGGCTGACGGTGCAGGCGACCTCCTTCTGGCTCGGCGGGCTGGGCACGGAGCGCGACGAGGACAACGTCGTCGTCGCCCAGAGCGGAGCCCTGCAGGGGGCGATCTTCCGGGGCTACAACTTCCAGGACAACCTCGGCAGCGCCATGCTGGCGGCCGACGACTACGACGGCGACGGCCTGAACGAGGTCGTCCTGGCGGCGCAGTACGCCAAGCCCTACATCTACGCCCAGGACGGCCGCGGGGCCGGCGAGGCGTACATGATCTACGGCCGGCGGACCCGCTACCAGGGCGACATCGAGGTGAACGGGGTCGGGGGGGCCAGCGTCCCCGGGCTGATCATGCCGGGCATCATGCCCAACCCGCATCCGGCCGACGATCCCCTGGGGCGCGGCAACCCGCTGGGTTTCCAGGTAAACGGCGAGCCTCCGGCCCCCTTCAGTACCCAGGGACTGCAGTCGCTGACGCTGATCCCCGACCAGGACGGTGACGGCCGGCAGGAACTGGTGTTCGGATTCCCGTGGTGCGACTCGTACGGGCTGCGGTTTCAGGCTTTGGACGGCTTCCACCCCAACCCGATCGCGGGGACCGGCCGACTGGAGAACAACGGTCACTTCCTGCGCGGCGGGGCGGTGGTGGTGTCCAGCCGCAACCCGGTGATGACCAACCGCAACGCCCTGAACACGAATTCCGGGCGTATCCTGCGGCTGGGAGACGCGGGCCAGTTGTTCGACAACATGACGATCAACCCCGCGCCCCCGGGGTACCCGATCCTTGAGAACCGCTGCGACGGCGACCTGCTGACCGGCGGCGACCCCGAGACGGCCACGTTCCCCTGCGACGGTTTCTTTCAGGGGACCACCAAGGGCATCGAGTGGGATCCGACCCCGGTTCTGGTGATCGACCCCCCGCGCCTGGCGGATCCGATCCCGGCTTCCGGTTACATCATCAGCCCGGGCAACGGGTGCGGGTCCGGGACGCTGCTGAGCCTGTTCCAGGTCGATCCGGTGGCCAACCTGTTCAACAGCCAGATCATCGGCGGACGCGTCAGCACCGACGACGACGACTACTGCGTGAACTTCACGTTCCCGGGAAGCGGGCTCGTCACGGTCATGGGCACGGGCTTCTACGGCACCGGCACGGCCTGCGACAACTTCCAGATCGCGGCCCCGCGCGAGCCCTATGGATGCCGGATTCTCGGCCAGACCACGACCCAGTGGGAGACGACCGTTCCGACCACGGCCAACCTCTTCGGCAAGAGCATCTCGGTTTCGGGAAACTTCCTGCTGGTCGGTGCGCCGCTGAGGTCGGTGACCGACCGGGATGTCTGGGGGCGTCTGCCGGACATCACCGGCCGGCGGGAGATGTCCGGCTGCGTTTACATGATCCCGCTTCGCAGGACCGGCGACGCGTCCAACGCCTTCTACTGGAGCGTGCCCGGCGTGCCCACGCACGTGGACATCCCGGCCCCGCACAACTGGGTCGTGCGGGACGTCGGGTCGCACCGCTACGGGGCGTCCTGTGGCGAGATCATCGTGGACGACGGGCCGTGGGACAAGATGTTCAACCCGTTTTACATCGTCGGGGCCAGCCCCGGCGACCGGGTCGGGGAAGTGGCCGGGATTCGGGATTTCAACGCGGACGGACGGGACGACTTCGTCGTGGGCGGTCCGGGAACCAACAGCGGACGGGGGGCGGTTTACCTGATCTATCGCCGGGAGGACCAGGTGGAAGGCCACTACTTCCTGGAGCGGCTGCAACTGCCCAGGAACGACCCGAACCGGCTGAACGGGCTCATGATCCGCGGCGAGGTGAATGAGAACCTCGGCACCGCGATCGCCGGCGGCGGTCCGGCCGCGCTGAACGACGACTACAACGCGGACACCTTCGCCGACCTCATCGTCGGCGCTCCCGACGCCGGCACGTCGGCCGGGTTCCAGTCCGGCCGGGTGGTGATCGTCTTCGGCGGAAAGACCCTGCTGAACGAGGCCGGCGGCACCACGCTGAATCAGCTCATCCAGGCCGGCGACGCGATGGAGCTGACCGGCACCGAGGCCGGCAACCGCACCGGCGAGACGGTGGTCAACGCCGGCGACATCAACGGCGACGACATCGCCGACCTGGCCCTGTCGGCGCCGATGGCCGGGCCGCCGGCGACGGTCCGTCGCATGTTCGACAGCGATTACGACGGCACCCTCGATGCCCCGGGCATCGATCTGAACGGCGACGGCGAGGCCGACGATCTCGACGACGACGGCCGGCCGGACAACATGGCCGAGTGCGGCGTCGTGTACGTGGTCTTCGGCGGCAAGCACCTCAAGGGCACGATCGGCCTGAGCCAGATCGGCACGGCGAACCTGCCGGGCCTGGTGTTCATGGGGCGGCGGGGCGGCGATCATCTGGGCGGCGGCCATACGCTGACCGGCGAGCTGGCCCGGGGCATCAGCCGTGCGGGCGATCTGGACGGAGACGGCCGGGACGATCTGCTGATTTCGGCCATCGAGGCCGACCCCGAGGGCAAGACCAACGCAGGCGAGGTGTACGTGGTCTACGGCTTCGGGCTGTGACACGGCGCGGGCTTCGCGGCCCGCCCGGCCGCGCGACCCGGTGGCGGGAGTTGACGATGATGAAGTCTGCCACGCACAGTCTTCCCGCGGCGGCGGTGATCGCGGGGATCCTGGCCGCGACCGGCGTCGCGGCCGGGGCGGATCGATGCTGCCCCTGGCAGGATGCCGGATGGTCGTGGTGCGCGTCGCCGCCGAAGCGGCCGCCGGCCAAGGACGCCACCGCCCGCCGGGCCGCGGCGCTGCGTACGATCGACGAAGTCGAGCCCAACGGAACTCTCTCCCAGGCCCAGGTGATCGATATCCGTCCGGCGCCGATCGACGGCGTGGACCTGGACATCCGCGGCCGCATCGGCGGCACCGACCCCGACCCCGACCGGGATCTGGGAGCTTCGGACGAGGATCTCTATCGTTTCAGCGCCAACAAGGGCGACCTGATCGGCCTGGCGGCGGTCAGCGCCGGGGTGCTCGACCCGGTCGCAGCCATCGAGCAGACCAGCCGCATCGAGCTGATCCGCTCGGAGGACATCGCCGAGTACAACCCCTACGGGCGGTGGTTCTTCTTCTATCCGTTCACCTACCTGTACCCGCCGGGCTCGCCGATGCCGCGCGGCAGCTCGTACTTCGACGCGGCCCTGACCTGGGTCGCGCCGGCCACCGGCGACTACCTGATCCGCGTGTCCGCCGCCTACGCGGCCTCGTCCGGCGAGTATGTCCTGCAGATCCGCAGCCGCCGGCCCTTCCTCGAGGACGATGCCGTCGGGGCGACGCAGACCATCTTCCTGGATTTTGACGGCGCCCAGGTGCCTGCCGGGCAGCTGTTCGAATCGCTCTACCCGATCGCGTTCCTGAGTCCGCTGCGGACGTTTCTGCCGGACTGGGGGCTGAACCCGGAGGACGAGGCGGCGGTGATCGACGCCATCGTCGCCCAGGTGATCAAGAACTT
Source organism: uncultured Planctomycetales bacterium (assembly GCA_964611365.1). Lineage (GTDB taxonomy): Bacteria > Planctomycetota > Phycisphaerae > UBA1845 > PWPN01 > CALLOB01. Next base: position 6,010 of record CAZSYS010000073.1, read on the forward strand.
CGACCGGCTGAGGCTGGCCAGTCTCAACGGCAACCGTCCCACCGACCGCACGGACGGACACTTTGACGTGCGGATCCTCAACAGCAAGGACCATCCCGACCCCTTCGGGCAGCCCAACGTCTCCCGCGTCGTCGTCGGCGGCTACATCTGGGAGCTGGGCCTGAGCACCATCGGCATCGCCCAGTCGATCGACCCGGGCAACTACGACCGCCAGGAGACGGCCGTCGTCCTGCTGGACATCCTCAGCGATGACAACCCCGCGAACCCCTTCTCGATCAACAGCCTCCGCCTGGGCGGGGGGCTGACGATCATCGACGCCATCGGCATTGTCGTCGGCAACATTGCCACCCACGAGGCCGGGCACTACCTGGGACTCTGGCACACCGACAACACCAACGACTTTCCGTGCATCATCGACTCCGGCGGACCCGACGATCTCCGCAACATCGCCGGCTTCGGCCGCGACGGAATTCTCGGCACCGGCGACGATATCGAGGTGGGCTTCACCCCCGACGAGTACGCTCCCTACGAGGAGGTCGCGTACGGCACCGAGGCGGTGGACGTTCTGACCGCTTTCGGGCTGAGCACCGGCCGGATGGTCGTTCCGCCGTCCACGACCGCCCCGCCGGCGGCCGGCTTCCCGCAGGCGTCGGCCCGGGCGACTCCGCTGGGCGGCGACGCCCCACTGGAGGTGCAGTTCTTCGCCGGCGGCGTGACCGGGAACAACGACGAGCTTGCCTACACGTGGTATTTCGACGACGGCAGCGACCCGGTCGGCGGTGCCTTCGTCTCGCATGTCTTCCTGGAGCCGGGGGTCTACGACGTGCGCCTGGTGGCCGGAACCTCGTCGCTCCAGGCCGGCGAAGCGGTGGTGACCATCACGGTGACGGGCCAGTCCAGCCCGACGGTCTTCTCGGCCTCTCCGGCCTTCGGTGCCGCCCCGCTGCAGGTGACGTTCGAGGCCGGCTCCTGGAGCGGTCCGGGGCCGACCGTGGCCGGCTACACCTGGGAGTTCGGCGATGGTACCTCCGGTACCGGCCGGACGGTGTCGCATACCTACGCCGAGCCCGGCGTGTACACCGTGCGGCTCGTGGCCACCACGGCCGAGGGCCTGGCGGGCTCCAGCAGCAGGGCCGTTCAGGTGTTCCCCGCGAACGCTTCGACGGATGCAGCCCAGTTCGCGCCCGAGCCGGCGCCGGCGGCGCCGTTGTGCGGTGCCGGGATGCCGGGCGCGTGGATCGCCTCGCTGGCCGGGCTGGCGGTGCTCAGCCTGAACCGCCGTCGGTGACCCGGCTTTCAAAAACCCCCTCGGCCGTTTCGGTGCGGATGGTTTCGCCCGGCCCGACGTCTCCGGGGCGGCGCACGATGCTCCCGTCGCCGGCCCGCCGGGTGATGGTGAAGCCTCGGGCCAGCGTCCGGCGGATCTGGGTGCTTTCCAGGCGTTTCCCGATCGCCTCCAGAAGATTCGCGGCGCCCTCCAGCCGGTGAGCCGCCGCCCGGTCCAGGTTGCGGGCCGCGTCCGCGAGGTGTCTGCGCCCGTCCCCGACCGCCCGCAGCGGCGATCGGAGACGAAGGATCCCACCGCACCGCTCGAGGGTGCCGTTGGCCCGCATGAGCCGGTCGTGGATGCGCCAGTCGAGGCGCCGGCCGATCTCGGCCAGCCGCATGCTCCGGCGGTGCAGCACCCAGGCGGGGCGGCGGGCAAGCAGCCGGGCCTGAAGGTCGTGCAGCCGGGTGACGGCCTGCTGCCATCGCCGGGACCAGGCCAGCTCCAGGCGTCCGGCGCTTTCGTCGGCGGCCTGGGCGGACCGTCGCAGAAGGCTCATCGGGTCGCGGAAGCAGGACCGGCGTTCGACGGCCTCGAGACGGCCGCTGGAGATTTCCAGCCGGTGGCGCATACAACGGGCAAGTCGGGCAGCCCGGTTCGCCACGTCCTCCAGCAGGTCCGCCAGCACCGGCACGGCCATTTCGGCGGCGGCGGTGGGTGTGGCCGCCCGCAGATCGGCGACCAGGTCGGTGATGGTGGTGTCGGATTCGTGGCCCACGCCGCTGATCACGGGTATGGTGCTGGCGGCGACGGCCCGGGCGACGACCTCCTCGTTGAAGGCCCAGAGATCCTCCAGCGAGCCTCCGCCGCGCCCGACGATGATCACGTCCAGCCCGCCCAGCCGGGCCGCCTGCTCGTTGAGGCGCCGCAGGGCCGCAGCGATCTCCCCGGCGGCGCCCTCACCCTGGACGGCCACCGGGTGCAGCAGAACCTCCACGCAGGGGCAGCGCCGGTGCAGGGTGCGCAGGATGTCGCGGACCGCGGCGCCCTGCAGGCTGGTTACCACCGCGATCCGCCGCGGGAAGCGGGGAATCAGCCGCTTGCGGCGGGGGTCGAACAGCCCCTCCTCCCGGAGCCGGGAGCAGAGCTGCTGGAAGGCCAGTTCCAGTGCCCCGGTGCCCAGCGGCTCCAGGCGCCGGATGTTGAACTGGTAGTCGCCGCGTGCCTCGTAAAGGTCGACCGAACCGGTGGCCACCACCGCCAGGCCGTCGGTCGGCTTGAACTTCAGGCTCGCGGCCGCGGACCGCCACATCACCGCCCGGACCTCGCAGCGATCGTCCTTGATGGTCATGTACACATGGCCGCTGGCGGCGCGTTTGAGATTGCTGAGCTCGCCGGCCAGGTGGATCGTGGCCGGCAGGCTGGTGGTCAGCGTCCGCCGGACCAGGGCGTTGAGCTGGCTGACGGTCAGGCGCACCGGCAGGACGCGGGGATCGGGCGTCACCGCCATGCGTTCAGGATCGAACGGCGCGCGGACCGGACGGGGTGCCGGGGGGTCGCGGTCGTCCGGGCGGCGGGCAGGCATGCGGGCAGGCCTCAGTCATAGGCTCCGTCGGGCCCCTCGGTCGGCGGCACCTCGCCGTCCACCCGGATGCGCTCGATGCGCGTCGCACGGCCGGTGGTCGAGTCGACCGATACCAGAATGCCGCACAGCCGGGGGTCGCCCGTGGCCACGTCGAAAGGCGTCGGAAGGCTGGTGATCATGGAGCGCAGCACGCGGTCCTTCATCCGGCCGAGCACCGAGTCGTAAGGCCCGGTCATGCCCACGTCGGTGATGTAGGCGGTGCCGTTGGGCAGCACACGCTCGTCGGCGGTCGGCACGTGGGTGTGCGTGCCGAACAGCACGCTGACCCGGCCGTCGAGGTACCAGCCCAGGGCGATCTTCTCGCTGGTGGCCTCGGCGTGGATGTCCACGACGATGATCCGCACGTCCGAGGGCACCTGGGCGAGGACGCGATCGACGGCCTTGAACGGGCAGTCGGTGGGGGGCTTCATGAACAGCCGGCCGAGCACGGCCAGCACGGCCACCTTCGGGCCGGCGGCGGTCTCGTGGATGGCCAGCGTCCGGCCCGGGGCGCCGACCGGCAGGTTGGCCGGGCGGACCAGGTCGCCGGCGGTCTCCAGGCGGGGGATGATCTCGCTTCTGCGGTAAACGTGGTCCCCGAGCGTCATGACGTTGACGCCGCAGGACCGGAAACTGTCGTGCAGCTGGGTGGTCAGGCCTGAGCCGGCCGCGGCGTTCTCGACGTTGCCGATCACGCAGTGGATGTCGTGCCGCCGGACCAGCATCGGCAGGACCCGGGCGGTGATGTCGCGGCCGGGCCGGCCGACCACGTCACCGAAGCAAAGGAGGTTGATCTGCATGCCTTCCGGATCCCGCGAGCCACGCCCGGCCGAAGCGCCGCCGCGCCGCAGGCCGGACGACCTCAACGTATCGCAGCGCGACGCACGATTCAAGCCGCGCGCGAGACGGCGTTGCCCCGGGCCCGCCGGGTTGCCGCCCGGGCGCCGGCCCTCTAAGCTGACGCGGGCATGCGGATCGTCTGGATTGACACGGACTTCGCCGTTCTGGCAGGCCACACCGGCACCAGAACCTTCGCCCTGTCGCGGGACCTGGCCGCACGGGGCCACGAGGTCGAGGTGGTCTGCAGCGACCGCAGGCTGCCGGACCTGCTGCCGTCGGGGGCCTGGCCTTTTCACTCCGCCGAGGTCGAGGGGGTGCGCGTGACCATCGTCCACGCGGGTCTCGGACGGATCCGCGAGGGCCGGCTGGGATGGCTGCGCCATCTGGCGTTCACCCTGCTGGCCTGCGGACATCTGTTGCGGCTCCAGCGTCCCGACGTGGTCTGCGTGACCGTGCCCTCGCCGGCCGGCGTGCTGCCGGCGCTGGCGGCCCGGTGGCTGCGGCGCGTGCCGTTCGTGCTGGAGGTCCGCCGGCTGGTGGCCGAGTCGCTCGTGGGCACGGGGCGGATCCGATCGCCCGTGCTGATCGGGGCGGTGACGGCCCTGGTCCGGTCCGCGTACCGCGGCGCCGCCCGGATCGTGGCCCTGACCGATCCGGTGGTCCGGCACATCGGGGCCGATCCGGCTCTGCGCGGGAAGATCGTGCTCGTGCCGCACTGCTGCGATCTGGCGCTGTTCGCCGCCGGGGACGGCCGTCGGCTGCGGGCCGACAACGCGTGGGAGGACCGCTTCATCTGCGTCCATGTCGGCTCGATGTCGAGGGTCAACGGCCTGGAGGCCATCCTCCGGGCCGCGGACGTGCTCCGCGAGGATCCCAAGTTCCTGTTCTGGCTGATCGGCGACGGCGAACACCGGGCCATGATCGAGGGCAACATCCGCGACCGGAACCTGCACAACGTGGTCATCTGGGACCCTCAGCCGCGCGGGCGGCTGCCGGACATCCTGGCCGCCGCCGATCTGTGCCTGATGACCGTGCGGCCGTATCCCGTGCTGGAGCAGGCCAGCGGCACGCGGCTGTTCGACTACCTGGCGGCCGGCCGGCCCGTGCTGCTGAACTACGGCGGCTGGCAGCGGGACCTGCTGGAAAGCCACGGCGCCGGCCTGGGCACCGGCCTGGGGCGGCACGAGGAGTTCTGGCAGCGGCTCTGCGAGCTGTGCGACGACCCTGTGCGTCGGGCGGAGATGGGCCGCAACGCGCGTCTTCTGGCCGAGCAGCAGTTCGACCAGCGACGGTGGACGGCGGTCTTCGAGGAGGTGCTGGCCGGGGCCTGCGGAGCAGGTCATGAACGCGTCCGGCTTCAGAATCACCGGGCATGACTGGCTGCCCGCACACGAAAAGGCTTTCGGGCCGTAATCCAGTGTGTTGTCGGCCAGGTCAGGCGAGGTCAGGTCAGTCGGCGGCAACCGGGCTTTTGAGATCCAGACTCGCAGCCGATCCCGTCGCCGTTTCGGGCGTCCCGCAATGCCCGTGCTCCGGCGTTCCGGCGGGCAGCCTGTGCCGCGTCTCGACGATGAGCGGATGCGTTCTGGCCGGCCGGCGCGCGCAGCGCCCCCGGGGGCGGTTTGGCGAAGGCCATGCTTCCGTTTTCATGTTCAGGGGCAAGCCCGTAGAATGACCTGCTGCTTCTGGTCTGGAGGCTCCCGTGGGGATCGCTTACAGCACAGGCTGTGAGTCCGGGCAGCCTGCGATCGACGCGTCGCGCTGCAACCGCTGCCAGGCCTGCGTCCGCGTCTGCCCGGCGGGCTGCCTGAGCCCCCGGGCGGACGGCATCCGGATCGAGCCGGATGCGAAGTTCGGATGCCTGGCGTGCGGCCACTGCGTCATGGTCTGTCCGCACGAGGCCATCACGGTCACCGGCCGGGGCATCGAACGCAGCGCCTTCGAGCCTATCCCGCCGGCCGGGGCGCTGCCGGGACCGGAGGCTCTGCGGGCGCTGCTCCTGACCCGCCGCAGCGTCCGCCATTTCATCGACCGCCCTGTGCCCGGTGAGGTCCTCGACGCGGTGATCGCCGCCGCCGAGACCGCGCCGATGGGCCTGCCTCCGTGGGAGGTCGGCGTCGTCGCGTTTCCCGACCGGGCCGCGGTCGGCGAACTGGCCCGGGACACGGCCGGCGCCTACCGCCGCCTGGTGCCGATGCTCGACAATCCGGTTTCGCGGGTGTTGATGCGCCTGTTCATGAAGCGGCCGGCGTATGAGCTGTTTTACACCGGGATTCTGCCGCTCGGCCGCGACATCGTGGCCGCGGCCCGGAACGGGGACGACCATGCGCTGTGGAATGCTCCCGCGGCACTCCTGTTTCACGCCTCGCCTTACGCCGACGCCGCGGATGCCGCCATCGCCTGCACGTATGCCATGCTTCAGGCGCATGCCCTGGGCCTGGGCACGACGATGATCGGGTCGGTGCCCGGTCCGCTGGCGCATCGCCGCGATCTGCTGGACAAGTACGGCGTTCCCCGGGGCCATCAGCCCAGGCTGGCGCTGATCCTGGGCTACCCGGCGGTGCCGTTCCGCAGGACGGTGCGTCGGGCGCTGTTCCGCGTGACGCGATACACGGCTCGGACATGATTCGCCGTCGCGTTCCCGGAGCATCGCCTTCCGCGGCCGTCCGCAGAAGGATCAGGCGGCGGGGAGGCCGGGTCGAGGGTAAGGGCGGCAGGTGTGCCGGGGACGGGCCGCCCGTTGGCCACCGTTGATCACGGAGGGGAGGAAGCATCGCGGAGGCAGCCCCGGCGCGGGCTTCCGCGGTGATGCTGCTGCCCGGCAGAAACGGAGGAATGCGATGCAGACTGCGGTCGCATCAGCCTGCACGGATCGGCTGCTCAGAACGCTTGTCGTGCTGTTGCCTGCGGCGGGCCTGGCGTGGCCATGGACCGTCCGGGCGGCCGGGACCGCGCCGGAGGTTGTGGTCGAGGTTGAGGAGGAGGTCTATCGCTACGAAAACCCGGACAATGGTGCCGGTCCCTCCTGGTGCTACGGGAACACCTGCATCGTTCGCAGCGGTCCGGGCGTGTTCGTCAGCGGGATCGAGAAGATCCCCGATGTCCGGCCGCTGAACAACACGCGCTGGCTGCTCTATGTGCGATCGGACGAGGGATGGCGGCCGGTGCAGAAGGACCCTCGTGACCGCACCCGCGAGCCGTCGCCGCTGGGCATCCTGCCGGACGGGTCGGTGCTGATGTCGGTCAATCCGACGCTGACCCCGCCGGATGCCAGTGCCGGCCCGGCACAGCCGCAGATCCTCCGGTTCGATGCCCGCCGGCCGGAGGCGCCGTTTGAGACCATCCTGCCGGTCTGGGAGGGCAATCCCGATTTCACGGAGCACTCGTACCGCAGTTTTGCGGTCGATGGCGTACGGGGTGAGCTGATTCTCTTTCAGAATGTGGCCTACTCGCACTCGGCGTGGGCTTTCCGCGACGGTCAGGGGCGCTGGAGCGCTCGCGGCCGGCTCACATGGCCGTGGGGGGCGGATTACCAGACGCCTCAGCCGATCCGCGTCTGCTATCCGTCGGTGCAGCTTCGGGACCGGGCCGTCTACTTCTGCGGCGTCAGCGACATCCTGGAGCCCAACGAGGCCTGGCGGGCCTACAAACGCGAGCTGACCGGCCGGGACTGGGACTACGACTTCCGCCGGCTGTTCTACACCTGGACGCCGGACATCACCGGCCAGGAATTCAGGCCCTGGGTCGAGCTGGCCAGCCGCGAGCGGACCTGCGGATGGATCACGCCGTGCGATCTCTGGGTCGACGACGGCGGCACGGTGCACGTGCTCTGGACGGAGCGGGCCATCGATCCGCGTCTGCGCGAGAAGTTCTTCCCCGGCGAGAAACAGAGCGAGTCGCTGCACTACGCCCGGGTCCGGGAGGGCCGGATCGTCTCGCGGTGTGCGATTCTGCACGCCGAGGAAGGCGATGCCTCGGCGCCTCTGCCGGGGCGGGCCCGCTTCCACGTCATGCCCGACGGCCGGCTCCTGGTCTTTCTGCACGCCCGCGTGCCCGGCTCCGGCGGCCAGGCCGCCGACGAGAACCGGCTGCTGGAAATCCAGGAGGACGGCACCCCGGGACCGTTCGTCCGTGTGCCGCTCAAGACGCCGATGACGGCGTTCTTCACCGCCGGCGTGCGTGCGGGCTGTCGTCCTTGCGACACGATCGATCTGCTGGCCGATACCGGGCAGGCCATGCGCTACGCAAGAGTGCGGGTCGGGCGGTGAAGCCCTTCACGGCACCCTGCGCACGAAAAAGGGAAGGACCGTCAGCGATCGTCGGCACGCGTCAACGGGGCCGGCCGAACCGGCCGGCACCGAGCCGGGCCGCCGGAGGTCTGGGCCCGGAATGCCTGCGGTTTTGTCGGCCGGGCGGGCTTGAGGTACAATCGCCCCGGCGCGGGTCGGGCCGGCGCAGCGTGGGTCGGGCCGGCGCGTGGAGTGAGGCTGTCGGCGGGGGACGCTCCCGGCGGCGGGTTTTCCAGGACTGCTTTGACGAGCGAGGTTCGCCGGAACCCCGGAAGGGTTTCGCAGGTGCCCGATCGGCGCGGCCGGACCGGTTCCGGTCGGCCGTCGGCCGCTGGAAAGGATGGGCGTCGTTGGCGGTATCGGTATCGCAGGCGTACTGGGCTCACGTGGATCTGTCGACCGTTCCCTCGATCACCGTGCCCCCCCCGGGACCGCGGTCCAGGGAGCTTCACGGCCGGTGCACGAAGTACTTCAAGGGCCTCAGCGGGCAGGTGAAGCTGTTTCCGGTGGCGTTCGACTCGGGGCACGGCTGCGTGCTGACCGACGTGGACGGCAACCGCTACATCGACTTCTCCTCCGGCATCTACGTGACCACGCTGGGGCATTGCCACCCGAAGATCGTCGAGGCGGTGCAGCAGGCGGCCGGCCGGCTGATGAACTGCCACGACTTCACCACCGAGATCAAGACCCGGCTGATGGAGAAGATGGCCGAGATCCTGCCGGGCGACCTGAACGGCTTCCAGCTCTACGATTCCGGCACGACGGCGGTCGAGGCCGGGATGCGGGTCTGCCGGGCGGCCACCGGCAGGCACGAGCTGGTCTCCTGTTACTACGACTTTCACGGCAAGACCTACGGTGCCGTCTCCCTGGCGGAGATCCGCTCGATCGCCTACGGGGCGGTGCGGGCGCCGGGCATGCACATGGTGCCGCGCCCGAACACCTACCGGCCGCACTGGACGAAGCCCGACGGCACGATCGATACGGACGCCTACATCCGGTTCTATGAGGAATACCTCGAGCGGGCCACGGTGAATCAGGTGGCGGCCTTTGTGCTCGAGCCGATCCAGGGCTGGGGCGGATCGGTCATGCCGCCGGACGATTTCTTCCCGAAACTGCGGGCCTTGTGCGACCGGCGGGGCATCCTGCTGATGGCCGACGAGGTCCTGACCAGCATGGGGCGGACCGGCCGGTTCCTGTGCCTGGAGCACTGGAACACGCTTCCGGACGTCGTGGCCATCGGCAAGGGCTTCGGCAACGGCTTCCCGGTGACCGCCGTGGCGGTGCGGGAGCCCTACAAGGAGTCGTTCGAGGCCATCTCGGCCTCCAGCAGCTACGGCGGCAACCCGATGGCCTGTGCGGCCGCCCTGGCCAGCATCGAGGTCATCCAGGAGGAGGGCCTCCTCGAGCAGGCCGTCCGGCTGGAGCAGGCGGCGATGAAGCGCATGCGGTGGATGCAGGAGGCCCACCCGATCATCGGCGATGTCCGCGGCAAGGGCTGCCTGTTCGGCATCGAGCTGGTCAAGGACCGGGCGACGAAGGAGCCCTTCGACAAGGCCGGCGCCTTGGTCTACCAGAAGGCCTTCGCCCGCGGGCTGGCCTGGATCCCGGCCGGGCACATCCTGCGGATGAGCCCGCCGATCGTGATGGAGGAAGAGGTGCTCCTGCGGGGGCTGGACATCATTGATGAAGCCGTCGGCGAGACCGAGCGCGAGCTCGGCTTCGCCCGGTGAGGCGGGAGGCGCGATGGACGCACGGGCGATCAGGCTGGCAAGGCTGACGGGACGGGGTCGGGCGG
>CAZSYS010000074.1:0-5961 GCA_964611365.1 uncultured Planctomycetales bacterium
CGGTCCACGGCGGCCAGCGCCTGCCCGGTCCGCCGGCGGCGTGGTCCGCCGGCTGCCGTCAGGCATGCATCGGTTCCATCGCTTCGGGGTCGACCCCCAGTTCGCCCATCGCCCGGGCGGCGGCGGACGGATCCCACTGCCCCCGCCGGGCCAGCGCCGCCAGGCTCGCGGCAGCCACATGTTCGGCGTCCACCTCGAAGTGGCGCCGCAGGGCCGGGCGGCTATCGCTGCGCCCGAAGCCGTCGGTGCCCAGCGTGGTCAGGCCGCCGGGAACCCATCCGGCGATCTGATCGGGCACGGCCTTCATGTAGTCCGACGCGGCCACGAACGGGCCTTCGCGCCCGTCAAGCACCTGCTGGACATACGACCGCCGCGGAGGCTGGTCCGGGTGCAGCCGGTTCCAGCGATCGGCCTCGAGGGCGTCGCGCCGCAGCTGGTTGTAGCTGGTGGCGCTCCAGACGTCGGCGGCCACCCCATACCGTTCGGCCAGCAGGTCCGCCCCGCGGAGCACCTCCCGCAGGATCGGGCCGCTGCCCAGCAGCTGGACGCGCGCCCTGGGCGTCCCTTCGAAGGCCGCCGGGCGGTAGAGGTACAGGCCCTTCAGGATGCCCTCCTCGGCGCCCTCGGGCATTCGCGGCTGGACGTAATTCTCATTGTAGATGGTCAGGTAGTAGAAACCGACCTCCTGACGCTGGACCATGTGCTCGATGCCGGCCCGGACGATCAGGGCCATCTCATAGGCCCAGGCGGGGTCGTAGGCCCGGACGGTGGGGTAGGCCGAGGCCAGCAGGTGGCTGTGTCCGTCCTGGTGCTGCAGGCCCTCGCCGTTGATCGTCGTCCGGCCGGCGGTGCCGCCCATCAGGAAGCCGCGGCAGCGCATCTCGGCGGCCGCCCAGATCAGGTCGCCGATCCTCTGGAAGCCGAACATCGAGTAGTAGATGAAGAACGGCAGGGTCGGCACGCCGTGGGTGGCGTAGGCGGTGCCCGCGGCGATGAACGACGACATCGAGCCGGCCTCGGTGATGCCCTCCTCGAGGATCTGCCCGTCGCGCGACTCCCGGTAGTACAGCAGCGTGTCGCGGTCCACCGGCTCGTACAGCTGGCCCCGGCTGGAGTAGATGCCGCACTGGCGGAACAGCGGCTCCAGGCCGAAGGTCCGGGCCTCGTCGGGAATGATCGGCACGATGTACCTGCCGATCTGCGGGTCCTTCAGCAGTTTGGCGAACAGCCGGGCAAAGGCCATCATGGTCGAGGCCTCGCGCTCGCCGGTGCCCTCGAGGAACTCTCCGAACAGCTCCATCGGCGGGACCGGCAGGGCCGGGCAGTCGGTGGTGCGCGCCGGGATGAAGCCGCCGAGTTCGGCCCGCCGCCGGCGGAGGTACTCCATCTCCGGACTGTCCTCCGGCGGTCGGTAAAATGGGGCGTCGGCCACTTCGGCGTCCGAGATCGGGATGCCGAAGCGGGTGCGGAAGCCGGCCAGCTCGGCTTCGTTGAGTTTTTTCTGCTGGTGGGTGATGTTCTTGCCCTCGCCGGCCTCGCCCAGGCCGTAGCCCTTGATGGTCTTGGCGAGAATGACGGTCGGGGCGCCTTTGAACTCGCAGGCCGCCCGGTAGGCCGCGTAGACCTTCTCGGGGTCGTGGCCGCCGCGGCGCATGCGCCTCAGCTGTTCGTCGGAGAGCTGGGCGGCCATCTCGCGCAGCGCCGGGTATTTGCCGAAGAAGTGCTCGCGGATGTAGGCCCCGGTCTCCACGGAGTACTTCTGGTAGTCGCCGTCGACGGCCTCCTCCATGCGCCGCACCAGCCAGCCCTCGGCGTCGCGGGCCAGCAGCGGATCCCAGTCGCTGCCCCAGACGACCTTGATGACGTTCCACCCGGCGCCGCGGAAGGCGGCCTCCAGCTCCTGGATGATCTTGCCGTTGCCGCGCACCGGCCCGTCCAGCCGCTGGAGGTTGCAGTTGATCACCCAGGTGAGGTTGTCCAGCCCCTCGCGCGAGGCCAGCGTCAGAGCCCCCAGCGACTCGGGCTCGTCGATCTCGCCGTCGCCCAGGAAGGCCCACACCCGACAGTGGTCGGTGTTGCACAGGCCGCGGTCCTGCAGGTAGCGGTTGAAGCGGGCCTGGTAGATGCTCATGATCGGGCCCAGCCCCATCGACACGGTGGGGAACTCCCAGAAGCCGGGCATCAGCCAGGGATGCGGGTAGGACGGCAGGCCCCCGCCGGGCTGCAGCTCGCGGCGGAAGCCCTGAAGCTGCCCGGCGTCGATCCGCCCCTCCAGGAAGGCCCGGGCGTAGATGCCCGGCGCGGCGTGACCCTGAAAGTAGATCTGGTCGCCGGACCGCCCCTGGCCGCGGCCGCGGAAGAACCAGTTGAAGCCGACCTCGTACAGCGTGGCCGCGGAGGCGAACGTGGAGATGTGCCCGCCGATGCCCGAGGACCCGCGGTTGGCCCGCACCACCATGGCCATCGCGTTCCAGCGGATGATCGACTTGATCCGCCGCTCGAGGTCCCGGTCGCCCGGATAGGGCGGCTGCAGCTCGGCCGGAATGGTGTTGATGTAGGGGGTGGTCAGGGCGTAGGGCACGGTCACGCCGCGGCGCCGCAGCTCGGTGGCCAGCCCCTGCACGAGTTCCAGGGCCCGCTCGGGGCCGGAGTGCTGCAGCACGTAGTCGAGCGAATCGATCCACTCGCGCGTTTCCTGGTCGATTCGTTCGGCCCAGCGGGCCACATCGCGATCCGACATCGGCACGGCACCTCCCCGGGGACGCCGGGGCCGGTCGAAGGCCCCGGTTTCGCCCCCCTTGGCCGGTATCTTCGCCTCCGGCGGCCGGATTGACCAGTCCCCGGCGGAGCGGCCGTCCGGCAGAGGCCGGCCGGACGGCGTCCCCCCGCGGTCCGGCCGACTGCCCCCCACCCGGGTCCGGACGGCGGCCCCGGGCTTGCGGGGCGCCTGCCCGCCGCTACACTACCGGCACGGATCGATGCCCGGTTTGTCCATCCTTTCGCGCGGAGGTCCCTCGTGAAGTATCTCAACGGGATCGACTACGGCGTGATCCTCGCCTACTGCGCCGTCCTGCTGGTGATGGGCTTTTACCTCCAGCGGCGGGCGTCGGTGAACCTCGAGGCCTACTTCCTGGGCGGCAAGCAGCTGCCGTGGTGGGCCCTGGGCGTCTCGGGGATGCTCAACTTCCTGGACATGACCGGCACGATGGTCATCGTCTCGTTCCTCTACATGCTCGGCCCCCAGGGGCTGTACATCGAGTTCCGCGGCGGAGCGGTGCTGGTCCTGGCCTTCATGATGCTGTGGGCCGGCAAGTGGCACCGGCGGTCCAACTGCATGACCGGCGCGGAGTGGAACATCTACCGCTTCGGCACCGGGCCGGGCGCCCAGGCGGCGCGCTTCATCACCGCCGCCGCCGGCGTGCTGTTCGCCTTCGGCATGCTCGCCTACCTGATCAAGGGCGCCGGCCTGTTCCTGTCGATGTTCCTGCCCTACTCGCCGATGGTCTGCGCGGTGATCATGGTCGGCCTGACCACCGTCTACACCGTCACCGCCGGCTTCTACGGCGTGGTCTACACCGATCTGTTCCAGGCCGCCATCGTGCTCATCAGCGTCATCGTGATTTCCGGCCTGGCCTTCGCCCAGGTGACCGGCTACGAGGGCGACCTGGGCACCCTGGCCCGGGAGGTCACCGGCAGCACCAACTGGATCAGCAGCGCGCCGTCGTTCCACGTGGACATGCCCCGGGGCTATGAGGACTACGAATCGCTGTTTCTCTTCGCCCTGTTCTACCTGATCCGCAACATCATCGGCGGCATGGGCCAGGGAGCCGACCCGCGCTACTTCGGGGCCCGCAACGAGCGCGAATGCGGCCTGCTGACCTTCTTCTGGACCTGGCTGATGACCTTCCGCTGGCCGATGATGATGGGCTTCGCGGTCATGGGGCTGTTCCTGGTCCACAAGGCCTTCCCCCGGCAGGAGGTCCTCAGCGAGGCCGAAATCGCCATCAAGGAATACCTCGTCCAGCGCGCCGGGCAGGACGCCTCGCAACTGGACCTGGCGACCGCCTCCCGGGTGGCCAAGGTGCTCCGGCCCTCGGACTGGGAGGCCGGCCTGAAGGCCTGGCGGGCCGGAACACTGGACCCGGCCACCGCCGGCGGCCTGCAGGAGATCCTCGGCGCCGACTGGCCGGACCGGCTGACCGTGCTGATCGCCCGGCACCGGCAGGTCTCGGCGGTCATCGCCAAGCACCAGTGGGAGGAGACCATGGCCCGGATCCTCCAGCGGCCCGACGAACACCCCGCGCTGGTCGAAAGGCTCCGCGGCATCCTGGGACCCCGCTGGGACGAGCTGGTCAACCTGGTCAGCTACGAGGGCACGGTCAATCCCGAGCGCATCCTGCCGGCCGTGATCCTCATGCGGATCCCCATGGGACTGCGCGGACTGCTGGTGGTCTCGCTGGTCGCCGCGGCCATGTCCACCTTCGCCCCGACGGTCAACGGCACGGTCTCGCTGATGACCCGCGACATCTACCAGGGCTTCATCCGACCCCGGGCGTCCAACTTCGAGCTCATCGCCGCCAGCTACGTCTTCGGCATCATCCTGGTCATCGGCGGCTTCGCCATGGCCTACTTCACCAGGAGCATCAACGACATCTGGGACTGGATCATCATGGCCCTGACCGCCGGCCTGGCCATCCCCCAGCTCCTGCGCCTCTACTGGTGGCGGTTCAACGCCGGCGGCGTCATCGTCGGCACCGCGGTGGCGATGGTCGCCTCGGTGATCGAACGCGTGCTCTCCATCATGGAGGTCAGCCAGCTTACCGCAGTGTCGAAGTTTGTCGTGCTGACCGGCGTCTCGCTCATCGGCGCGATCCTGGGCACCCTGCTGACCCGCCCCACCGAGCCGCGGGTGGTCTGGCGCTTCTACCGCACCACCCGCCCGTTCGGGTTCTGGGGCCCCCTCAAGCGGCTCCTGGACCCGCAGGCCCGAGCGGCCATGGACCGCGAGAACTTCTACGACATCGTCTCCGTGCCCTTCGCCCTGACCTGGCAGATCACGCTGTTCCTGCTGCCGATGCAGGCCATGGTGCTGGACTGGTCCAGCTTCTCGGTCACGCTGGTCATCTTCGCCGTCAGCCTCACGGGACTGATGCTGCTGTGGTACCGCAACCTGCCGAAGGAACAGGGCCCGCCGCCCCAGTTCGACCCGACGGTCGAACCCACGGAGGAGCCGCCCGGCCCGATCGGCTGACCGCCGGGAGGCCCCCGCGCCATGCCGGCCGTCAAGGACGAGGCCGTCGCCCTGCGGCGGCTGGACTACTCCGAGACCTCCCAGGTGCTGGCCTTCTTCACCCGCCGGCACGGCCTGCGCCGCCTGATCGCCAAGGGCATCCGCCGCAGCACGCGAAACCGGTTCGCCGTCGGCGTGGACCTGCTGGAGCGCGGGTCGGTGGTCTTCCTCCCCCGCCCGCAGGAGGCCCGCGGACTGGGCACCCTGACCGAGTGGCGCCAGATCCAGGCCTGGCTGGCCCTGCGCGAAAGCCTGCCCCGCTGGTACGCCGCCCAGTACCTGGCGGAGGTCACCTGCGTCATGACCGAGGAGGCCGACGCCCACGAGGGCCTGTACCTGGCCCTGGTGGCCGCCCTGGACAGCCTCTCGACCGCCGACGACCCCTTCGCCGCGACGGTCGGCTATCTTCACGCCCTGCTGACCTCGGCGGGACTCTGGCCGGACTTCGGCCGCTGCGTGGCCTGCGGCAAGCCGGCGCCGCCCGACCGGGCAGGGTACTTCTCCGCCGGCCAGGGCGGCCTGATCTGCCGTGACTGCGAACCGGCGTTCCCCGAGAAACGCAAACTCTCCAGCGCGGCACTCAACGCCCTGCGCGGCTCGCCGGCCGCGGCGCCGGCGCTCCGCGAGGCCTTCGCGGCCCTGGACGAGGCGGTGACCGTCGCCGTCGGCCG
>CAZSYS010000074.1:5971-15709 GCA_964611365.1 uncultured Planctomycetales bacterium
GCCGTATCCTGCGGAAGCTGTAACGCCCGTCAGCGTGCGTCCGGCACGCGCTGAATGCCGAACGACATCGTCTCCCGGTCGTCGAGAATCGAGAGAACGACCAGCCGGTAGGTCCGGCCCTCGGCCACCCGGAAGGTCACCCCCTGGCCGATGCGCACATCGTCCCGCCGGATGCGGGTCGTGCCGATGCGGATCTCGATATCCGCATCCAGCGGGTCGTGGTCCGTATCGCGGAGCCGCACGGTGACGCCGTCCACAGTGGTGGCCGTGTCGCGGTAGCGCCCGTCCTTGCGGCTGATCACCGCCCGGTGAAGAAACGCCTGCGGCTGGAGTGCCGGGTCGCGGTGGCGCGGTGCCGAAACGATGCGGCCGGACTGGGCGACCGGCGGCGAAGACGGCCGGACCGGGATCGGGGGCTGATCCGCGGCCGGGCCGGCCGGGGCGAGCGGGGCGACCGCCGGTGCGACCGAGGGCATGGGAGCCACCGGCGTTCCGGCCGGACGACTGGCGGGCCTGGGCGCCGGCCGAACCGGAGCCGCAGCGGCGCCCGTGCCCGACTTCCCCAGGCCGATGATCAGCGGCGAAGGCGGGTCTTCCGGAGCATCCTCCGGGGACTCGATCAGAGCCGGCGGCGGCACGGACACCGGGGCTACTGCGGCCTCGGCAGGCCGTGGGGGCGACGCTTTGCGACCCCCCGGCAATGGCTTGACCTCCCGCGAGACTTCCGGTGCCGGCGAGCGGTCCGCCGGGGCAGGCCCGGCGGCGACCTCGGATCCGGCCGTCGCCCGGGAGGGCTGGTCCGTCGCCGGCTGCTCGAACGGCCGCGAGGCAACCGCCTGGCCTGCGACCGGTCCGGAGGCCGCTGGCGCGGCGGCGCGGGTTGCGGCCACGGTCTGATCCCCCGTCCCCGGGCCGGCCTCCCGGCACATCTGCTGGATGACGGGGTCGTTCGGATCGATCCGCCGGGCCAGATACAGCGCCGCCGTGAATCCCTGCTCATCGCCGCGCTGCGCCGCCAGCCGGGCGGCCGCGATGCGGTCGGCAAGCAGCGCCGCCCGCGCACGTCGCACCGCCGACTCGGCGGCGGGGTGGGCCGTGTCGATCGCCTGGGCCTCGGTCGCCAGGCGGTAGGCTTCCTCCCACCGTCCCTCGCTCAGCGCGGCCTCGGACTGGGCGACCAGCGCCTCGCAGCGGGCGATCTGCCGCTTCAGCGGCTCGCTGAGCCTGGTGACCTCCGGATGGGTGGGCACGCGGTCCCGGGCGACCTCGATCTCGCGCTGCGCGTCGGTCAGCCGCCGGTTCCGCAGGTGTTCCTGCGCAGCGGCCACGTGCTGGTCGGCGGATTTCGACTCCGCCGCCTCCAGCCGGGCGAGGTACTCGGTGTTTCCCGGCCTGGCCTTGACCGCCTCGCGCAGCGTCTCGACGGCCCGGTCGTAATCCTGGGCATCCAGGTAGGCCGCTCCGGCCTGGTACTGGCGCGATCCGACGCAGCCGGCCGAGGCCAGGCCGATCAGCAGCATGGCCGCAACCCGACTGCGAAGGTTCGCAGCCACGGCCGGTGTGGCCGGATCCTCCCTGGTGCTCATGATGACGCAATCCTCCATCCCGGCGGTCGCGGCGGTCAGATGCCCTCGACCAGCTTCAGCCCGGTCAGCCCGCATGGTGGACCGCATTGTACCCGACGGCCGGCCCGCATGCCCGGCGGCTCAGGGGCCGGCGAGCGACGGGGCAGCACCGCTTCCCGGGTCATGCCCGGCGGGGACCTGTCGGCAAAATGCCGGGCCGAGATTGCCCCTTGGCGACGCCCCGGCTTATCATTCCATCGGCGGCATCCGGAGCCCGGACGGGCCGGAGGGTACACGCATGCGACGCGTCGGTGTATGTCTGTCAGGCTGCGGTTTCCTCGACGGCGCTGAGATCCATGAGTCGGTGGCCGTACTGACCGCCCTGGACCGGGCCGGACTCCAGGCGGTCTGCTGTGCCCCCAACATCGCCCAGGCGGCTGTGGTGAATCATTGGACCCGCCGCCCGGCTCAGGCCGGGGGACCCCGCAACGTGCTGGAGGAATCCGCCCGCATCGCCCGCGGCGACATCCGCGATCTGGCGGAAGTCCGTACCGAGCAGCTGGATGCCCTGGTTTTTCCAGGAGGCTTCGGGGCGGCCAGGAACCTCTGCGACTTTGCCGATCGTGGTTCTGACTGCAAGGTTCACCCCGCCGTCGAACGGCTTGTCGGCGGCATGCTGGACGCCGGCAAGCCGGTGGCGGCGATCTGCATTGCCCCGGCCATGCTGGCCCGTATTCTGGGCAAACGCGGCATCCGGGCCCGGCTGACCATCGGCAATGACCCCCAGACGGCCGCGGCCATCGAGCGGATGGGCATGACCCACGTTCAGTGTGCCGCGACTGATTGTGTCGTGGATGAAGAACACCGGATCCTGAGCACGCCGGCCTACATGCTGGCCAAGGGTCCGGCGGAGGTTTTTCAGGGCGTAGGTCGGCTGGTCGAAGCCCTGGCCCGGATGATCGGCTGAGTCCGTAAACCGGCCGGCCGCGACGGACATTCGACGCCCGGGGAGCGGGTTGCCGCGAGAAAGCGGATTCGATCGCCTCCGCGGAAACCGGTCAGGTGGAAAAAGCGTATCAGATTCGGGTCACCGCGGTGAAGTTTTCGCGGGTTTCAACCGAGAAAACAGGAGGCAGGAGGCGCCTGCCCGGCGGTGGGGGTCGGTCGCCCGTTCACGCCGGCGACTGCCCGCTCAAAGGGATTCGGACGCGGGGACGGCAAGTCGATCCCGCTTGGTCGATAGAACAGGCATCCACGCAGCGGCGGAGCTTTTCGGGATCTTGCCATGCCCGCATCTCCCGCATGGTTGGCACATCTGCAGCGCCTGACCGACCCCAGGGGGCTGCTTCGCTCGGCAGTGGGCGATTGCCCGGACCGCTTCTCCGGTTACGACACGGTCGATAACGCCGAAGGCCTGCGGCTCTGTGCACTGGCCAGCGACTCGCTGGACCACGGGCGGCTGCCGATTCTGGCCAAGACGTGCTTCGGCTACCTCTCCCGCGGCCAGCGTCAGGATTTCGGCGTATACCCGCGATGCGATGCCACCGGCGCCTGGTTCGACGCCGGCCAGGACGACGCCGTGGTCCAGTCGCGCGTGGCCCGGGCCCTGGCGGCCGTGACCCGCTCGCGGCTGCCCGCGCCGATCCGGGCGGCGGCGGCCGAGTGGTGGACGCTGCTGCTGGAGGAACACGGTGACACCGCCTGGACGCCCGTGGCGGTGGGCAACTGGCTGGTGGCGATCGAGAGCCGTCGCGAACGGGATCCCGCCGGAGGGCTCGACCTCGTCGAGTCCATGGCCCACTGGCTAGTGGAAGACTGCTATTACGCCGTCCGGGCCGAGGGGTGGGAGTGGGCCGAAGCCCAGTGGACGCCCGGCGCCGCGGTCATCCCGCATGGCCTGTGGTGCGCGTATCGGCTGACCGGCGAGAACCGACTGGCCCGCGTCGCCGAAACCATGACCCAGTTTCTGACCCGGGCCCTGATTCGCAGCGGCATGCTGCATCCGGTGGGCACGCGGGGCGGCTGGCTGCCCGGAAGGGACCCCGCGGCGTTCGACCAGACGCCTGCCGAGGTCGCCTCGATGGTGGAACTGCTCTGTACCGCCGAACGGGTCAGCGGCCAGGATATGTACGGCCGGCAGGCCGAGTTGTCGGCCCAGTGGTTCCGCGGCCGCAACGCCGCCGGCACGCCCATGGTCGATCCGGAGACCGCGGGCTGCCGGGATCTGCTGACGCCGACGGGCCCCTCACCCCATCAGGGTGCCTCCGCCTGCCTGGCCTTCCTGATCACCCAGCTGGCCCTGGCCCGTCGTCCTTCGGTGGCCAGCGAACCCGGGACGGTCTTGCGTTCCGAGCCCTCCGCCGCGCCGGCCGAGGAGGAAGCCTGAGACCCGCGCCGGCCCCGCCGCTTCGGACGCCGCCGCCGGCTCCGGACTCTTGCGAATTGCCGCGCGCGGCCCACCCCGCCGGCCAGGCCCGATCGCGGCTCACCCGCCGGCCAGCCCCCCCCTGCCCGTGGCTCACAGCGCCCGGACGGCCATGAGTTGCTCGACCGCCGCGGTCAATTCCCGGATGCTGAACGGCTTGGCAATCGCGGAGTGGAAGCCCTGCTGAAGCAGTGTCTGCCGGTCCGCCTCGGTCAGCGAGGCCCCGGTGGCGATGAGCTGCGTGCCGCGCAGCTCGGCGCGGGCGGAGAAGAATCGCCCTAATGTCGAACCGTCGATGCCCGGAAGGTCCACGTCCGCCAGCACCACGTGCGGGGCGAACGACTCGACGGCCACGCCGGCCTCAAAGGCCGACTCGGCCACGCGGACCTCGTACTCGCCGGTCCTGGTCAGCGTGTCCTTGAGCAGCCCGGCCAGGTCCGCGTCGCGGTCGATCACCAGCAGCCGCGTCTGCCCGGTCTCCAGGCTGTCCAGCGGCATGTTGTGCGCCTTCATGAAGCGGATCAGCTGGGCCAGGGGGATGCGTCGGTCCTTGCTGCCGGGGATGCGGTAACCCCGCAGCTGGCCGGTGTCGAACCATTTGGACACCGTGCGCGGAGCGACCTTGCAGATCCGGGCCACCTGGCCGGTCGTCAGGACTTGCTTGGACTTGTCCACCGGCGTCGGCTCCAACCGCCGCCTCCCCCTCAACAGGCGCCCCGGCGACCGGTTGTCCGGTGCCGCCGCCTCGATCGATGCGATCGTTACAAATCCCCTGGCTACTTCGGTCGCTACAGCCGCGCAGTTTGGCAAAAAAACCGCTGACGAGCGGACGCGCGGCGCCGGAGGGAGATGATCGCGGGTGGGCTGGGCGGATCGGGGCGGCCCGGATGATCCTGCGCCCCGAAGCGTCGCCGGACGCGATATCCGGCACCTTTATCGGATCATATGCGCGCCATCCGGTTCGGGCCATGTTCAGGGAGAACGCTCCGGCGCCCGGGCCGCCTCGCATCGGCCGGGGGTTGAGCACGGGCAGGGTCGGGTGTTCCGCGCACGGGACAGTCCGCCCAGGCCGGCTGCGCGGCCCCGCCGCCGGGCAAACCGGCATGTCGGCCTCAGGACCGCAGGTGAGTGTCCGCCAGCTCGATCGCCCGGTCCATGGCCTCGACGATCTGTTCGAAGGAGAGCGAGGTTTCCGGCGGAAGGCTGATCTCCAGCTCCCGGCGGAGCGACGGGCGCACCGGAATGTTGCGGGATGCGCTGCCGGCCAGCATCCGTTCGGTCTGCTCGGAGGCAATGAACTCGGCCAGTCTCCGGGCCGCCTCCGGGTGCGGAGCGCCGGCCAGCACGGCCACCGAGTTGGGAATCAGCAGCGTCCCGCCGTCGCCCATGTCCGGGAACACCATGTCCACCGGCTCGCCGCGCGCCTGGCGGGCGTAGACGTCGTCGGTGTCGGTCGCGCAGAGGTGCAGCTCGCCCCGGCCGACGAGCCGGGCGGCGGTCGCGTTGCCTTCGATCAGCGTGCCGGCCGTGGTTTCACGCAGTGCCTTCAGAAATCCGATGTACTCGGGCTCGCCCCACAGGGCCAGCATGGCCGCGAAGTGCCCGCGCGTGGTGCCGAACAGCGGGTTGGCCACGCCCAGCCGGCCTTTGTGCCGCGGGTCGGCGATGTCCCGCCAGCGGGCCGGCAGCTCATCGGCCTTGAGCAGGCGGGTGTTGTACGCGATCACGCGGGCCCGCAGCCCGAAGGCGATCCAGCGGCCCTGGGGATCCCGGTAACGGTCCGGAATCCCCTCGGCCTGCGGTCGGAACTCGGCCAGCAGGCCGGCCCGGGCAAGCCGGATGGTCTGAAACAGCTCGCTCGACCAGAACACGTCGGCGCGGGGGTTGGACCGTTCGGCGATGATGCGGTTCACCAGCCCGGTGGTCTTGCCCGCCTCGGTGTCCGTCTTGAGCCGGACCTGGACGCCGGTCTGAAGGGCATAGGCGGCGACGACCTCCCGGGCGAACGGCTCATCGACGCTGCAGTAAAGCGTCACCTCCCCGGCGGGGTCGAGACGGCAGGCAAAGAGGCCGACCGCCATCCACGCCGCGGCCAGTCCGAGGGGCAAAGCCTGGTGAACCGGTTCAAAACATCGTGTGCGGTCACTCGGCAGACCCATGCTCAACCTCCAGGCAGGGAGGACGCCGGGGCCGGCGGCGGAGCATTCTCCGCCCGTTCGGCCTGCAGTTTCTCCGGCGGCAGATCCTTGAGCACGCTGGAGAAGTACTGCGACCGGCTGTGCTGCAGGTGGCGAGGAAGCGGCTTGCGGAGCGTCGCTTCGGCGGTGTCCCGCTGGGCGGAGATCACCGCCTCGACGTATTCGTCGGAAACCTCTCCACGATACTGCTCGCCCTCGACGAAACGCTGCGAAATGATCGCGCCGCCCAGCGTGTGGACGGCGCTGCGCTCTTTGACCGTGCGGATCGCGGTGGGCTCCCTGGGGGCGATGCCGCCCTCGCCCTGCCCATCGTCTCCCATGCCCGGGCCCGGCTGGCCGCTCTCCGACGGCCCGCCGCTGCCGCACAGCGAATTTCTCATGCCCGCCACCGCGGACATCGCCGACTGGATCTGGCCCAGCTCCTGCTCCAGGGCCTCCATGGCCGAGAGCTGCTGGCCGGCGGCCTGCAGGTCGGCGGTTTCCGGGGCCTGCGATTCCCCCGCACGGGCCTGCCCGCCACCGGCCCGCTGACTTCCCGAACCCCGACAGGCCGACCCCAGGCTGGAGGCCATCTTCTTCATCGCCTCGCACGCCGAAGACCGCGAGGCCAGCTTCTTGCTCAGCTTCTCCGCCTGCTCGGGCGACAGGCCGCTTTCAGTCAGCTTGCGGGCCAGGGAATCCATGTCCCCCTTGCGGAGGCTCTCCATCGCCTCGGCGATCTGCGCCTCGCTCAGGCCCGCCTCGGCCATCATGGTCTGCATCTTGCGGTCGTTTTCGGCGATGCGGGCCAGGGCCTGCGACAGCTGGTCCAGCTGAGCCTTGAGCTCCTCGGCACGCTGCTTCTCCTCGGGCGTCTGCGGCGTGCGGTCCAGCTCCCGGCGCAGGGCCTCCAGGGCGTCGCGGGCGTTCTTGAGATCCCCGTCCGCCAGAGCCTGGGCGAGTCTGCCGACCGGCGAGTCGGTCGGCCGCGACCCGGTCGAAAGCTGCCGGAGCATCTTCTTGAACTCGGCCACCCCGGCCTGCTCGGTCGCGTCCCGACGCTGCTGGAGCCGGTCGCCGATGCGGTTGAGCTGGTGCACGGCGTTGTTGCGGATATCGTCGGGATGGGCCGGCATGCTGGCCGCCACCGGGTCCAGATCCTTCATCGCTTCCTGCACGACCTTCTTCGCGGCCGCCAGCCGCTGGAGTTCATCCTCCATGACCGGCTTGACCTGGGCGGCGACCCGCTCGATCGCCTCGCGCCGCTGCCGCTCTTCCTCACGCGCGGCCTCCTTGCCGGCCAGGTCCACCGCCGGAAACAGCAGAAAGACCAGCCCGGCCGCCAGCAGCGACGCGCCGGCGTAACCCGCCGAGGCCGGCACCCGAACCGGAAGATGCTGCCTCACCGAGAGCCCGCGGGCAGTCCGACGGGCATCCACGGCCACGGCGCGGGCGAAGGGATCCTCGCTGCTTTGGCAGTACAGCCCGCTGCTGAGCCGCTCCTTCAACCCCGCGGCCAGGTCCAGCAGCGCGGCCGCGGTGGAGGCGTTCTCTCGCGTGACCAGCGTCCAGATGCCCGAAACCAGCAGGCCGGCCGCGGCCAGCGCCCCGGCCACCCCCAACAACAGCCGCGCGTCCTCGTCCAGGGCCAGCACGCAGCGGTTCAGCACCACCAGCAGCACGAACACCCCGGCCGCCGAGGCCGCCGCCCAACCCAGCCCCGAGAACCAGCGGTTCAACCACAGCCGCCGCCGGGCCTGGCGAATCACCCTGCTCAGGTCGCTGTCCATGATTTCCCTTTGCTCGACGCCGGCTCCCCGAGCCGGTGCCGGGCGTGGCGGCAACTGCCGCTGCGCCCGATTCGTGCCGGCCTTTCTCGGTTCCGGGCCCGTGCCGCCGCCGACCTTACATTATTGCCCCGGCCCGGCCCGAGCCTACAACTTTCACAGCCGCACAGGACGGGCACCCCGGCTGGTCACCCGGCCAGTCCGGCAGGCTTATCCTCTTCTCCCACAGACCGTTGCGATCGAACCGGACCGTCCTGCCGCTGCCGCGAGGCGTAGCGCACCGCCTGGCGGAGCCAATCCAGCCGCGACGGCGGCAGCAGTCCGATATTCCCCAGGGTTGCACCCCGGGCCCCCAGTTCGGCCGCCCGCGCGACCGACGCAACCAGCGCCGAGGGGTCCTGGCACCCGGCCAGAGCCTCGACAAAGCTGAGTTCCAGACCCCGCCCCGCGCCGGATTCGAGCCCGGCCTGCCCGATCGCCTGTTCCACCGCGGTCACCGCCGTCCGGGCGACCTCCACGCATACCACCGCAGTTCGGCCGACCGACCGGGGATCAAACCCCGTCCAGCGAGAAGGTCCGGAGGCGCGGGCGATCAGCCGGCCTCCGGCACTGCCGGCCAGAACCTCATGCAGGGCGGTGATCCGGACCGTGCGCCACTCCAGGAACGCCGCCAGCGGCGGGTGCTCGGCGATCCAGGCCTCGGCGGTCGACGGAAGGGCTCCGGCATCCTCGTAAAGCCGCTCCAGTGCAGCGGTGACCGCACGGGCGGCACCGGCCACGTCCAGGCCGTCGCGCCCGGCCAGGTGCTGGCAGGAGTCGCAGAAGCACAGCGACCACAGTTGCCGGCACAGCGGCGAAAGCGGCAGGCCGGCCGTCGGGATGCGGTCGGCAAACCGGTCGTGCGGGAAGGCCGCCTCGCGCAGCTCCAGGTCGGTCTGCGGGCACAGGGCCGCAACGTTTTCGACCAGGCCGCGAAGGTATTCGCGCACGTCGGGATTGACCGGGCAGAGCCTCCCGGGCACAGGCTCGCCGAAGACGTCACGGACCGCGGCCGCGGGAAAACGCTCCGCGGCGGCGGTGTCGTGGCATGCGTGAACCGCCGGCCGGAACCGCAATCCGTAACCCGCACAGGCCTGCGCCGCCCGGGCCGGCGAATCGCTGCGCCGCAGCCCCTCGGCGGCCACCGGGCGCAGCCGCGTCCCGGCGAAGTAGCGCGATTCGGCGCGGAACATCGCCCCACCGCCGGTCAGGAACACGCGGGGCCTGGCGCCCGGGCGGGCTCGCACCTGGCACAGGGCGGGCACCACCACCGGCACCACCAGGCCGGTCAGGCCGATCTCGCCCTTGAGCCGGTCCAGGACCGCATCGACGCCCTCGTCGGCCAGATCCCAGGACCAGCACTCCGCGAAGGCTTCAAACACCGGGGCAAACCTCACGTCTCCAGGCCGCTTCAGGGTGCCTGGGGCTCCAAAAGCAGTCTCGCGCCGGTCATCTGCAGAGGGAAGGATGACGGTCCGGCCGACCCGGAACCCGACTGCAGGCTCAACGCGCCGGCCCATGTGCCCAGGCGATCGTAGCGCAGGTCGCAGCGCTGATCGGCCGCCAGGCTCAGCAGATCAATCTTGCCGGCCAGCCCCTCGCGGCGCGCGTCCTCGGAAAGCAGGGCGGCCCGCAGCAGCGTGGCGGCGCCGATCTGCAGACTGCCCCCCGAGCCGCCCGCTCCGGCCGGGTCCGGCGCGGGGATGGCCCCGCTCTCCAGGCCGTCGAAGCCCCCCGGGTTGCGG
>CAZSYS010000075.1:0-15487 GCA_964611365.1 uncultured Planctomycetales bacterium
GCCCGGATCCGGGCAGGCCGGAGGCCGACGATCGTCTGACGGGGTTGGTGAAGGGTTCACGGACCGTCGGATCACGCCGCGTCCGGCTCATGCCGGACTTCGCGGGCAGGGAAGGTACGCGTCGTGATCAAGCGGTTCGGAATGCAATCCGGGCGGGTGCCCGGAGATGGCGCCTGAAGCGGGGCGCCTGGAGGGGGCCGGAAGCCGCGCGACGCCGGGCGGCCGACAGGCCCACAACAGTGTTGCGGCCTTCACAGGAAAGGAGTCGGGTACATGTCACGAGTTCATTCAGCAGCGGGCCGGGCCCTGATCGCGGCCCTGGCCCTGACGGCGGTGACCGGCGGGGCGTTCGCCCAGTCGGCCACGTTCTTCCGCGATACCTTCGACACCTACGCCGATGACGTGGCCCTGGGGGCGGTCTGGCTGGGCGGGCCGACGACCGATCTGCCCAACGAAGGCCTGGACACCTCCAGGTTCACCAGCAGCCCCAAGAGCTATGCTCACCCCGGCGGCAACCCGGTCGTGCCCCGGCGCTATCACAAGTTCGCGGCTCCCGGCCAGGAGCTCACCCCGGACGACACCGACCCCATCGTCATCAAGTTCCGCATCTACAACCAGCCCAACACCGGAAAGCGGGCGACGGTTTCGCTGCGCGTCGGCAACGCAGGCACCTGGCCGGCCAACGACGCCTGGATCGAGCTGGGTATGTACAACTCGCTGGACACGAGCAAGTTCCAGCTCCGCACCGTCTACCTCGGCGGCCCCAACTGGGCGAACATCGAGAGCAACGGGCGCAACAACAGCACGCCGGGCTGGCATGAGATCCGGGCCGAACTCCGCGCGACCGATCTGCGGGTGACCGTCGATGGCGGACCGGTCTCCACGCACACCTGGACCGGCGCCGCCGGCAAGCTGTTCAATTTCGTAGCCATCGGCACCCCCAGCGAGGTGACTTCGCCGGACGGCATCTGGGTCGATGACCTCCAGATCTCCAGACTCAGCGATGAGAACGCCGCCTGCATCGCGGTCCCGCCGACGGCGCCGGCCAATGTGCTGTACAACGGCTCGACGACGGTCAAGCTGTCCAATGTCGATGCGTCGGCCACCAGCGTGAAGGTGTACGACCGGACGGTCTCGACGGTCAATCCGATCGGCACGGCCGACGCCCCGTTCACCTATGACGGACCGAATGTCGTCGTGACCACGACCCCGCTGGTCAGCGGCAACCTGATCGTCGCCACGCAGGTCGTGGGCGGCACCGAGGGCTGCATGCCGACGCTGGGCGTGACCGTCGACAGCTGCGAGCAGGTCGCCAGGCCGACCGTCAGCGGGCTGCTGGTGGCCGGACTGACCTCGGT
This sequence comes from uncultured Planctomycetales bacterium, assembly GCA_964611365.1. Lineage (GTDB taxonomy): Bacteria > Planctomycetota > Phycisphaerae > UBA1845 > PWPN01 > CALLOB01. Next base: position 1,359 of record CAZSYS010000075.1, read on the forward strand.
CAACGTGACCGGCGTGGACCCCTCGGCCACCTCGGTAAAGGTCTACGCCAAGGATGCATTCGACGTCGTCCGTCTGATCGGCACCAACAACGCCCCCGGCGGCAACACCACCGTCGCCGTCACCGTCGATCCGCTGGTCGATCAGGAAACCCTGCTGCCCACCCAGACGGTGGATACCGTGGAGAGCTGCGTGGGCACCACCGGCCCGAAGATCGGTGACTGCGCCCAGATCGCCGCGCCTTACCTGGGCATGGCCGACGCGGGCCGGACGGTCGTCTATGTCAGCAACATCGACCCCTCGGCCTCGGCCGCCACGGTGTATGTGGCCGGAACGCCCTACAGCGTGAACCCCGGCGGCAACGCCAAGGTCGGCATCACCGTTCCGGCCCTGGTCGCCGGCCAGACCGTGGCCGCGACCCAGACCATCATGGTCGGTTCTGTGCCCCTGGAGAGCTGCGTCTCGGCTACCCAGCGCCTGGTCACCGCCGCGGGCGTGATCGAGGACTTCGAGCAGACCAACAGCACCGCGACCAACCCCTCTCCGGGTACGCCGCGCGTCTGGTACCAGGTCTGGAACCAGACCTACGGGACGGTGACGTTCCCGACGCCCGCCCTGCCCTGGACCAGCAGGATTCTCAACACCGCCGACAGCGGTTACACCAACGGCATCTATGCGATCTATGAAGGCGTGATTCCCGCCTCCGGCGAATATCACCTCGAGCTGCAGATGCTGATCAACGAGAACAGCAACCTGAATGCCTTCCCGGATTACTTTGTCGGCGTCCAGGTCAATGGCACCCATCGGACCGCTCCCGGCGAGCTCCAGGCGGTTCCGACCTCGGCCTCCGGCAAGTACTGGGGGCTGACGGCCGCCAAGGACGGCTTCGGCGTGGATCCCGCGCCGCAGGACGTCTACACCTCCGCCTTCACGGCCAACGCCGGCGACAGCGTGCTGATCGCCTTCTCGACCGACCTGACCGACTGGTACACCAACAATGCCTTCGGCGACACCGCGATGATGATCGACAACATCCGGCTGGTGGCCGGCCCGCCGCCGGTGACCTGCCGTGACGTCGACGCCGTCTCGGTGACCACCACGCCGTCGGTCACGCTGGAGGCCGGCAAGACCCAGGTCAACGTGTCCGGGATCAGCACCAACCCGCAGGCCACCAAGGTGCGGGTCTACTCCGGCGAGCTCGTCGGCGGGTCGTGGGTCGAAACGAAGATCGGCGAGGTCACCCCGCCGATCGGCGTGACCGGCCTGACGGTCGACGTGACCCCGCTGATCGCCGGGCGCAAGATCACCGCGACGCAGGAGTACCTGGTCAACAGCACCTTGCAGGAAGGCTGCATCCCGACGCAGGGAGCGGTGGTCGGTACGGGCAAGAACTCGCCGATCAGGCTGTCGCTGGTGATCCGCGAGACCGGCAACCCCAACAACCTGCCGATCGGCGCCGACGGCGGCACCGTCGGGTCTCTGGAGTTCCTGGGGGCCACCAGCCTGGTGGGCAGCGCCCCGCAGGGCAAGGACCTGGTGGTCGGTCCGGGCTGGAGCGAGATCGTGTTCTACCCGGCCACCGATCCGGTGCAGCGTCTCTCGGCCTCCAGCGGCAGCAACGGCGTGCTGGACGGCACCTGGGGCGTGCTGGACGGCCTGGCCTTCGCGACCATGGGGACCAACACCGGCCGTTACCAGATCAACATCGACAACGTGCGGCAGGGCATTGCCCCCGATCCGGTGGCCATGATCGCCGACTTCGAGTCGATCGCGGTGGGCGACACCACCTCGATGTTCATCGTGGCCCCGGACTCCGGCAACGTCAGCTTCCCGAACATCGCTGCGGCCCCCAAGGCCAACATCGTCGAAGCGGTCGGGGCGGACGGCTCGAGCCGTTCGGAGTCGCTGGTCTGGCAGTTCGTGGACAACAGCCTGACCCGCTGGGTCTGGGCCTCGGCCCGGGACGCGGCTGAGCCGCGGGCCCTGGACGTGCCCAACCCGCTGGTGGACTTCAGCAAGCCGATCGTGATCACGTACCGGCTCAGCGGCCTGCCGGACTGCGGCGAGGTGTTCGCCGACCGCGACGCCGACAGCGACGTGGACATGGACGACTTCGCCCGGCTGCAGGCGTGCATCACCATCAACGGCAGTGCCCCGGACGAGCCGATGCTCCCCGGCTGCGAGTGCTTCGACCGGAACGTCGATGGCAAGATCGACATGGATGATATCGTCGAGTTCGAGCGGTGCGCGACCGGGGCGGGCGTCGATTTCCAGGCCGCCAATTACCCGGCCTGCACTCCGTGATGACCCTGCGGGCGCGACTTCGGCCGCCCCGCCATGACCGGTGATGAACGGGGGTCGGTTGCCGCGTGCAGCCGGCCCCCGTTGCATTCCCCCCGGGGCCGGCCCGGGCCTTCGCGGACGCCGGCAGGGAGCCCGTCATGCCAGGAACATCGATCCGTCGGGCTCGCGCTTTCGCGGCCGCGCTCAGCCGGGCGGCGCTGGCGGCCATTGTCCTCGTGCCGGCCGGCGGCGCGCCGGTCCGGGCCGCCGGACCGTCGGACTTCTTCGTCATCTCGGTGGTCGATGAGGCCACCGGCCGGGGCGTGCCGCTGGTCGAGCTGACCACCACCAACGGCATCCGCCACTGGACCGACAGCAACGGCCTGGTCGCCTTTTGCGAGCCCGGGCTGATGAACACCCGGGTTTTCTTCACCGTCCGCAGCCACGGCTACGAGTTCCCCAAAGACGGCTTCGGCATGGCCGGCAAGGCCCTGGATGTCCGGCCCGGCGGGCAGGCCGAACTGCGGATCCGCCGGCTGAACATCGCCGAGCGGCTCTACCGCGTGACCGGCCAGGGGATCTACGCCGACAGCCTGCTGGCCGGACGGCCGGTGCCCCTGAAACACCCCGCGATCAACGCCCTGGTCATGGGCTCCGACAGCGTACAGCACGTGTTCTACCGGGGCCTGAACCGCTGGTTCTGGGGCGACACCAACTGGCCGGCCTACCCGCTGGGCAACTTCAAGACTACCGGCGCGACGTCCCGTCTTCCGGCCGACGGCGGCCTGGACCCGGCCGTCGGGATCGACCTGGAGTACTTTGTCAACGAAAAGACGGGGTTTGCCAGGGAGATGACTCCCCACCCCGAAACCAACCCGGTCTGGATCGACGCCCTGGTGGTGCTGCCCGACGAGACCGGCACGGAGCGCATGTACACCGCCTATTCACGGGTTACGCCGGCGATGGAGACCATCGAGCGGGGCATCATGCGGTATGACGACGGCAGGGACGTGTTCGAGAAGGTCGTCCAGTTCGACCTGAAGGCTCCGGCCATGCCCTGCGGGCACCCCTTCCGCCACGCCGACGGCGGCGTGGAGTACCTGTGGTTTCCCGCCCCGTTTCCGCTCGTCCGGGTCGAGGCCAGGCTCGAGGCGTATCTGGACCCCGGGCGCTGCCAGGCGTACACCTGCCTGGTCGAAGGTTCGCGCATGAGCGATCCGAAAATCGACCGCGCCGCCGACGGCACCATCCGTTACGCGTGGAGACGCAATACGCCGCCGGTGTCGGCACAGGACGCCGCCCAGCTGATCCAGGCCGGCCTGCTCAAACCGCATGAGGCCCTGATCCAGCTCCAGGACGTCGAGACCGGCAAGCCGGTCATGCCCCACGCCGGCTCGGTCTACTGGAACGACTGCCGCGGCCGCTGGATCACCATCCGCTGCGAGATCGGCGGCACTTCGATGCTCGGCGAAACCTGGTACGCCGAGGCCGATACCCCCCTGGGGCCGTGGGTCTATGCCCGCAAGATCGTCACCCATGACCGCTACAGCTTCTATAACCCCAGGCACCATCCGGTCTTCGACCAGCAGGGGGGCCGGATCATCTACTTCGAGGGCACCTACACCTGCACCTTTTCCGGCAACGACAACCCGACGCCGCGATACGACTACAACCAGATCATGTACCGGCTGGACCTCGGCGACGGGCGGCTGGTGCTGCCGGTGCCGGTGTATGACGTTTCCGACGGCCGGGCGGAAGGTCTGGTCACCCGCCGGCGGCTCGGCAGGCCGGCCGGGAGCCCGCCGATCGCCTTCTTCGCCTGCGACCGGTCCAGGTCCGGCCTGGTGCCGGTGGGGCTTGCACGCGACGGCGACGGCCCGGCCCGCCTGATCGTCCTGACCCCCCAGGCCCCGCCGGAAACGGTGGCGTTCTATGCCCTCCCGGCCGACATGGCCGATCCCCCGGCGACCACGAAGCCGCTGTGGGAGTTCGTTGACGAAAAAGGCGCCGGGGCGTACACGGTGGATGAGTCCTGGACGCGTCCGGGTTTCAAGAGGACCGAGCGGCCGCTGTGCCGGGTGTGGAAGAACCCGACCAAGCTGCGGCTTCCGATGTGAGCTGCCGTGCCGAGCCCGGGCGGCCCCCGGGAGAAGGTGCGATGCGATGACCGTGAAGGGGGGCGATCCCACCGCCGAGTCCTCCGCCCGGCCGGGCGGCAGGAGCCGGCGGGGCTTTCTGCTGGGCCTGATGCTCGTCGCGGCCGGCATCGCGGCCTTTCACAACAGCTTCCAGGGCCGGTTCGTCCTGGACGATCACGAGGCCATCACCCGCAACGACCTGCTCAGCCACCCATGGCCTCCGCCTTTGGCCCTGTGGAACCCGCCGCAGTCGCCCCTGACCAACCGGCCGCTGGTCACCTTGACTCTCCTGCTGAACCACCGGCTCGGCGGCCTGGATCCTTGGGGTTACCATCTGGTCAATCTCGGGCTTCACATCGCCTCGGCGCTCACGCTGTTCGGGGTCGTCCGGCGAACGCTCTGCACCGCCGCCCTCGCGCCTCGCTTCGGGGCATCCTCGACGCCGCTCGGCGCGGCCGTGGCCCTGCTCTGGATGGTTCACCCGATCCAGGCCGAAACTGTCACCTACGTGATCCAGCGAACGGAGCTACTGGCGGGCCTGTGCCTGCTGCAGACGCTGTACTGCTCGATACGCGGCTTTGACTCGGCAAGCGCCGCGGCCTGGACGGCCGGGGCGGTGATCTGGTGCTTCCTGGGGGTGGCCGGCAAGGAAGTGATGGCCACCGCGCCGGTCCTCGTGCTGCTTTACGACCGCACCTTCCTGGCCGGCGGGTTCCGGCAGGCGATCGCGAGGCGGCCGAAGCTGTACGCATGGCTGGCAGGCTCGTGGGTGCCCCTGGCCGCGATGATGGCACTGGGGCCGCTGCCGGAAACCATCGGCTTCGGGCGCGGCATCAGCGCGATGGACTACCTTCGCACCCAGGCCGGCGTGATCGTCCATTACCTGCGCCTGTGTGTCTGGCCTCGCCCGCTGCTGATCAGCCAGTTCGAGTGGCCGGTCGCTCGCACGTACGGCCAGATCCTGCCGGCTGGACTCCTGGTCGTCGGCCTGTTGACCGCTTCGGCAATCGCCCTGTCCAAGCGGCCGGTCCTGGGCTTCCTCGGGGTCTGGTTCTTCGCGATTCTCTCCCCGACGTCCAGCTTCGTGCCCATGGCGGCCGAGATCGTCGCCGTCAGGCGGATGTATCTTCCCCTGGCGGCGGTCGCGTGTCTTGTGGTGGTCGGCGGGCATCTTGTGCTTCTGCGGATTCCTGTCGACGGCGGGCGGTCCGCCGGCCGGATCGGGGCGGCGCTGACGATCGCCGTGGCCGCGGCGCTGACCCTGCTGACGATCGACCGCAACCGCGACTACGCGGACCCCGCGGGCCTGTGGCTGGATGTTCTGGAAGTCTACCCCCATGACGGCAGGGCCTGGCACAACCTGGGCCTCGTCCGGATCGAGAAGGGCGACCTGGAGGGCGCCCTTCAGGCCCATCAGAAGGGGCTTGAACTCGATCCGGCGGATGCCGACGGGCACCTCAGCGTCGGACACTGCCTTGTCCGGCTGAGGCGTCACGAGGAGGCGATCGAGAGCTATCGGAAGAACCTGCGAATGGGGAACAACGCCAGGGCCCGAGCCTGCCTCGCCCACGCCCAGCTGATGATCGGGCGCCTGGCCGAGGCTGAGGCGAGTGCTTTGGAGGCGCTTCGCCTGGACCCCGCCTCCACGTTCGCCCGGCTCGAATACGCCGGCATCCTGGCGGCACGGGGCCGCACGTCCGAAGCCGTCGCCCAGTACAGGGAAGTGCTGCGGCTCAGTCCCTCGGCGCCGACGGCCCTGAACAACCTGGCCTGGCTGCTGGCCGCCCGCGAACCTGACGCGACGGGCGCCACGGAGGCCGTGGCCCTCGCCGAACGCCTGAATCGCTCGACGGGCGGTGCCGAGCCGGACGCGCTGGACACCCTCGGGGTGGCCTACGCGGCCGCGGGTCGCTACGCCGACGCGGTCCGGGCCGCACGCGCAGCCGCGGCGATCGCCGAGGCCCGCGGAATGAAGGGGCTTGCCGAAGGGATTCGCGTTCGAATAGCCTTGTTCGAGGCCGGCAGGCCCTACCTGGAGGCGGTCGATCGGCCGGCAACCTCCAGCGCCGGCTCGTGAAGGGGCCCCCGCCGATCGGAACGACGCGCGTCGGGCCGGGCCCCGGCGACGACCCGCGTGTCGCAGGAGACAGGCTCGATGGCCCGGCGTGATCGGCAGACCGTCCCCCGGGGGCCTTGCGGTCCTGACGCCGAAGGCGGCCTGCGCCGTTTCGTCCCCTGCGCCGTCATCGTGCTGGCCACATGCGCGGCCTATGCCGGCAGCCTCCGCGGGGTGTTCATCTTCGACGACCTGGGTTCCATCGTCGTCGCGGATCAGCTTCACGACTTCCGGCCCCTTCGCGACGTGGTCTGGGGTCCTCCCCAGTCCACCGCCGCGGGTCGCCCGCTGGTGTGCCTGTCGCTGGCGGTGAACTACGCCGTCAGCGGGCTGAACACGTGGAGTTATCATGTGTTCAACGGCGCGGTCCACCTGGCCGCCGCGTTAACCTTGTTCGGCCTGATTCGCAGGACGCTGGTCCTCCCGACCGCCCTGGGGATCGACCACCGCCGGGCCTCATGGCTCGCGTGCTCGATCGCGACGTTGTGGGCGGTTCATCCGCTGCAGACCGACGCGGTCACGTACATCATCCAGCGGACCGAGTCACTGATGGGCCTGTTCTACCTGCTGACGCTGTACTGCGCCCTGCGCGCCTGGCAGTCCGCCCGGCCGGCGGCCTGGTCCGCGGCGGCGGTGGCGGCCTGCGCGCTGGGCGCCCTGTCCAAGGAGGTGATGGTGTCGGTGCCGCTGGCGGGCCTGCTGTACGACCGGGCATTCGTCGCCGGCAGCTTCCGCGACGCGATCCGCCGCCACGGCCGGCTCCATGCCGCCCTGGCGGCCGTGGCGTGGGTCATCGTGGGTGCGATCGTCGCCGCCCAGCCCCATGGCGAGGCCATCGGTTTCGCCGGAGGCATTTCCGGCTTCCAGTACCTGCTGACCCAGGCGGGCGTCATCGTCCACTATCTGAGGCTGTCATTTGTTCCTCATCCTCTGGTGATCTCCTATGACGATTGGCCTGTCGCCCGCTCCGTCGGCGAAATCTGGATCCAGGGCGTCCTGGTAGCCGTCATGCTCGGGGCGACGGGCTGCGCCCTCGTGCGACGACCGGCCCTGGGCTTGCTCGGGGCGGCCTTCTTCATGATTCTGGCCCCGACCTCCAGCTTCGTTCCGATGGTCAACGAGGTGGCCGCGGAACGTCGCATGTACCTTCCGCTGGCCGTCGTGCTCATCCTGGCGATGCTTGGGCTTCAGCAGGCGGCGGCCTGGGCGGGAAGGAGGGCAGGATGGCCTGAATCGATGCCCAGGGGGTTCGTGGCCTTCGTCGTCACCCTCTTGAGCGGCGGTGCGGTCGCCGGCACCGTGGCCCGCAATCGCCTCTACCGGGATGATCTGACCCTGTGGGCGGACACCGTCGACAAGCGGCCCCTGAACGCCAGGGCTCACCATGGGCTCGGTGACAGCCTGGCCCGCCGCGGCGACCTGGACGGGGCCATCCGGCATCTGACCGAGGCCGTGCGGCTCAGGCCGGGCTTTCCCGAGGCCCATACGAATCTGGCCAACGCCCTGGCCGGCCAGGGACGGTTCGACGAGGCGATCCGGCACTATCAGCTGGCGCTGGAAGCCAAGCCCGACGCGTGGATCACGCTGAACAACCTGGCCAATGCTCTTGCGGCAAGCGGGCGAACCGCCGAGGCCGTCAGGTTCTACGAAAAGGCCCTGGACCTGAACGACAATCTCGCCGAGGCCCACAACAATCTCGGCAGCACGCTGCTCGATCAGGGCCGCGCGGACGAGGCTCTCGGACACCTGCAGAAGGCCGTGGAGATCAAGCCCGACTTCCCCGAAGCCCGCGCCAACCTCGGGCTGCTGCTTCACCGATTGAATCGGATCGACGAGGCCGTCGAGCACTACCGTGAGGCCTTGCGGCTCAGACCCGACATGGAGCTGGTGCGTCAGCAGCTCGCCGGCGCCGAGGCGCTTGTTCGGCCGCCGGGGCCGTGAACTCGTGAGTGCCCGGAGGATGAACCGGATGCGGTCCTCCCGACCGCCCAGCCGGGTGAGGCCTTCTCTCGCCGCGCAGGCCCGTCCTGGAGCGCGCTACGGAAAAAGGGTGGTCGCGGGCAAGGTGTGGGCCGGGCGGATGTTGCGCGCGGCTGCAGTCGTCGGACCGCCCGGTCTGATCGGTTCGAGGTGTTCGGCGGGCGGTTTCCGCCCGGCCCCGTCGGGCACGCAGGCTTCCGCAGACTGCCTGAAGCCCCGCTCAGATCACAACAACCTCTAAGTTGCTCTGGAGTTGCGATCACGGCAAGACGGATTGCCGCCGTCCCGGTCGTGGTCATTTGCCCCACGCCCTGTGTCGTGACACCCAACAACCGCGCCGCCCGAGGGTCGTCGTCCTGGCGGCGTGCCGCGAACCGTGGGCGCTTTCGCGCGGTCGAGGAGGCCATGGGGTGACGTCCCTGCGGGCCGCCGGGGGGCCCGGCCAGGCGTCGGGCGCCGCCGCAGGCACCCGAGGGTCGGTAACAGTTCAGGCGGCCTCGAAATGCCCCTGGGGGGCAGGCACAACTTCGCCCCGACGTCCGCGCATCCGGGGCCCGGCGGCGGCTGCGGCACGCGGCTTGCAAAAGCGCCCTGTTGGAGTAAGCTGTCGGGCTCTTCAGCCGACCTGGGGATCGACAGATGGGCTGGACGCCCGGGCGCGTCGGCGGCGCGGGATCCCGGCGGCCGAAAGAGCCTGGAGCCGACCGTTCCTGCGGGGGCGGTTCTCGCCCGGCACGCAACGCTCCAGCACGGTGAACCAATGTAAACCCCTTGCACGCCGGATGTTGAACGCGTGCGGGGCAGGGAGTGCTCAACAATGGCCGAAGGACGCATCAGGACCGTGGACGGCAACGAGGCGACCGCTTCCGTCGCCCATCGCCTCAACGAGGTGATCGCGATCTACCCGATCACCCCGTCCTCCAACATGGGCGAGTGGGCCGACGAGTGGTCCGCCAAGGGCATGAAGAACATCTGGGGCGTGGTTCCGCAGGTGACCGAGATGCAGTCCGAGGCCGGGGCGGCGGCGGCGGTCCACGGGGCCCTGCAGGCCGGGGCCCTGACCACCACCTTCACCGCCTCGCAAGGCCTGCTGCTGATGATCCCCAGCATGTTCAAGATGGCCGGGGAGCTGACCAGCTTCTGCATGCACGTTTCGGCCCGGACGGTGGCCACCCACGCCCTGAGCATCTTCGGCGACCATCAGGACGTCATGTCCTGCCGGGCCACCGGCTTCGGCATGCTGAGCTCGGCCTCGGTTCAGGAAGCCCACGACATGGCCTGCATCGCCCATGCCGCGACGCTCAGGAGCCGGGTGCCGATGATCCACTTTTTCGACGGGTTCCGCACCTCGCACGAGGTGGCCAAGATCGAGATGCTCAGCGACGACGACCTGCGGCACATGATGGACGAGTCGCTGATCCGGTCCCACCGCGAACGGGCCCTGACGCCCGACCGGCCGCTGCTGCGTGGCACCGCCCAGAACCCCGACACCTTCTTCCAGGCCCGCGAGGCCTGCAACCGTTTCTACGACGCCTGTCCGGACATCGTGCAGGAGACCATGGACCGCTTTGCCGCCCGGACGGGCCGGGCCTACCGGCTGTTCGAGTACTTCGGGGCCCCGGATGCCGAGCGGGTGATCGTGCTGATGGGTTCGGGATGCGAGACGGCCCATTCCACCGTTGAGTACCTGATGGCCGCCGGCGAGAAGGTCGGGGTGGTGAAGGTCCGGCTGTTCCGGCCGTTCTCCGGCCGGCACCTGATCCAAGCCCTGCCGAAGACCGTCCGGGCGATCGCGGTGCTGGACCGCACCAAGGAGCCCGGCGCGACCTGCGAGCCGCTGCACCTGGACGTCGGGGCGGCCCTGGGCGAGGCCATGGCCTCCGGGCGCAACCCGTTCAACGGGCACCCGCGGGTCATCGGCGGCCGCTACGGCCTGTCGAGCAAGGAATTCACCCCGGCGATGGTCAAGGCGGTCTTCGACGAGCTGGGCAGGCCGGCCCCGAAGAACCACTTCACGGTGGGCATCGTCGATGATGTCACGCATCTGTCGCTCGATGTGGACGAGTCGTTCGACATCGAGCCGCCGGACGTCGTGCGGGCGGTGTTCTTCGGCCTGGGCGCCGACGGCACGGTGGGGGCCAACAAGAACTCGATCAAGATCATCGGCGAGGAGACCTCCAACTACGCCCAGGGCTACTTTGTGTACGACTCCAAGAAGTCCGGGGCGATGACCATCTCGCACCTGCGTTTCGGCCCCCGGCCGATCCGCTCGCCTTACCTGATCAGGCAGGCCGGCTTCGTCGCCTGCCACCAGTTCGTGTTTCTGGAGAAGTACGACGTGCTGGAGTACGCCCAGCCCGGGGCGGTCTTTCTGCTCAATGCCCCGTTCCCGCCGGACCGGGTCTGGGACGAACTGCCGCTGGAGGTGCAGGAGCAGATCATCGCCAAGAACCTCAGGTTCTACGTGATCGACGGCTACGAGGTGGCCAAGGCCACGGGCATGGGGTCGCGGGTCAACACCATCATGCAGACCTGCTTCTTCGCGATCTCCGGGGTGCTTCCGCGCGAGGAGGCCATCGCCAAGATCAAGGAGACCATCCAGAAGACCTACGGCCGCAAGGGCGAGGAGGTCGTGAAGCGCAACTTCGCGGCCGTCGACGACACCCTGGCGCACCTCCACGAGGTCAAGGTGCCGGCGTCGGTGACAACTACCCGGCGCCGGCCGCCGATGGTCGCCGACGAGGCCCCGGACTTCGTGAAGAAGGTGACGGCGGTGATGATGGCCGGCAAGGGCGATCTGCTGCCGGTCAGCGCGTTCCCGGTCGACGGCACCTATGACACCGCGACCACCCAGTGGGAGAAGCGCAACATCGCCCTGGAGATCCCGATCTGGGACCCGGCGGTCTGCATCCAGTGCAACAAGTGCGCCATGGTCTGCCCGCACGCCGCGATCCGGGCCAAGGCCTGCGACCCGGCGCTGCTGGCCGGGGCCCCCGCGGGCTTCCGCTCCGCCGACTACAAGGGCAAGGAGTTCAGGGGCCAGAAGTTCATCATCCAGGTCGCCCCGGAGGACTGCACCGGCTGCCGGCTGTGCGTCAGCGTCTGCCCGGCCAAGGACAAGTCCAACCCCAAGCACAAGGCCATCAACATGGAGCCCCAGCTTCCGCTGCGCGAACGGGAGCGGGCCAACTATGCGTTCTTCCTCTCCCTGCCGGACGTGGACCGCACGGTCTTCGAGACCGTCAACGTCAAGTCGTCGCAGTTCTTCAGGCCGCTCTTCGAGTACTCCGGGGCCTGCACCGGTTGCGGCGAGACGCCCTATGTGAAGCTTCTCTCCCAGCTCTTCGGCGACCGTCTGCTGATCGGCAACGCCACCGGCTGCTCGAGCATCTACGGCGGCAACCTGCCGACCACCCCGTACTGCAAGGACGCCCAGGGCCGCGGCCCGGCCTGGTCCAACTCGCTGTTCGAGGACGCCGCCGAATTCAGCTTCGGCTTCCGCCTGGCCATCGATACCCACATCGAGCAGGCCCGCACGCTCCTGACCGGCCTGGCCGGGCAGATCGGCGACAACCTGGTCCGCGAGCTGCTTGAGGCCGACCAGCGCGGCGAAGCCGCCATCCGGGCCCAGCGGGAGCGCGTCGCCGCCCTGCGGCAGAAGCTCGCCGGGATCGCAACGCCCGAGGCCGCCCGGCTGAACCTGCTGGCCGACTACCTGGTCCGCAAGAGCGTCTGGGCCCTCGGCGGCGACGGCTGGGCCTACGACATCGGCTACGGCGGGCTCGACCACGTGCTGTCCATGCAGCGCGACATCAACCTGCTGGTGCTCGACACCGAGGTCTACTCCAACACCGGCGGCCAGGCCTCCAAGTCCACCCCCCTGGGAGCCTCGGCCAAGTTCGCCGCCGCCGGCAAGGAGATCTCCAAGAAGGAACTCGGGCTGATGGCCATGAGCTACGGGCACGTCTACGTCGCCAGCGTGGCCTTCGGGGCCAAGGACAACCACACCGTCCAGGCCTTCGCCGAGGCCGACGCCTATCCCGGCCCGTCGATCATCATCGCCTACAGCCACTGCATCGCCCACGGCTACGACCTGGCCTACGGGCTGGAGCAGCAGAAGCTCGCCGTCGAGAGCGGCCTGTGGCCGCTGTACCGCTACGACCCGCGCCGGCTGCTGGAGGGCGAGCCGCCGCTGGTGCTGGATGCCGAGGGCGGCAAGGTGCCGGTCGACAACTACATGCGCAACGAGACCCGCTTCCGCATGGTCGAGAAGATCGATCCGGCGCGGTTCAAGCGGCTCGCGGTCGAGGCCCAGAAGGCCTCCGTCCGGCGCGTCGCGGTCTACGACCACATGTCCAAGCTGCGCGTGCCCAAGGCCGGCGGCAACGGCCACGGGCCCCAGACCGGCGCCTAAGAGGCGTCTGCCGGAGCCGGCGCTCGCCCTGGACGCCCGCCTCCCGGCACGCCGCAAGGCCGTCCAGGGCAGAGGATCGAGTGAAATCCCGCAGGCCCGAAGAACCCCGGAGGTCCCGACATGGATCTTTCTACCCGCTACCTCGGCTTTGAGCTCCCGCACCCGTTCATGAACGGCGCGTCACCGCTGGCGGAGAACCTCGACCGCGTCCGCAGGCTGGAGGACGCCGGTTCCGCGGCCATCGTGATGAACTCGCTGTTCGAGGAGCAGATTGCCCGCGAGTCGCTGGCCACATCCCGGTCCATGGACGCCCACGGGGAGTCCTTCGCCGAGGCCATGTCCTACTTCCCCAGCCCCGACCAGTTCGTGCTCGGGCCCGAGGAGTACCTTGAGCAGATCCGCCGCATCAAGGCCGCCGTCAGGATCCCGGTCATCGCCTCGCTCAACGGAACCACCGTCGGCGGATGGCTCAGCTACGCCAGACAGATCCAGCAGGCCGGGGCCGACGCCCTGGAACTCAACATCTACTACATCCCCACCGACCCCGAGGAAACCGGCGATGCCGTCGTCGCGCGAACGGTCGAGATGGTCGCGGAGGTCCGCAAGGCCGTCACCATCCCCCTGGCCGTCAAACTGTCGCCCTACTACACCTCGATCGCCAACGTCGCCAAGCGGCTGGTCCAGGCCGGAGCCCGCGGACTGGTGCTGTTCAACCGCTTCTACCAGCCCGACATCGACGTGGAGGAGCTGGAGGTCGTCCAGACCCTCAACCTGTCGGATTCCCACGCCCTGCCGCCGCGGCTGCGGGCCCTGGCGACGCTCAGCGGACGCATCCAGGCCGACCTGGCCGTCACCGGCGGCGTCCATACCCCCATGGACGGCCTCAAGGCGGTGATGTGCGGGGCCAACGCCGTGCAGATGGTCGCGGCCCTGCTGATCCACGGCACCGCCCAGCTGACCCAGGTCCGCAACGAGGTCGCCCGCTGGCTCGAGGAGCACGAGTACGAGTCGCTGCGGCAGGCCCAGGGCAGCATGAGCCTGAACAACTGCCCCGATCCCAGCGCGTTCGAGCGTGCCAACTATATGCACATCCTGCGCAGCTGGGAGGGCTCGGCCCACCTCTGACCGCCGGCGCGCAGCGGCGTAGCGCCCGGCGTCGCGCAGCGCCGCAGCGGCCGGCGTCGCGCAGCGCCGTAGCGG
>CAZSYS010000076.1:0-15276 GCA_964611365.1 uncultured Planctomycetales bacterium
GGCCCGGCCGTCGGAACCAAGACGACGCCGAGGCCGGCGCCCCGCGGAAGCCGGGCCGGCCGGGCGACGGCATGGTCGAGTCGTTCCTCTCACTCCGGCCTTTCACTCCGGGCCGGGGGCCTGGAGTGTCAGATGCTCGGCCCCGCGGCGGGCGGCGGTGCGGACCTCCGCCGGGGACAGGACCCGCCCGAGCACCAGGATATCGTCGAGGTGGCCGCGGAACTGCTCCTCACGCCCGTGGGCCGCGTCCTCGCCGACCCGCAGATCGCGGTCCAGCAGCACCGGGTCGCCGCCGGGCAGAAAAGCCTCTGAGATCGGCTCGCCGTCGAGGTAGAAGCGGACGTCGCCGTCGTCGCAGGTCACCGCCAGGTGATGGTACCCGCCGTCGGCGAAGCTCGCCGGCCCGGACTCCACGGCGATGCCCTTGCAGGTCAGCCGCAGACCGGGAATCACGCGGCCGGAGGGATCGGCGTCGAAGATCAGGTCGCCGCTGCGGACCGGCCCGCGGTCCTCGGCGGAGCTGAACAGGCGGCTGAAGCGCGGCTCCCGGTGCCGGGCCATCAGGGCGAGCGTGAACCGCGTGCCCAGCCGGCGCGTGCCCTCGATCCGCAGGGTCTCCAGAGGGCTGAACGTGGCGCTCATCCGCGCCGACCGCCGGCCGAAGGCCACCGCCTCGGGGTCATCCTCGATCCGTACGTCGCCGAAGACCGTCAGGGCCTGCTCGCCGTCGGAGGCCGCCGCATCCTGGAAGCCGTTCTCGAAGGTGTACAGCGCCGCCAGCGTCGGGATCGCCGTCTCGGCGGCCACCTGCACCGGAGCGTCCGTCGCGAAGGAGTACAGCGACGCCTCCTGCAGGGTGAAGTGCAGGCGCAGCGTCCGGCCGGCGGGCAGCTCGGCGTGCTTCTCCCAGGCCGCCGGCGCGTCGGTCTCGTCGCCGGTCAGCGCCCGGCAGCGGTCGGCCTCGTAGCCCGCCAGGGCCCGGCCCCGCTCGTCGCGGACCTCCACCCGGATCGAGCCGCCCGGCCGGCACGCGTAGTTCAGCCGCAGCCGGCCGCGGGCGCCCTTGAGGCTCCGGGTCAGCACCGTGCCCGGCCGCGAACCGGCGTCCAGCGAGGCGAAGCCGTCCTTGCGGAGCGTGGCCAGCCCGATCGCTCCGTGCCACGGCGGCGGGGCGGCGTGCGAGCAGTCGAAACCGCCGTAATACAGCCAGAGCTTCCCGTCGCGCAGCACCGGGTGCTGCGCGGTGTAGACCATCCCCGAATCCCAGGCCCCCTCCGGGCCCAGCCCCAGAATCGGCGGCCGCTCGCCCTCCTGACGGCGCCAGTGGATGCCGTCGTGGCTGGTCACCAGTTCGACGAAGACCGGCCCGTCGAAGTAGCCCTGGTCGTCGGTGGCCCGGAAGACCCACAGCAGCCCCAGGTACATCGACTCATAGGCGAATGCCGACAGCCCGTAGAAATGCGTCCGCTGGATGCCCCGGGCCCAGCGGTCATCGATGCTGTCGGGGGCCAGCACGAGCCGCGGCTCGGGCCAGTCCAGGATGTGGTCGGAGAACGTCCACCCCACCGCCCGGCGGCGCAGGCCGGAGACGTCCACGTTGAGCTTGACGTAGCCCAGGTACCGCCCGGTATGGAAATCGCGCAGGAACTGCGACACGTCGCCGCCCTTGGCGAAGACCGGCTTGTCGGAAGCGTCCGTCCACTGCAGCCCGTCGGGCGAGAACGCCGCCAGGTAGCCGCCGGCCTGCCCGTCGAAGTTGATCATCTGGTAGCGCCGGTCCGGGTCCGGCTCCCAGGGGGCGTGGATGACCGAGGAGATGTGGTCCCGCCGCCCCCGCCGGATGAAGATGTTGTTGTTCCGGGAGCCCTCGTATTCGACCCGCCCCAGGTCGGGCTTGTTCCACGCCAGCCCGTCGGAGCTTTCGGCATAGAGCAGGCGGTAGTCGTCGTCGTCCTTGCGCCCGGGAAGGGCGTGATACCACATCCGCAGGCCGGTGCCCGACTCCTCGCCCAGCACCGTGCCGTAAAGGTAGATGCTGGTCCCTTCCCACGGGCGGTCGGGCCTGATCAGCGGATTGGCCGGATGGCGTTCGAAGGGGTGGTAGGTCCGGACCACATCCTGCCGGCCGGAAACCGCGTGGTCGTCCACGAACAGCACCCACGGCCCGGTCAGGTCGTTCAGCGAACGCCCGGCCGCGGCGGCCGCCGTGAAGAATGGAAGCCCCGCCGGAAGCGCAACCGTCCAGACCAGCAGGAGCCGGTATTGCCCGGCGGCATGGCTGCGCGTCGTCATCGACATGCCCTCCCGACGCCCCTGAGACCTCGCCCTGACGCCCCTGCGGCCTCGTCCCGCAGCGATGCAGCCACCGGCCACGTTCCAGCTGCCGGCCGCGGGGCAGCCACCGGACACAAGGCGGCCATCGGCCGCGGGGCCGCCGCCGGGGCGGCAGGCCGCAGGGTGCCAGGCGGGGCTCAACGTCCCGGGGCCCAGAGATACAGAAACTCCGGTGCCGGCGGCAGAAAGGCCTCGGGCACCTGGATGTTCACCAGGTTGACCTGCGGCGGCGCGTTCGGTTCGGCGGCGTAGACGTTGGGCTTGAACCCCGTGGGGCGGTCGTAGGCCACCACCCGCACCCGCGCAAGCCCCAGCCGCTCCTTGAGGTCGGCCACCGCGCTGCGCAGTGTCCCGATGCGGTCGATCAGCCCGGCCTCCAGGGCCTGCTGGGCGGTATACACCCGCCCGTCGGCCAGCCCCCGGATCCGTTCCTCCGAGAGCCTGGGTCTTCCCTCGGCAACCACCTGCACGAACCGGTCGTAATACCGGTCGACCATCTCCTGGAACAGCGCCCGCTCCTCGGGCTTGAGCGGCTTGAGCGGCGATCCGGCGGCTTTCATCCGGCCGGAAGTCACCGCGTCGGTCTCCACGCCGATCTTCGAGAGCGTGCCGGCGAAGCTGACCATCTGCATGATCACCCCGATGCTGCCGGTGACCGTGGTCGGGTGGGCGACGATCTCGTCGGCCGCGCAGGCCAGGTAGTAGCCCCCGCTGGCGGCCACATCCATCATGACGGCCGTCACCGGCCGGCCCGTCCGGGCCCGGAAACGCTTCAGCTCGGCGTGTATGATGTCGCTGGCCGTCACCGCCCCGCCCGGCGAGTTGATCCGCACGATCAGGGCCCTGACCGCCGGGTCTCCGGCCGCCTTGTCCAGCTGCTCGACGAACAGCGACACCGGGTTCTCGCCCTCGCCGAACAGCGAGGGCTTGCTGCGGTTCAGGATGATGCCCTGCACGTCCACCAGGGCGATTTTCGGCGGTGCCAGGCCGCCTTCGTCCAGAACCACCGACTCCTTCAGCGTCCGGTCGATGGGAATCGGCGTGATCTTGTAGGCCGTCGGCCCGCAACCGCCGGCCGCCAGCAGGGCCGCCAGTCCCAGGATCGGCCGCAGCCGGCCAGGCGTGGTTCGCGTCGGCATCAAAGGTTATACTCCTGTGCACGCGTCATGGCGGGGAGCGGCGCCGCGGCGGCCGCATTGTAGGGCGCCGGAAGGCGACCGCCAAGGCGGAGCGTTTCCTCTGCCGGCCCGGAACCAGCGGGGAGCCTGCGGCTATGCGGGTCAGTCCCGAAGAATTCGAGCAGATCGTGGACGACGCCATCCAGTCGATTCCCGAGGGCTTCCACCGCTACCTCCAGGACGTGGCCGTGGACATCGAGGACATGCCCGACGCCGAGACCTGCCGGCAGATGAAGGTCCGCGACTCCCGCGAACTGCTGGGGGTGTACCTG
Source organism: uncultured Planctomycetales bacterium (assembly GCA_964611365.1). GTDB lineage: Bacteria > Planctomycetota > Phycisphaerae > UBA1845 > PWPN01 > CALLOB01. The sequence goes on from CAZSYS010000076.1 coordinate 3,785, forward strand.
GGCACGCCGCTGACCGAGCGGCACGTCGAGGACTCCGGCCGGCTGCCCGACCGCATCGTGATCTACCAGCGCAACATCGAGCGCATCTGCCGCACCCGCCGCCAGATGGTCGATGAGATCGTGCGCACGGTGCTGCACGAGGTCGGGCACCACTTCGGCCTCGACGAGCACCAGCTGCGGGACCTGGGCTACTGACCCGCCCGGTCGCCCGCCGCGGGCGCCGCCGCGGACGCGGGCATCGGCGCCTCCCACAGCAGCCAGCGCAGCGACTCGGGCCCGAGCCGCACGCGCACGCGACCTTCCTCGACCTCCAGCGGCTCGCCGCTTTCGGCGTTCCGTACCCGGGCATCGGGGCCCAGCCCGGTCAACGCCGCGTTCAGCGTCACCACGGCGTGGACCTCGCACCTGGCCAGGCTGCCGACGGCCAGCAGAGCCCGCCGCCCGACGTGGCCGAAGCCCGACACCAGCACGTCCGGGCGGTCGGCGGTCGCCGGATGAACCTCGTCCCAGTAGGGCCACCAGGTCGCGGCGTCCACGTCGAACTGGCGGTACAGCCTCCACATCTCCACCCCGCCGGGGCACCAGGAGCTCGGCGCGTGGTGCAGGCCGATCATCGTACGGGCGTAATCGCCCCCCAGCGGCGGGTAGCCAATGAAATCAGTGGGAATCCCGTGCGGATGGCCCATGCATTCGACGCGGAAGAACTCCAGGGGCGGCCGGAAGTCCGGCGGGGCCTTCCAGTACTGCTCGCCGGTCAGCAGCTGGTCCGCCAGGCTCAGCGTCGGCAGCGTGATCATCGACGCCATGTGGGCCACGATCAGCGTCGGGCGGCCCGCGGCGTCGCAGATCGCCCGGATCCGCCGCATCTGCTCACGGACCGCGAAGATCGGGAATGTCGGCCGGCGCGAGCCGTCAGCGGCCGTGTACCCGCACCCGTGCCGGGCGTTGGTGCACCAGAAAGGCCCCGCCGCCCCGTCCAGGTAGACCCCGTCGATGCCGTAGTCGGCAAACAGCCCGGCGATGCCGTCGGTGAACAGGCCCGACCACCGGCTGCGATGGCAGGCGATGTAGGCCCGCTGGGCCGGCTCCCGGCTGTGCACGTAGAACGCGCTGCGCGGCTCGCAGAGGCATTCGTCGGCCAGCTGAGCGAACTCCGGGGCGATGTCCGGGATGCACATGTAGTGGTAGAGCACCAGGCCCATCCCGCGGCGGTGCACCTCCTGCACCAGCCGCCTGAGCCGCTCCGGCTGCGTGACCCGCGACATGCCCTGGTAGTCCGTCCACTCCTCGTGCATCCCCAGAAACCGGGCGCCCATCGCCTGCCGCCGGTCCAGTTCGGGGCTCCCGCCCTCCGGTTGCGTCCCGGCCATGGCGTAACCGGCCCAGTGCAGGTAGCCGAACGTGCCCTGGCGGAACGTCGCCGGCCTGGGCTTGACCGGACCGGCCATCAGCCCGAACGTGAACTCCAGCGGCCGGTCGAGCACCGCCGGCCCGTCCAGCAGCCGCACCGTCAGCCGTACCTCTTCGCCCTGCTCGGTGATTTCCAGCGCCGCCTCGGGGTCGGCCGGGCGCCAGCCCTCGTCGGATTCGCAGAACCACTGCAGCCCGCGCCACTCGTTGCCCAGCCACACGAAGGGCGTGAAGCGGCATGCCCAGCGCCGCGGCCGGGCGATGCTGTTGGGACGCTCGGGCTTGAACCAGGTGATCTGCGGGAAATCGTACAACGGCGGAAAGAAGTGCAGCAGCGTCGCCTCGCTGCGGCGAAACGGGATCACCAGGTGCAGACGGTCGAGCGACACCCGGCCCCGCGGCGTGAAGGCCACGTCGAACCGCAGCATGCCGTCGAACTCGGCCAGGCCCCGGCACCGGTACTCCAGCCCCGCCCACGTGCCGCCGGCCGACCAGGTCGCCTGTACCGGTGCGGGCGGGTCGAACCGGCATTCGGTCCGTGCCGGCTCGCCGGCCGGTCCGAAGAGAAAATCCACCGGCCCGGCCAGCAGCTCCTGCTCCGCCGAGCGGATCGACGTCGGCAGGCCGGCTGGTCCGATGACATGCTGGCGGCCCCAGGTCGCGATCCGCCGGTCCTCCAGCCGGATCGGCGTCCAGGGCGAGGGTACCGCCGCCGGCGGAACCGACGTCACCGCGGTCAGCAGCATCCCGATAAGACACACATTTGTCTCCTCAGCCCGTCATGGCGGCTCGACCTGGAACATGGTGCGGATCAGCCACGCCGTTTCCACGCCGGCGCCGGCCTGCTTCGGCCAGATCCAGCGGGCATCCGTTCCGGAACATTCCCCGTTCATGTGCTTCCACGGATCGGCGCCGAAACCGCCCAGGTCCTCCAGTCCGGCCGTCGGTGCGGCCGGATCGGGCTCGGGACGGTCCTGCGCCGCCGGCCAGACCCAGGCCTGCCACTCCCGGACGTTGGTGACCACCCGACGGCCGCCGGGCAGCTCGACCTTGCCCATCAGGCCCGGCCGGGGCGCCTTGCTGTGAGCCTTGATCACCAGCGCGTGCATTCCCGGCGCTACCCAGACGTCGATGCGACCGTTCTGGACGTAACCCTCGGCCGCCGCCCGCAGCTTCCCGTCGATATGGAGCTCATACGCCCCGTCGCAGCAGATCACCGCTTCGATCGGCACCTCGTCGCGGTGATACGCCGGCGAAACGCCCTGAAAACGATCCCCCGCCGCGTCCCGGGCCCGCAGGAACCAGCGACAGCCGCCCGGCGGACGGTCGCGCAGCGGCGTCAGCCGGGTCAGCACTTCCTTTCCGTTCTTCCGCACGACGGCCCGGACGCGCCCGTCCGCCGACGGCGAGCCGTCGTACAGGACCTCGGGCATCTCATCTTCCGCCAGCAGGCCGTCAGGCACGTCGGCGTCGGCCAGACACAGCAGGTCCGCTCCGGTGAACAGTCGCACCGGCTCGCCCGCGGCAATCTCGTCGGCATACGGCCCGGCGGCCCGCACCCCGGCCGGCAAACCCACGTGCAGAACCGCCGCCCCGTCCACCGGCACCGCCGCCCGGGCCCAGCCGCCCTCGCCTGAGGTCTCCCGGTCGTCGATGTGAATCGACCTGGCCCAGCCGGGCACGCGCAGGCAGACAGTAACCTCCTGCCGGACCGGTGAGGCCAGCTGCACCTCCCAGCGGCCGGGAGCCTTCTCCTGAACGCACAGATCCACCGGTCCTGCCGGCAGGGTGAACCTTCCGCGGGCCTCGCCCAGCCAGGTGACCCAGAGCCGGCCCCTGGACTCCACCGCGTACCACCTGGCCGCATCGGCCAGCAGCTGCGCCCCGTGCATCGAGCAGCACCAGTAGGCCTCGGCCCCGATGTGCCCGACGCCGCCCCAGGTCCAGGAGCGGTCCGCCGCCCGCAGCGTGCGCCCCGGACGATGGCCGAAGCCGCCGTTGCGGTACTGCATCGCCAGAAGATGGTTGCGCAGCGTGTGCTCCGCGACGTCCAGGTAACCGGACTCCCCGGTCGCCTGCCACAGCAGGACGTTCACGCGGATCCAGTCGGCCACCGAGCAGCCCTCATCCACCACGCGATCCCGGTCGAACATCTCCGTGATCCCGCCGGTTGCCAGCATCAGGTCCCGGCGGATGGTCCGGCAGCCGCTCACGACCTCTTCCCTGAACTCCGGCGTGCCGGTGATCCGGTCGATGTCCAGCATCCCGCGATAGGCGGTCAGCCGACCATGGCTGTGATGCCCGGCGAACTCGGCGTCCAGCAGCGACAGCCGGGCGATGAAGCGGGCCTCCTCCAGGTACCGGCCCTCGCCGGTGATCTCCGCCAGCGCCGCCAGGCCGTCGATCAGCGAGGGATAGCAGGTGGTATAGCCTGAGGCGTAGGATCCCCCCACGGCTTTGAAGTTCTCCTCCCGCCCGTAGTACGGCCTGGTGCTGACGCAGTAGTCGCCCAGACGCCGGGCGGTCGCCAGCAGCCGCGCATCGGGGCTCAGCCGGTACCGCTGGCACAGGGCCAGCAGCATCCGGCCGTTGCCCCACAGGATGGGCATGTCCCGCTCCTGCGTGACGCCGGCGGCCAGGTTTTGCTCCGCGCCGAAATGCCCGTCGGGCTTCTGCAGGTCTCCGACGGCCGCGGCGATCTCCGCCGCCGCCGGGATCTCACGGCCCAGCAGGGGCCCGGCGGCCTGCAGCGCGCCGATCATCCGCCCGGAGATATCGCCGCTGTACTCCGTGAACCGCCGCACAAGCCGGAAGTCCAGGTCCGCCAGCACGAAGTCCCGGTCGGACAACGGCGGCGCGCACAGCCGTGCGGTCGCCGCCTCCAGAGCCCGGCGCGTGCGCCCCGTGGCCGCCAGGTTCTCCGCATACCTCGCCTCCACCCCCCCTCCGACCGCCGCCAGCACCGCGCCCGCCAGCGTCATCGTTGTCATTGTGATCATCCTGCGGATCCTTTCGTGCCATGCCCGTTCTTCGTCGGTTGCGGAGCATCCGCGCCGCGGACCGCCGGTCCTTATAAACGCCGGGGGCGAGGGCGGACAAACAGCGAAGCAGGCGCGGGCTCGTTTGCCGATGTCTGCGCCCCGGTCTATAATTCATTTCCGAAAGCGGCGGCCATCGCCGGCGCGCGGTGTGCGCCGCCGCGCGTCAAGTCGGTGTCAGGGCAGGAGGACGGCGGTTGAATACGTCCGCAAGGCCGCTGGAGGGAGCCCGGCCCCCTCAACGCATCGCGGTAATCCTTCGTTCCATCCTGGTGTTTGTGGTTGTCCTGGCTGTTCTGGCGGCCGGGCTGTTCGCGCTCCACCGCCATCGCAAGGCCGCGGCCCTGCGGACGGCCCTGGATCAGGGCCGGGCGGCATTCGAGGCCCGCCAGTACTCTCAGGCCGCCGCGCTCCTGGGACAGTGCCTGGCCGCCGGAAACCAGGATCCCGAAGTCATCCTGAAGTACGCCGAGGCCAGAATCCGCAGCCGGCCTCGAACCCGGGCCGCCCAGCAGGATGCCATCAACGTCCTCGAACGCCTCCTGCGCATGGTGCGCGGTCACGAGGAAGCCTGCACGCTGCTCGTGCCGTGGTACCTCCAGGCCGACCAGCCGGTGGACGCCGAACGCGTCGCCCGCGCCTGGAGCGAGGCTCGCCCCGACAGCCCCGCCGCCGGACGGGCCCTGGCCGCGGCTCTGCTGGCCGGCAAGAAGACAGCCCGGGCCATGGAACTCCTCGAGCAGCTGCTCCGCCGGCATCCCGATGACATCGAGGCCGCCGCTGCGCTGGCCTTCGCCCGGCTGCGCCAGGCCCTGGAAAGCAACGACTCCGCCGGCGTCGATCAGGCCCGTGCGATGCTGGACGAAACCGTCCAGCGCCACCCCGCCTCGCCCGAGGCCCGGCTGGTTCGCGCGCGGTTCCTGGTGGCCACCGGCCGGCTGCCCGAGGCGCTGCCCGATCTGGAGGCCGCGCGGGCGTCCGATTCGGCGGCCACCCTGCTGGCCGTCGGCCAGCTGTGGTCGCGGCTTGACCGGCACCCCGACGCCGAAGCCTGCTTCCGCGCCGCGATCGAACGCAGCCCGCAGGAGCCGGGGATTCACATCGCCGCCGGCCAGGCGGTTCTCGATGCCGCCGACCCCGCCGCAGCCGCGGCCCTGGCCGATCTGGCACTGCAGGCCCCGCTGGGCGAACAGCGCATCGACGTCCTGCCCACGGCCATCGAACTCCTGCTGCTGACCGGCCGGCCTGAACCGGCGGTCGGACTGGCGGCCGAGTTCCGCAAACTGGGAGGCGACCCCGCCGTCGCCACCTATCTGGAAGGACTGCTGGCCGTCCACACCGCGACCACCGCCGAGGCCGTGCGCCGCGGCATCGACGGTCTGGAGAAAGCCGCCGCCCTGATCCCCGGCAATCCGCACGTTCACTTGGCGCTGGCACGTGCCCGCGTCCGGCTTAGCCGGCTGGAGCAGGGCGACTCCAGACTGGCGGCGCTGGCTCAGGCCGCCCGGTCGTACGAAAAACACTTCGAGTCGTCCCCCGAACGGCTGGCTCTGCCTCACCTCGAGGCGGCCGGCGTCTACGGCGCCCTCGAACGCCTCGAGGACGCCGCCCGCCGCGCCGCCGAGGCCCGCCGCCAGGCCCCCACCACCCTCCGGTCCCACCTGGGCAGCATCGAGATCCAGGGCCGCCTTCACCGGGCGGGCGGGCCGCGCCCGAATCCCGATCGTCTGCTGGCCCTTCAGGAGGAGGTCGCCCGGCTCCATCGCGTCGACCCGGAAAACCCCCAGGTCATCAGACTGCTCATGCTGCTGGCCGGCTGGAGCGGCCACCTGGAAGGCTCCGAATCGCTTCTTTCGGCCGCCGCCACCCGGCCGGTCGCCACCCGGCCGGAGGGCATGATCGCCCTGTCGATGACCCTGATGGGGCTGTATGCCGAAGCCGGGGACTACCGCAAGGCCGTCGAGGTGTGCAAGGCGGCCCTGCCGGCGGCCCCGCCGGAGGCCCGACCCGCCCTGGCGGCACGACTCGGCGAGTTCCACGCCCGCCAGGGCGACCAGGCCGGCGTGCGGGCGGCGCTGGAGCTGCTGAGCGCCGAGGGCCGCAGCCCGGCCGCCGGCAGCGCGATCGTCGAACTGGCACGCTTCCTGGCCGGCGCGAACATGATCGACCTGGCCCGGGAGGCTCTTGTCCGTCGGGTGAACCAGGACGCCGACGACATGGCCGCCCGGCTGGCTCTGCTGGAGATCCTTCCCCGCGACGCCACAGACCCGGACCGCCGGCAGATCCTCGATCAGATCCGCCGCATCGAAGGGCCCGAGGGCCGCCGCTGGCGTCTGTGGCAGGCCCGGCTGATGCTCGAGTCGCAGGACTGGGCCGCCGGCCGCCAGGAGTGCGAACGGCTGATCCGCGAGTGTATCGAGTCGGATTCCAGCCGGCTTGAGGGCCTGGCCCTGCTCGGCCGGCTGCACGAGCAGGCCGGCGAGACCGCCCAGGCGCTGGAGTGCTACAGGCAGGCGTTCGAGCTCAGCCCGGTCGATTCGCTCGTCGCCCGCCGACTGCTGGCCGTCGCCGCGCAGCAGCAGAACTGGGAGCTCGTCGGGCGCGTGCTGGCCCGGGCGGGCATGCCCGAGAACGACGCCCGGCTGGCGCCGTTGCGGGCCGAGGTCGCACTCCGCGAGGGCCGCATCGACCAGGCCGAGCGGCTCATCCGGCAACGGGTCGAGGCCGATCCCCGCGACGCGGTTTCCAGGCTCCAGCTGGTCCGGGCCCGCATGCTTCGCGACGACCTGCCCGGTGCGCAACGCCTGCTGGAGGAGGTGCGCGGGCTGACCCCCGACAACCCCGACCTGCTGCTGATCGAGGCCGAGGTCTCTCTCCGCGCCGGCGACCGCGACCGGGCCATCGAGGCCTGCGACCGCCTGCTGGCCGCCGATCCCGGCCACGCCGACGCCTATCTCCTTCGCTCCGCCGCCCGCGAACGCGCCGGCCGGATCGACCAGGCCGAGGCCGATCTCCGGACCCTGGCCGCCATGCCGGGCCGCCAGGAGGAAGGCTGGCGGGCCCTCGGACAGATGTACACCCGGCAGGGCCGGCGCGCCGATGCCCTGCGCTGCTGGGAGGAAGGCCTGGCGGCGATGCCGGACTCCGCCGAAATGCGCCGCCTGGTCGCCGCGGCCCTCCTGGCGGGGGACGCCGCCCAGCGGCGGCGCGGCACGCTCATGGTCGATGAACTGCTGAAGCGCAACCCGGACGACGAGGTCGCGATGCTGATGAAGGCCGATCTCCTTCTGCGGACCGATCCGGCGGGCGCCGAGGCCCTGTGCCGCAGAATCGTCGAGCGGTATCCCGCCTCAGTCGGCGGCTGCCGGCGGCTGGCCTCCATCCTCGCGGCCCGCGGCCAGCTTGACCAGGCCCGGACGTGGGTGGACCGCGGCCTGGCCGCCCAGCCGCGGGACATCGACCTGCTGCTGATGAGGAAGACGCTGCTTGAGACATCCAGCCCCGGTCTGGCTGAGGTTGCCGCCGGCGAGGCGGTGGAAGCCGCCCGGGCCGCCGTCGGCGCTCAGCCCGACAACCAGACCGCGGTGCTCAGGCTCGCCGACGTCCTGATCCGGGCCGGGCAGCCCGAAGCGGCCGTGGAAGCCCTCAAAGGCGGGCTGGCCCGCCGGCCTGATGATCCCGCGCCGCAGGTTCGGCTGAGCCTGGCCCGGCTCCACACGGAGCGCGGCCGGCTCGCCGAGGCCCAGGAGGCCATCAACCAGGCCGCGGCCGGCAACCCGAGCAACACACAGGTTGTGGTCACCCGCCTGCACTGGCACGCCGCCGGCCGGCAGTGGACCGAGCTGGCCCGGCTTGCCGGGGATCACCTCCGCGACCATCCCGGCGACGGCGAGGTCGCGCTGACCGCCGCCCGCCACCTGCTGAACTCCGGCGAGCCGACGCTGGCTCAGGCCGCGCTGCCGATGTTCCGGGCCGCGACCGAGGCCATGCCCGACAGCGTAGAGCCGGCGATGGAACTGGGCATTGCCTGCTATTCGCTCGGCCGGTACGCCGAGGCCAGGGAGGCCTTCGAAAAAGTCAACGCCATCGCCCCGGGCCACGTCGGTGCAATGAACAACCGGGCGTATATCCTCGCCGAGATCGAACACCGCCCCGGCGAGGCCGAGGCTCTGATCCGCGATCTGCTCGACAAGGCCGGCGCCGACCCCGACTATCCGCACCTGCTGGAGACCTGGGGCGTGATCCAGTACCGCCTCGGGGTGGCCAAGAAGGTCCCGGCCATGCTCGAGGAGTCCCGCAGAAGACTGAAGGAATGCCTGGACCTGCCGGGTCTCGATCCGGGCACACGGGCTTCCGCGACGTTCAGCCTGGCCAGAACCCTGGTCGAACTCGACCCGGAAAACGGACGTAAGGCCTTGCAGGACCTGGTGGCCGACGCCGGCCTGATGGAGCAGTTGCAGGAAAACCAGCGGGCCGAGGCCCGCGGCCTGCTGGAACGTCTGGGCTCCTCCGGCCGGGCCGGGTCGGGAACCTGAGCTTTCGCCCCTGCGGCGGCTGTTCCGGGGTTCGACGCGGTTATCGGGCCCCGGCGGCGGGCCCGACCCCCGATGCGGCTTGAGACTTGCCGCCCCGGTGCGTATGCTTTACCGGGTGGAGAAAAGGGCCTTTCGCCGAACCGACCCGCGCTGAGTGCCGCGACGCCCCCAGGAACACCCGATGCCCGCCGGACCCGTCGGGTGCACGGTCCGCCCTGCGGGTGGGCGCACCGGAGTCGCCGGAGACCGAAAGGCGCTGCCTTGCCTGGTTGCGGGAAGCGGCCGTCGGGGCAGGGAGCCAACGTTGAGCGAGAGTGACAGGCCATGATGCCCCAGCAACGCCGACTCGGTCCGCCGACCCCCTGGGAGGACCAGGCCGTCGATGATCCCGCCCCGGCCCAGCCGTCGCCGGCCGGGAGCCTGGCCCTGCTGGGCGTCCTGCGCCGGCGCTGGCTCATGATCGTGCTCCTCTGGCCGGTCTTCGCCGCTCCCGCGGTCATGATCGTGCTGTCGGTCTTCAAGCCGACCTACACCGCCACCGCCACCGTGCGCGTGGCTCCGGTCGTGCCGGAGATCCTTTACCAGGACAGCAATTCCACCACCCCCATGCCGATGTTCGATGCCTACCTCAACACCGAGGCGCAGCGCGTCGTGGACCAGACAATCCTCAACGCCGCCCTGGCCGACGCGGCCCCGGACCTCCCGGAGATCGCCTCCGACCCCCAGGCCCTGACCCGCATCCGGGAAGCCGTCGAATCCAAACCCGTCGCCCGGACGCAGCTTTTCGAGCTGAGGGTGACCTGGTCCGAGCCCCGGCCCGCCCTGCGCATCGCCAAGGCGGTGCTGGACGCCTACATGGTGCGGGTCAGCGGGAGCGAGTCGGACTTCGAAACCAACCGGCGGGCGGTGCTGGAGAAGGAGAAGGAGCAGCTCAACCGGGATCTGGACCGCCTCAACGCGGACATCCAGAAGCTGGCGGACACCTACGGCACGGCCAGCGATACGACCTTCGACGTCCTGCGCGAGAGCCACGAGCGTTACACCGTGGCCACCAAGGAGGAGATGGGCCGGGTGCAGCTGGAGGTCATGCAGCTGGAGGAACAGATCAAGCAGCTGGACCGCGGCGACGTGGAGGCCGCCCTGCCGACGGACCGGTCCTCGTGGAAGGAGGAGGCGGTCGAGAGCGATTCGCTGGTCCAGTCGGTCCGCAACCAGGTCCAGGAGGTTTCCGCCCGCCTGACGCTGCTGAGATCCAGGCTGTCGGAGGATCACGAGGAGGTCGTCGGCGCGCGCGAGACCCTGGCGGCCCTCCAGGCCCAGCTGGAGACCGAACGGGCGAGAGCCGCCGCCGACGCCGAGGCGATGATGCAGAGCCGGGGGCAGAAGCTCATCGAAGAGGCCCGGGCCCGGATCAAGCGCGCTCTCGACGGTGCCAGGTCCCGGCGGGAGGCCCTGCAGGCCCGCGTGGAAGAGCTCAACCGGGAAGGCCTGGAACTCGGACGCCGGGGGCTGGAGATCGGGCGGCTCAAGGAGCAGGCGGCCCAGAAGAACGCGGAACTGGCCCTGGTCATGCAGCGGTTGCGGCAGATGGAGATCGAAAGCCGCCGGCAGGCGCGGATCACGGTTGCTTCCGAACCGGACATCCGGCCCGACGGCATCGAGGACAAGCGCAAGAAGCTGGTGCCGGCTTCGGTCCTCGGCGGGCTCGCGCTGGCCTGCTTCCTGGGTTTCCTCCGCGATCGACTCGACCCCCGCGTTCAGGAGACCCGCCAGATCGAGCTGGCCACCGGGCTGCGGCTGCTGGGAGCAGTGCCCTCGCTGCGTGATCTCCAGGCCGGCCGCGTGACCCGCGAGGATTTCGCCGAGAGCTATCGCGTCATCCGGACCGCGCTGACCTTCCTCCGCGCCGGCGAGCACCCCTTCAAGACCCTCCTGATCACCAGCGCCCAGGCCGGCGAGGGCAAGACCAGCCTGGCCGTCAGCCTGGCCGTCAGTCTCAGCGAACTGGGCGATCGCATCCTGCTGGTGGACGGAGACATCCAGGCGCCCAACATCGCACGCCTGCTGCGGATCTCCCCGGATCGGGTCCTCGGGCACGTGCTTGCCGGAGAGGCCACCGTCGCCGAATGTCTCACCCCCTCCGGCGTGCCCGGCCTGGACGTGCTGGCCGGCGCGACCAACGGCGCCGACCCCCGCGGCCGGCTCAACGTCTCCTCGGCGCGCCGTGTTCTGGAGCAGGCGGCACAGGCCTGCGACTGCGTTATCATCGACTCGCCGCCGGCCCTGGGAGCGGCCGACGCCCTGGTCTGGGCCAGCGCCGCCGACGCCGTGATCCTCTCGACCCTCATGGGCGGTTCCAACCGCAGCGCCATGCAGCTGGCCTGCGAGCGGCTTGAGATGGTCGGGGCCCGCCTGCTGGGAACCGTCATCGCCAACGTGTCCGTCAGCGAAAGCTACTACTCCTACTCCACCACCAGCTGCAGCGAGCCGCCGTCCGACAGGACCCGCC
>CAZSYS010000077.1:0-15088 GCA_964611365.1 uncultured Planctomycetales bacterium
GGTGGCCCAGTTTCACCCGCCCCGACCTGGTCCAGTTTGCCCGCCCGGCGACACGATGACGTGGTACCGCCCCGGTAGATGGTCTTGATCCCGGCGGCATGGGCCGCGTCGCAGATCCGCCGCAGCTGCGGCTTGTAGACCTCCCGCCAGTAGGCCGGCGAGAAGAACATCCCCTTGACGTAGGCGATGTCCCCCCAGATATACAGCCCCGAGAGCCTTCCGCCGGCGGCGGCGATCTGGGCCTCGGCGATCCCCACCAGGAAGTCGCCGAGTCGCTCGATGAACCGGGCCATCCGCAGCGGCTCCTCGGCCAGTTTGACCAGCACGTTCTCGGTGCCCATGATCCGCCAGAGCATCTCGTGCGGCTCGCAGACGCCCCCGAAGACGCAGAAGTCGTCGGCGTACCGCTGCACCCGCTCGACGAACGGGGCGATCCCGCGGTTGAGCACGTCGCCGACGGCGTTGATCTGGTCGTCGATCGCCGCCCGGTAGCGCCGCTCGTCCCACGGATCGTCGAAACGCAGAGCCTCCATCTGCTCGTACGTGCGGGTCGCGAAGTCGGCGTAATGCGGCATCGGACAGGAGGCGTGCACCTCGATGGTCGCGCCGAAGCCGGTCCGCACCACGGTCCGGCAGGCCGATTCCTCCAGCACCTCGACCGGCCGGATGTGCGGGTCCATGTTCGGCGTCAGCACGACCAGGTCCAGATCCCAGTGGCGGTAGGGGTCGAAGTCCGCCGGAATGTGCCCCTCGCTGCGCGCCCGGCGGATCAAGGTGGTCCAGAAGAACTCTCCCATCGGCACGCGGTCGGGCTCGCGCCGTTCCAGTGCCGCCCGCACCCGCCGGATCTTGGCCGCAGCGCGACTCATGACCGGTTCCTCCGCTTGCTCTGCTTGCGATGCCCGGGAGCGTTTTCGAAAGGACGCCCGTGAAGACGGGCGGCGGTCCTGCGCGCCGCCGCGCTTCAGCGGGGCCCGCCCCGCTAGCTCCGCCCGGCCGGCTCCCGGGCCTCCGCGGCACAGGCCGCCGGCCCGGTCCGCGGATCGAAGAAGTTCCGGATCAGGCTCAGGTAGTAGCGCGGGGCGTAGGCCGCGAACCCCACGTGCCCGCCGGTCGGCAGGATCATCCCCGCCACCTTGCGGTTGGACACCGAGGCGATCAGGTCGGCGGCGTCCTGCGCGGGCACCAGCGGGTCGTCGGCCCCGTGTACGATCAGCACCGGCATCCGGGCACGGCCGAGCTTGTCGGTGGCCGGCTGGTCCTTGTACGGCAGCAGCCGCAGCACCGGGTACCCCTCGGCCGCACCCCGCGGCAGCGGCAGCCGGTAGTGATCGGTCTCGTGACTGACCAGCAGCCGCAGGTTGCCGCTGGGCGAGGGCCAGCCCTTGAATTCCATCCGGTCGCGCACCGTGTCCTGGATCGCGGCATACACCGGATGCACCAGCCGGTTGCGCGGACGGTCCAGCTCGTCCATCAGCACTTCCCACCGCACCACCGGCGAGAAGGCGATCACCCCGGCCTCGAACCGCCGCCTGTGCGGCTCGACCGGGCAGACGTAGTAGGGCCTCAGGGCCGGCGGGATCGCCGGGTCGTCCGGCAGGCGGTTCTCGTACCAGGCGGCCAGCAGCACGATGTTGGCGTTCCAGCAGTAGCCGATCAGCCCGGTCCGGCGGATGTGCGGCCGGGACTGCAGCCAGTCGGCGACCTGCATGAGGTCGTCCGGCTCGACCACGCCGAACGTGTGCGTGACGTCCGGACACCGGGCCTCGGTCTGGCCGTGGCCGCGCAGCTCCAGGTGCAGCACGTGGCAGCCCGACTCCCGCAGCGGAATCGCCAGGTCGGCGCTGCGTTTGACCCCGTGGTCGCCGAACAGCCCCGGCAGGATCACGATGCAGTCGGCGTCGATGATCTCCCCGCGGGCGTCACGGGCGTAACCGATCCGCCCCGAACAGTACAGCTCGCGGTCCACCGCCAGCCGCACGGGAATCCAGATGTCCTCGAAGCCCGGCCAGGGGGGCGCCTGGCGGTGGATGTAGTAGTCCCGGCTGGCGGCCTGGGCCGAGTAGGTGATGCCGCGAAGGTTGCGCAGGATGCTCTGCAGGCTGCCCCGGTCGATGCCGAAGTGGGCGAACACGTCGACGGCCCGGCCGTCCCCGTCGCCGATCTCCTCGGTCAGCAGCGGCGGGCGCGGACCCGGCGGCAGCAGCGGGGCCAGCTGGGCGTGGGCCCGCCGCAGCCACTCGCGCGTCGAGCACCCGTCCTCCGGAAGGCCGGATTCAGGCAGGGCGACCGAACCGCTGGGGTCCAGCCGGAAGGAACGCTCCGAGAAGCAGCCGACGTTCACGCTCATCCAAAGCACCATGCCGGCGACGATCCGGGCGGCCAGCGCGGTTCGTCCACCGTACACCATCAAGGATACTCGGCCTCCGGCGGGTCTTCACGCGGCATGGCGCAGTCGCGGGCGCCCCACTCCCGACCCTGCACTGAATACTCCAAAGACCGCCCCGAGGCAAGCCGACCGGACCTGCTCGTCCGCCCGGCCGTCTCCACCGCCGGCCCGATGCGGTATACTCCGCCGGCATGATCCGGGTTTCCCGCCTCCGCAAGCGCTTCGGCCGCACGCCGGCGGTCGAGGACATCAGTTTTGACGTCCGCCCGGGCGAAACGTTTGGCCTGCTGGGCCCCAACGGCGCCGGCAAGACCACCACGCTGCACCTGATGCTCGGCCTGCTGCGGCCCGACGCCGGCAGCGTCGTGCTGGACGGCGGCGATCCCACCATCCCGGCCGTCCGCCGCACGGTCGGGGCCGCCCCGCAGGCCCTGGCCCTGTACGACGACCTCACCGGCGCCGAGAACCTGGCCTTCTTCGGCCGGCTGCAGGGCCTGGGCGGACGGACGCTCCGCGACCGGGTCCGCCGGGCCCTGGACCGCGCCGGACTGGCCGGCCGGGCCCGCGACCTGGTGCGCGACTACTCGGCGGGCATGAAGCGGCGGCTCCACCTGCAGTGCGCCCTGATCCACGAGCCGAAGGTGCTGTTCCTCGACGAACCCACCGTGGCCGTCGATCCCCAGGCCCGCCACCACATCCTCGCCGACATCGAGGCCCTCAAGCGAGACGGCCGCACCATCGTCTTCACCACCCATTATATGGAGGAGGCCCAGCGGCTCTGCGACCGCGTGGCGATCATGGACCACGGACGCATCCTGGCGCTGGATACCGTGCCCCGGCTCATCGCCGAACACGGCGGACGCGCCGCCCTGCGCATCGAGCTCCAGCGCCCGCCCGACGACCCGGCGCAACTGCCCGGCCGCCTCGATGAGACCACCCTGCTTCTGGATACCGACGAACCGTTCGAGGTCCTCCGCCGACTGGCCTCCGGCGGCGTCGAAATCCGCGAGTTCTACGCCCATCAGCCCGACCTCGAGGCGGTGTTTCTCAATCTCACCGGCCGGAGGCTGAGGGACTGATGGCCGCCGTGATTGTCATCGCCGGCAAGAGCCTGCTGCTGCTGTGGCGCGACCGCATGGGCTTCTTCTGGTGGATGGTCGGCTTCCCGATGCTCATCGCGGTGCTGATCGGCACGATCTTCTCCGGCGTGCTGGAAGGTCCCAGCCGGCCCATGACCGTCGGACTGGTCGACCAGGCCCGCTCCGCCGACTCGGCCGCCTTCATCGAGGCCCTGCGGCAGTCGCCGGGGCTGGAGCTGCGGCCCGACGACGCCGCATCCGCCGCCCAGGCCGTGCGCACCGGCCGGCTGACCGCGTACCTCCTGCTGCGGGAGGGCTTCCGGCTGTCTCCCTCGGTCTTCTGGGACAAGCGGCTGCCGGTGGCCGCCGGCATCGACCCGGCACGCCGGGCGGAGCTGGCCTTCCTCGAGGCGGCGGTCACCGAGTCGGCCCTGCGGATGCTCCGCGACCAGTGGGCCGACCCGGCCCGACGACCGCAGATGATCCAGGCCTGGCTGGCCGACCTGGCCGAAACCGGAGCCCTCGGCCCGGCCGCCCGGGCCGGCCTGGAAACCGCCCTGGGGGCCGTGGGGCTCTACCTCACGCCCGCGACCTCCCCGGCCGGGGCCACGGCTGCGGGGCCGGCCGCGGGCCCGGCGGCTCCGCTCCCGCTGGGGAGGCTGCAGACCCTGGCCATTGGCCAGGCCGTGCGTCCTGCTTCGGCCTTCGAGGTCTGCTTCCCGCTGGGCATGATCTGGGGGCTGCTGGGCCTGGCCGCCGAATGCGCCGCCGCCCTGGCCAAGGAGCGCCAGTCCGGCACGCTGCTGCGTCTGCGCATCGCTCCCGTCAGCCGCGTCCGCCGCGTGGCCGGCGAAGGCCTGGCGACGTTCCTGGCCTGCCTGGGGGTCATGAGCCTGCTGCTGGCCGTGGGCGCGGTCGGTTTCGGCGTACGGATGACCAGCCTGCCGGCCCTGGCCCTGGCCTGCCTGGCCACGGGGGTCTGCTTCGTCGGGCTGACGCTGATGCTGTCGGAAATGGGACGGACCGAGCTGGCGGTCAGCGGAGCGGCCTGGGCGGTGCTGCTGGTCATGGCCATGCTTGGCGGCGGCATGGTTCCGCAGATGTTCCTGCCGGAATGGATGCTCAGCCTGGGGGCGATCAGCCCGGTGAAGTGGGCGATCCTGGGATTCGAGGGCGGCATCTGGCGGGGGTTCGGCCCAGGCGAGATGCTGCGGCCGTGTGCGGTGCTGGCCGCCCAGGGTCTGGCCTGCGGACTGGTCGGATTCGCCGCCGGAGGCCGCCGCGAAGGCTGAACCGGGCCGCGAACGCCGCCCGTCCCCGTACACGGCGGCGGTTCAGTGCTTGGCCGTCAGCTCCTTGTGGCGGACCGCCAGGGCGTCGACGAACTGCTGGGCCTCGGCCCGCTCGCGGGCGCTGGTCCGGCTGACGATCGCCTTGGTGATCTCGTCGCTGGTGCTGGGCGCCAGATCCTTGAAGGATTCGCCGAAGTTGTCCGCGCCGCCGGCGCCGGCCAGCTGCACCTGCATCTGGGTGAAGTGCCGCACCGCCTGGTCCACGTACGCGGTCTGTTGCGTTCGGGGCAGGCTCTTGTACTTGCGGGCGTGTTCCATGAACCGCACCTTGGCCACCTCCACGGTCGCGTCCATCATCTCCTCACGCTCCGAGGAGGGCATCTGCCGCAGGGCCTCATTCAGCTGCTGACGCTGGGGCCCGGAGGCGAACTTGCCGGCGAAAACCTGCGTCAGGAACTGTTCGCGCCGGTCGACGGACATCCGCGAAAAACCGCGCGGACTGCCCAGGAAAGTCACCACCTCGGCTGCCGTGGCCTGCTCGACCGGCGGCGGAGCCATGGTCGTGAAGGTAAAGTACGCCCACCAGCCGCCCGCCACGGCCAGCACGCACGCACCCGCTCCCAGCAACGCCCGCCGGACCCGCGGCGACAACTGCCGGATCCGCGTTTTCGCCACCCTGCTGGCCATCAGAATCGTCCTCGCGCTGCGGCCGGAGGCCGTCTACTCCCTGTACTCCTGGCCGGCCTTCTTGTTCTGCTTCCACTGGTCGCTCTGGACGTGCAGATCGGTGTACAGCACGTTGTGCGAACCCGTTCGCTGCGGGCCGCCGTGGAACGGCTCGAAGTCGTAGATCATCCACATGTTCTTCTTCTCGGTCTTGATGATCTCGACCGCCGGCCGTGGATGCCCGTTGTACTGGCCCGGGGGCTGAGCGTACACCCGCACAAGCTTGAAACCCAGCTTCTGCCCGTTCAGCAGCTGCTCCCACTCGTAGCTGGTCTTCTCGTGGTCAAAGTAGCGCGAGGTCTTCAGCTCGTCCAGCATCATGGTGTTGGCGTCGGCCGGACACGCGAACGCCGCGACGGCTCCGCCGATCTCCTTCTTGAGCGCCTCCGGCAGCGACGGCAGCGGCCTGTAGTCCGGGTCGTTGTTCGCCCGATCCTGCTCGTAGTACGGACAGCGGGCGATGTGCGGAAACGTGTCCTTGTTGTGCATCAGGTAAGCCTGCATCGCCTGGGCGATCTGGTCCAGGTTCTTCTGGCAGACGGTCTTCTTGCTGACCCGCCGAACCTCCCTCAGCGAGGGCATCAGGATCGACATCAGCAGCACCAGGATCGAAACCACCACCATCAGTTCGATCAGCGAGAATCCGCGTTGAAGCTTCAAGGCTGAAGTCCTCTGTGGGGCGACAATCATATCCGCCCGGAAGGCCTCCGATGCCCTCCCTGGGCAGCCCGGCGGCGTCATTCCGGCGCCACCGGCTCAGGCGCCCGACGACGCCTGACCATAGACTCGGCCGGCGCTCCTGCCGGCAGCCGACGGCGGTACACCCCGGAACCCAGGACCCGGCCCGGCTGCCGCCGCAACTCCGCCGGCCAGCATCCGCGGCCGGAAAACAGCATAGCTCCCCGTACCCTGGCCGGCTGCCGGATTCCGCAGGGCGACTCCACAGGGCAAAGCCGGCCGCCCCGGCCGCAGAGATCCTGGCCCCACCCTCGCGGCAAAAACCGACTCGACGCTAAACCCTCACCCTATCAGGAGCTCCATGCACGCCGAGACCGCCGCCACCGTCGGCACGCACACCCTTATTGTGATATCGACCGCCGGGGTGTCAAGTCCGCAGGGCAGGAGAGACGGAAAATCGCCACAAGAAAAAAGCCGCAGGCGCCGAGGACTCACCACCCCCGTCCTACGACAGGGTGGCCGCGAGGTTCGATCGCGCCCGGTTCGGTTGGGCGGCCTGCGGGTCGAAAAACGGACGCATCCTCCGGCCGGACGAGGAACGGCACCCGGCGTGGCTGCAGGTCAGGCCGAGGCGGTATCCCGTCCGGCGGAATCCTTGGCAAAGCCGTGCTTGACCATCTTGTCGCGCAGGGTGGTCCGCGGAATACCCAGGTACTCGGCGGCCTTGGCCTGGTTGCCGGCCGCCCGCCGAAGGGCGGCGTCGATCAGCGCCCGTTCGATTCCCGCCACCGTTTCGGTCAGGCCCGCCGGACACTGCGGCAACCGCGCCGAGTCTTCCGGCATGGAGCGGCACTTGCGCGGCAGAATCACGTCCTTCAGCTCGATCACCTCGGCATCCCCCGCCAGGCTGACCGCGCGCTCGAGGGTGTGTTCCAGCTCGAGGATGTTCCCCGGCCAGTCGTAGGCCAGCAGCTCCTGCATGGCGTGCGGGCTGATCCGCATCGGCCGGCGGCCGTTGCCGCCCGAGGCGACCTGGGACCGCAGGAAACGCTCCGCCAGCACCGGGATGTCCTCGCGGCAGTCCCGCAGGGCGGGTATCTGAATGGTCGTCGCGCCGATGCGGTAGTAGAGGTCCACCCGAAACCGCCCGGCGTCCATCAACTGCTGAAGGTTTTTCTGCGTCGCGCACACCAGCCGCGGACCGGGCCGGGGCTCGGCCGCCGCCGACTCCAGAATGCCCAGGAGCCTGGCCTGTGCCTCCGGCGGGGCCGCGTCGATGTCGTCCAGGAACAGCGTGCCGCCGGCAGCCTCCTGGAAGCGCCCGGAACGGCCCGCGGAGCCGAACAGCTCCGCATCCAGAGCCGCGGCGCTGACCGACGTGCAGGTGCAGCGCACAAACGGGCCCTGGCGCCGCGATCCGGTCATGTGCAGCGCCGCCGCGGTGCGTTCCGGCGCGGCACCCCTTTCGCACTGAAGCAGCACCGGCCGGTCGCCCTCGGCCGCCTGGCGGATCTGATCGAACAGCCTTCGCATCGCCGGACTCCGGCCGGCCAGGGGGCCCATTTCCTCCACCTCCGCGCCGGAGCCTTCCTCGCTCGACCACGCCGAGGCCGCCCTGAGCCGCTCAAGCCGGGCAATCAGCTCGGCGGTCTCGAAGGGCTTGGCCAGATAGTCCGACGCCCCCCGTCGCACCGCCTCGATGGCCGTGTCGATCGAGCCGTAGGCGGTCATCAGAACCACGCAAGTCCGGGGCCAGTTCTGGTGGATCCGCTCCAGCAGCCCGAAGCCGTCCATCTCCGGCATGCGCAGGTCGGTGATGACCGCGTCCACGGGCCGGGACTGCAGCACCTGCAGCGCCGTCGGCCCGTCGGCGGCGTCCACCACCGTGTAGCCCGCCTCGGCCAGCTCGATCTTCAGCGAAAGCCGCTTCAGCGGCTCGTCGTCCACCACGAGGAGCACGCCCTTGGATGCGTCCGGCATGATTGCAGTCCCTCTACTTCCCCGAGGATGAAGTGCCTGCCATGTCTTCCACTCGCCTGCGGCACATCGGCCCGCGCAGCCGACGAAACCCGCGCAGCCGGCGTCGGCTCAGGCAACCGCCGGCGGCTCACAGTGTAGCCGAGATCCGTCCGCTTGCAACGTTTTTCTTGCGACAGCCCCGCCGGGCGACGCACCGCCGGCTCCGCGCCGACCGTCGCAACGCCAGGTCCGGCGCGCACGGGCCGCGACCGGACGATCGGACCGGCACTACTCCAGGTAAACGTCCCCGCCCCGCGCCATCGGCGGCGGTTCAAGCAGCACTTCCCGCAGATGGCCGGCATCCAGCGCCAGCAACGGGCTGATCTCGTAACGCCCGTCCGGCGCGCCATCCGGGCGCCGCGGAACCGGATACCCCGCGCCGTCCAGCCAGGCGGCCGCGCGCAACACCATGTCGCGCCTGGCCGTCTCGGCACTGTCCACGCCCCGGTCGTTCTTCACCGGGCTGAATTCCTCGCTCCGCACCGTCTGAAGCACCAGCGGCTGTCCGGCCAGCGGGATGGCGTCGAAAATGAACGCCTCCAGCTTGACGGCATTGGGCGATGCCGGCTCTACCCGGACGCCCGCATCGTTCACGAAGGGCACTTTCTTGACCGCCCGGTGCCAGGGAAGGGCGAAGGCAGCCTCGTCGGCCGTCAGACGCTCAATAAACCGCCGGTCGATGGCGTGAATGGCGATGCTTCCGGCATCATAGAGCCGGTTGCCCTGTTCATCCCGGGCCCGGGCCAGCTCCTCGGGAAGATCCGAGTACTCCACCACCATCATGCGACCGTCGCCAATCACGAAATTCCCAACCCGCTCCAGATCATCCACCTTCGGAATGACCTTGCTGGACATCTCGGAACCGGTGAGCGCGTGTAAACCCAGGAAAAGCGGGTCAACCACGCTGACCAGGGGATTGTCCACCTGGAAGTAGCTGATCACCTCCACGCCGGCCGCGGCCATCTCGGTCAGGCAGCCGGACCGCTTCAAGGCCAGCAGGCTGCCCCCGTGGCCGTCCGGCGAAAAGGCCACCCGGTGAGGCTGGTCCAGAAGAATCCGTCCGCTGTCGCTGAAGGCGGGCATGACCCCCTGGGTAAAAAACCGCACCTTCTCCGGCCGCAGGCCGAAGTACCCGTTGGCGGCGAAAAATTCCCTCGTGGCCCGGTCGTTCTGCGGGCTGGTCATGACGTACCAGCACAGGTCGGCCCCGTAGCGGCGATTGGTGCCGCGGATAGCCTCGGCAAACAGCTGAAAAAGGGGTTTCCCGCGGATCGGCGAGATCCGGAAGGCTCCCTTGGGCCCGTCGAATCCCAGCCGGGTTCCCTGCCCTCCGGCGACGGTGAACGCCGCGACCTTGCCGGCCTTGATCAGCCCCACACCCCGCTTGAGGGCGTCGGCGTACCGCCCGACCAGGTCGATGCCCGGCCGGGCGGGGTAAACCTCGGCTGGACGCATTTCCGTCGGAAGCTTAAATCCTTTATCTGAAAGAACATAGTTATCAACAAGGCCCTTGAGAGAGGCGAAGTTGATCTGCTCGATGTCGGCCAACAGCTGGTCGCGCTGCGGATCGCCGAGGCGATCCCAGTGTTTCAGCAGGTGCCCTTGGCCGCAGGCCTCAAGCTGACCTTTGATTCTCGCCAGACGAGCCTGCGGCGATTCGTTCGTCATGGTCCAAACCTGCCCCAAAAAGCTCACCACTCCAGTCGGTGGGCTCCGATTTATAGGAGATACGATCGATAGCTGTCAATGGAATGGAGTATGCCCCAGGATCAGTCGCAAGGCGGATTTACGTCTGGCATCCAGAAACCGCATCCAATCGCGGATGATCGGCCTCAGACAAGCCCTTCTTCTGGCCGCGTGAGCCGTCGTTGTCTTCTTGGCGGCCTGGTCGGGACGGCGTTGAGTGGCGTGGCCGGATCATCCCTGGCCGGGGCCACGACCGAACCGGCCGGGGAGGCGCTGCCCAAGCTGGCCACGATGCCGACGATCGGACCGGTGCCCCAGGCGTCCAAGTCGGTGGTGGCCGACGTGCGGGCCGCGGAGGTCATCGCCGGGCTGAAGCTTCACGAGCAACTGGTGCTGGAAATGATTGAGGAAGGGCTGCAGATGGCCACCGGCACCCGCTCGGCGAAGGACGCCTGGCAGAAGCTGCTCAAGCCCGACGACATCGTGGCGGTGAAGTTCAACCACGTGGGGGCCAGGGAGTTGCGCACCAACGAGGTCTTCGCCGCCCAGATGGTGGCTTCGCTCGGCCGGGCAGGCATCGGGCCGGAGAAGATCATGCTGGTGGAAGTGCCCTCAGCGGTGGCCAGGGACCTCAAAACCCGCCCGTGCGTGTTCGGCTGGAGCGGGGGCAAGGTGTCCTTCGGCAGCGGCGAGGAGGAGCTGGCCGCGTTCCTGCAGGAGGTCACCGCCATCATCAACGTGCCGTTCATGAAGACGCACAACATTGCCGGGATGAGCGGCTGCCTCAAGAACCTGTCGCACGCCCTGATCCGCCGGCCGGCGCTGTATCACGCCGACGCGTGCAGCCCGTTTGTGGGCGACATCCTGGCCCTGCCGCAGATCCGCTCGAAGCTCAGGGTGCACGTGGTGAATGCCATCCGGGCGGTCATGGACGGCGGACCGGAGCCGACGCCGGAGAGCATCTGGCCGCACGCCGGGGTGCTGGTCAGCACCGACCCGGTGGCCGCGGATGCCGTGGCCCTGGAAATCATCAACGAGCAGCGGGCCGGGGTGGGGCTCAAGCCCGTGGGGGGTGCCCAGGCGGTGATTCCCCATGTCCGGGCGGCGGCGGTTCGGGGGCTGGGAACCGACGACCAGGACTACATCGACTGGATCGGCCCGAGGCGGTTCTGAGACCCGGGCCTGGCCTGTCCGTCCTGGCGGCCGGCCGGCCCGGAGGCGGTCCGGGGAGCGCATTCCGGAGGAAAGAAAGGGGGCGCCGGTCGGCAACCGCGCAGCCGTCAGGACCGCGGGGGTGCCTGACCCGCCAAGCTGCGGCCCTGGGCGGCCGCCGGCCGATCCGGGGGGTTTTATTGGGCTTACCGCAGCGCGAGGGCCGCATCCGGAGCTTTTCGGGCCCGCGGCGCCCCTGAGGAAGCGGCCGGCGTCCACCGGGCGGGCGGCGGGCTTGCGTGAATCATCTAAAGCGGCCCCGGGGGTCTCACGATACTGCCTGATAGAGGCTGTTGGTATTCCGCTCGACCGAGCGGACAGCCTGGCTTGGAGGGTCCGAGTTACGGCGAGCTCGGATCCTCTTTTTTCATGCGCCGCCCCCGGCGGCCGGGGGGAGGTCCGCGGCCGGGGCCTGCGGGGGGGGAAGGTCAGGACGGCGGCAGGCTGGCCTTGAGCATCGCGATACCCGGCTGACCGGAACTCAGCAGGGCGTTCAGGAGGGCGTTGACCGCGTTGAGGAACTCGGCGAGGTCGTCCAGCCGCCGGCCGTAGATTTCGGCCTGCTGGCGCTCGGCCTGGCTGAGGGTTCCGAGCTCCTCGGCGGCCATTTTGCGGCACCGCTCGATGGTCTCGATGATCGGCTCGACCTCCCGCCGCCGCCGCTCGCGCACGATGCACTGAAACATCTCCCAGACGTCGGTTTCCGCGGTGAAGTACTCCTTGCGGTCGCCTTTGCGGTGCTGGCGGCTGATCAGGCCCCAGTCCACCAGCTGGCGGATGTTCATGCTGGCGTTTCCGCGTGAGATCTGCAGCGCGGCCATGATGTCGTCGGTGCAGAGCGGCTCGGCGGAGATGTAGAGCAGGGCGTGCAGCTCGGCCATGGTGCGGTTGATGCCCCAGTAGCCGCTGAGTTCGCCCCAGCGACGGATGAACAGGGCCTTGGATCGTTCCAGTGCGGACGGCATGGCTGGTCTTCCGGGGTCGGGGCCGCGCCGGCTGCCGGGACTTTGCCGGTCCGGGTTGGGGGAAACCCGGGCGGAAGGCGGCGGCGTTTCCGGCATGGGCATCTGAACTTTCAGATCGCCCTGAAATCATCCTACCTCCAAGACGGCCGACGGCCCAATCGGGGGGCCTGCCGCCGGGCCTTCCTGCCAGCGACAACACGCTTCGAGGGTCAGCCGCAGGTGGCCAGGAGAAGGTGTGGTGTCCCGTCGGGCCCGAGTGCGGCCGGCCTGGACGGTATCCCGTGTGGGCGCCTGGAGTTGTATTCCCGCGCCCCCCTGTGGCGCGTGGGAACCGGCGGACTCATGGCTGGCGCCGTTGCTCCCGCGGGGCGCGGCTTGACTTGTTCCAACTGCATCTCTAGCATGTGTTTTTAACGTCGAGTGCCTTCACGAGGACGTGCGTCGGCGTGAAACCCCCCGCCCATGTCAACCCCGGCCCGGCCGCCCGGCACCACTGCGGGCTGTTCGGCGTGTACGGCCACCCGGAAGCGGTGCACCTGACCTACCTGGGGCTTTATGCCCAGCAGCATCGCGGCCAGGAATCGGCGGGCATATGCAGCCGGGCGGGCAACGGGTCGCTCCTGCGGCACGCGGCGATGGGGCTGGTCACCGAGGTGTTCAATCCGCGTATCCTGGAGGAGCTGCGGGCCCCGGTGGCCATCGGCCACGTCCGCTACTCCACGACCGGCTCGTGCACGCGGCTTAATGCTCAGCCTCTGCTGGTGAACTACTCGCGGGGGCAGGTGGCGGTGGCCCACAACGGCAACCTGATCAACGCGGCGCTGCTGCGGCGCGAGTACGAGGATCACGGGGCGATCTTCAACACCTCCAGCGACACCGAGGTGATCGTCCACCTGCTGGCCAAGCCCGGGCACGTGGACCGTTCCAACGCGGTGGCCCACGTGCTGACCCACCTGCAGGGGGCCTATGCCCTGCTGTTTCTGTTCGCCGACCGGATGGTGGCGGCCCGCGACCCCTGGGGCCTGCGCCCGCTGGTTCTCGGGCGGATGGACAACGGGGCGGTGGCGGTGGCCAGCGAGACCTGCGCCTTCGACATCGTCGGCGCGGAGTTCTGGCGGGAGGTCGAGCCCGGCGAGGTGGTGAGCATCTCGGAGCAGGGGATCCGCAGCGAGTGGATCCTGGTGCCCGGCAGCGTGGTGCCGGCCCACTGCATCTTCGAGCAGATCTACTTTGCCGATCCGGCCAGTTCGGTCTTCGGCGAGTCGGTGCACCTGGTCCGCAAGGCAATGGGGGCGCGTCTGGCCCGTGAGGCTCCGGTGGAGGCCGACGTGGTGATGCCGATCCCCAACTGCGCCCGCTGCGCCGCCCTGGGCTACGCCCGGGAGAGCGGCATCCCCTACGAGCGTGGTTTCACCGTCAGCCACTATGCCGGCCGGTCGTTCATCATGCCCGAGCAGATCCAGCGGGATCTGGCGGTGCGGATGAAGCTCAACGTGATCAAGGAGAACGTCCGGGGCCGACGGCTGGTGGTCGTGGAGGACTCGGTGGTCCGGGGGACCACCACCCGCGGCAAGATCGGGGCCCTGCGGCGTGCGGGGGCCCGGGAGATTCATCTGCGCGTGGCCAGTCCGCCGATCCGGCACCCGTGCTACTTCGGCATCGACTTTCCGACGCGCGACGAGCTGATCGCCTGCACCCGCGACATCGACCAGATCCGGGACTACCTGGAGGTGGACTCGCTGCACTACCTGTCGGTGGAGGGCATGCTGACCTGCGTGAAACACCCTCCGACGCACTACTGCACCGCCTGCTTCAGCGGCCGTTATCCGATGCCGGTGGACCACCCGGTCAGCAAGTTCGCTCTGGAGCGTTACCAGCTGCGGATGTTCGAGTGATCCGGTGGTGCATCGCGCCGGCCTGGTCGGTGACGGTCGCGGGCGGGGATCCGCGGCGGGCGGCCGGAGCGGCCTCAGCCGGCCAGGGAAAGCAGGGCCTGCAGCACGCCGAGGCACTCGCCCTTCTTCTTGACCGCCAGCACCGGCACGCGGCTGCGGCGGATGAGCTGCTCGGTCACCTTGCCCAGCAGGACGCCGGCCGCGCCGGTCCGCCCCCGGGCGCCGATGACCACCATGTCGGCGTTCTCCGCGGCCGCCTGTTCGAGGATGATCGGCACCGGGCGGGCGTAGAGGTCCGGCACGCAGCGGCTTGCGGCGGCTGCGCCGTGCCGATCGACGCGGTTCAGCAGGTTCTCGCACTCGCGCTCGGCCCAGCGGCGCAGGTTCGCGGTGAACTCTTCCAGGGTCAGGCCCACGTTGTGGTAGCCGGCGTTGACGTGAAAGACGTTCAGCGCCAGAACCGGGGCTCCGGCTGCGCCGCCGATCCGGCAGGCCGTCTCCAGGGCGTTGGCCGAACACTCCGAGTCGCGCACCGGCACGAGGATCCGGCCGATCCGCGGCGCGCAGCCCGCCGGCAGCACCAGCACCGAGCAGGTCGCCTTCCGGGCGATGCGTGAGGCCAGCAGGGCGTCATCCCCTTCGGACGCCTCCCCGCCGCGGCCGACGACCACCAGGTCGACCTCCTTCTCCATCGCGTAGCGCAGGATCTCCAGCAGCACCGAGCCCCGCCGCTTTTCGCACATCCGCACCATGCCGCCCTGGCTGCCGAGTCGCTCCTGGGCCGCCGCCCGCATGGTCTCCACGATCTGTTCGTCCCCGGGGGGCTCGGGCACCATCAGGAGCATGTCGTCCACCGGGACCGGCTCGGACGGCTCGACGTGCAGCAGGTGAATCTCCTGCACTCCGACCAGGCGGCTGAGTGACGCGACGTAGTCCAGCATCTGCGTGTCGCGGGGAACCTGGCCGACGCACACCAGAACGCGGTCGAAACGGGTCATGGCGGACCTCCGGCTCGGAATGGCGGCCCTGCCCGGGAAGTGTGCGGGCCGGCGGCGGATCCTTTGTTACTTCTTACTATAGCCGGCCCGGCTCTGCTGCCAAGTGAAAAGGGCGCCGCCGGCCTCCCGTGGGGCGCACGGGTCCCGTG
>CAZSYS010000078.1:0-15017 GCA_964611365.1 uncultured Planctomycetales bacterium
CAGAGGCCGGCCGCTACGGTGCTGCGCGACGCCGATGTGCGACCGTGTTCGACGGCCGGCAGGAATTCCGGCCGCCACGGCGCTTCGCGGTGCCGAGCGGCGGCGAGACGGCCGCGGCGAGAGACCGGCTGTGAGACGGCCGCAGCGACAGACCGATGCCCGCGGAAGCAGCAGCCGGCCCAGCCCGCGCGGTCACCGACCCTCCGAATCGCTCACCGACCCGTCGAATCGAGCCGGACAGGCGCAGTTGACGGCCTCGCGGCCGCCGTTACGATGAACCTCCCTGGTACGGTAGCAGAAGATGACCTGCCGGATCGGTTTCGGGGCGGCCGCGCGTCGCCCGGGGCCGACGGCCACACGAGGTGAGCATCATGGCCAAGAAGACCATCGCGGACGTCGATGTGCGGGGCAAGAAGGTTCTGATTCGCGTGGATTTCAATGTCCCTCAGGATGACCATGGCCGGATCACCGACGACCGGCGGATGCGCATGGCCCTGCCGACGATCCGCCACGTGCTGGAAGGCGGCGGTTGCGTCATCCTGATGAGCCATCTGGGCCGGCCGGAGGGTAAGGACCGGGCGGCGGACGCCAAGTACACGATCCAGCCCTGTCAGGACCGCCTGGCCGAGCTGCTGGGCCGGCCGGTGAAGTTCGTGCCCGACTGCGTGGGGCCCGAGGTCAAGGCGGCCGCGTCGGCCCTGAAGCCCGGCGAGGTACTGCTCCTGGAGAACCTGCGGTTCCACGAGGCCGAGCAGATCAAGGACAAGAACGCCAAGGACAACCCGGCGCTCAAGGAGGCCAAGACCTCCTTCGCCCGGCAGCTGGCCGACCTGGCGGATGTGTACGTCAACGACGCGTTCGGCACCTGCCACCGGGACAACGCCAGCATGCTCACCGTCCCGCAGTGCATGGGCGGCAAACCCAAGGTGGCCGGCTTCCTGGTTCAGAAAGAGCTGCAGTATCTCGGCGACGCGCTGAACAGCCCCAAACGGCCCTTCGTGGCCATCCTGGGAGGCAAGAAGGTCTCCGACAAGATCGGTGTCATCGAGGCTCTGCTCAAGAAGTGCGACACCATCCTGATCGGCGGAGCGATGAACTACACCTTCATGCTGGCCCAGGGCCGCAAGACCGGCAAGAGCCTGGTCGAGGCCGACAAGGTGGACGAGGCCCGGCGCCTGCTGGAACTGGCCGGCGGGAAGCTGCGGCTGCCGGTGGACGTGGTCTGCGCCGCCGAACTCAAGCCCGGCGCCGCCACCCGGGTGGTCGAGGGCGACATCCCCGACGGCCTGTCCGGCTTCGACATCGGCCCCAGGACCGTGGCCCAGTACAAGAGCGTCATCGCCGGCGCCGGGACGGTCGCCTGGAACGGCCCGATGGGCGTCTTCGAGACCAGGCCGTTCGACGCCGGGACCTTCGCGATCGCCCATGCCCTGGTGGACGCCACCGCCGCAGGGGCGATCACGGTGATCGGCGGCGGCGACAGCGCCGCGGCCATCGAACAGGCCGGCCTGAGCGAGAAAGTCAGCCACGTGAGCACCGGCGGCGGGGCCAGCCTGGAGTTCATGGAAGGCAAGGCCTTCAAGGCCGTCGAAGTGCTCGACGACAAGTGATTTCCGCCGGAACCGCGTCCTGTCGGATGTGCCCCGGACCGGCTCGGGCGGCCTGCCGGCTGCTCCGGGCGCGTCGGAGGTTTACCGGACCTGGAGACCCCCCTGCATGCAGGCACCGCCGGCATGGCCGCTGGCCGAACCGCGACTGCGGATCGCCCCGTCGCTGCTGGCGGCGGATTTCGCCCGGCTAGCCGACGACGTCGCCCGGGTCGAGGCCGCCGGCTGTGAGGTCCTGCACCTGGACGTGATGGACGGGCATTTCGTGCCCAACATCAGTTTCGGCGTGCCGGTGATCGAGAAGCTGCGGCCGCACTCGCGGATGTTCTTCGACACCCATCTGATGATCACCGACCCCCTGGGTTATGCGAAGGCTTTTGCCGGGGCGGGCTGTGACCTGCTGACCTTCCACATCGAGGCGGCTCCCGAGCCCCGGAGAATCATCGAGGGCATCCGACAGCTGGGCGTGCGGGTCGGTATCACACTGAACCCCGACACCCCGGTCTCGGCCATTGCCCCGGTCGTGCCGGAGGTGGATCTGGTGCTGGTGATGAGCGTCTGGCCGGGGTTCGGCGGCCAGAAGTTCATCGAGAAGGCAACCGACAAGCTGCGCCAGCTGGCCGGGCTGCTCCGCCCCGACCAGCGGCTGGAGATCGACGGCGGAATCGGTCCGGAAACGGCCGGAAAGGCGGCGGCCGCAGGGGCCGACACGCTGGTGGCCGGCTCGGCAGTCTTCGGCCGCCCCGATCCAGTCGCGGCGATGGCCGACCTGCTGCAATCCGCGCGGGCCGCCACCGGCGGGAAGCATCCCTGACCGTCCGCGCGACCCGGTCCACGAGGCCGTCGACAAGGCCTTCCCCGCCCCGCTGGCGGATTGTTGCCGTGCCGGGCGGCGGGCTGAAGGGCCGGCCGAAGGCCACCCTCCGGCACGCTTGACCGGACTTCTGGCCGTCCCGTAGAATGCCCCGCCGGTACTCCCAAGGCGGCCGCAGCCTTGTGCCGCAGCACCAAACGGATACCGACCTTGCGAAGTGGTGGGCTGACGCGCCCGGCTTCCGCCGTGTGGGCCTGAGCCAGGCCGGTCAAGGGGTTACCGGCGCCCGGGTTCAGGCCCGGTGCAGGAGGGAGTTCCCGCCGTACTGCACTCGTGTCTGCCCGGGTGCGCCATCATGTGAAGGACAAGCCATGGTAGGACATGCCGGCCGCACGCGAACCGCCGTCCTGATCGCCTCGGCGGCCCTCTGGGCCTGTCTGCCGCTGCTGCTGGGCCAGGGCTGCGGCGGAACGATTGTGCCGGTCACCCCCGGGGTCGACGTTATCCCGGACAGCGGTGCCGGCGCCGGCGGCAACGCTCCGCCGGTGGTCTCCTTCGTCAGCCCGCTGGCCGACGTTCAGGTCGAGGTGGGCGACCCGCTCGACATCGCCTTCAGCGTCACAGACCCGGACAGCAACGCCCTGATCGACGTGTTCCTCGACCGCGACGGCATCCTGGGGAACGGCAACGAAATCACCATCCCGCCGACGCTGCAGGAGGACGCAACCGGCGGCTACGTCTCGATCCGCATCGACACCGCCGAGCTGGGCCTGACCCCGGGGCCGTACTCCATCGTCGTGCGGGCCACCGACCTGACCAATGTGGTGATCCTCACCGCCCCCGGCCGCCTGCTGCTTTTCGCCGCCGGGACGATCCCCGGCAGCGCCTCGCCGACCATCGTGGTCACCCGGCCGCAGGAGAGCCTCAGCGTCGCCCAGGGGAGCACCTTCGACATCGCCTACTGCGGCCGCGACCGCGACAACGGCCCCGGCGGCGTCGCCACGCGGGTCGTGCTGCTGCTGGATTTCGACCGCGATCCGACCAACGACCTGAGCCTGACCGGTCCGTCCGACGCCGCAGGCCTGGACACGCTGTGCAGCGGCGCGTTCCCCAAGTCGGTCAACGGCGCGATCATCCTGGGCTGCGCCGTGGAGAATGACTGCACCAGCCCGGCAACCCCCACGGTCTTCCCGGTGACGGTGGACGCCACGCTGATCCCGCCGCGGGCCGGCGGCGATCCCTACCACGTCCGCGGGACCATCTGGGACCAGGCCAACCCGCCGGTGCACTCCTATGCCCGCGGCACCGTCCATGTGGTCGCGGCCGCCACCGGGAGCATCGATCTGGCCCAGGTCGGCCGGACGGTGGCCGGAGCCCGCTTCATGGGCTTCCGGGCCGGAGGCCTGGCCGGATCCACGGGGACGACGCTGGGCGATTTCGACCGCGACGGAGCCGCGGATTTCATCATCGTCTCGCGCTTCGGCAACATGTACGAACGGGGCAGCATCGGCTCGGCTCACCTGGTCTACGGACGCGCCGGCCGACGCTTCGGAGGCGACATCAGCCTCAACAGCTTCGGCATCTCCTACCGGGGCGCGGCCTTCTCGATGTCCCCCGGGGGATCGGCCACCGCCGGCGGCGACACCGAGGCCCCCTACTTCTCCTACGAGTTCTTCGGCCCGCTGATCAGCGACGGCATCACCTCCGTCTCGACGATCCAGGACGTCAACGGCGACGGCCGGCCGGAGATCCTCTTCGGCATGCCCTACGTCGAGGCCCTGTCGGACATGTACGACGACGACCCCTGCGACAAGGACGACCTCTGCTACCCGCCCTACTGGCCCAACCCCGGTTCGGACGCCGATCCGGGCAACGACGACATCAGCGGGTTCGACTTCGAGTACTCCACGCCGGCCGGCGAGGATCAGCCCGAGCGCGTCTGCCGCGAGGTCAACGAGATTCCGACCATCAACCAGGGCTACGTGATCGTGGTCAGCAGCCTCAACAACCTCCAGGACACGGTCGTCGACCTGGGCCTGGTCGGCCAGCACGACCCGGACGGTTTCTTCAACGCCGAGAACACCGGCTTCTCCGGCGACGAGGCTCCGCTGGGAGCCCGGCTCCGCGGCGGATGGTTCGGCGCCGACTACGGCTTCGAGCCCGACAACGGCTTCGGCCTGGTGGTCAGCTCGATGCCCGACATGGGCAACGGCCGGGCCAGCCCGCAGCGCGACGGGCAGGCGGAGTACCTGTACTCGGTGCCCTACACCGCCGACCGCCGGGGCATGGTGATCATGGGATTCGGGGGCAACTACGAGACCTTCATTGACCAGGAGGTCAAGTCGATGCCCGAAGTCCTGTCCATCGGCGACTGCAGCCGCTGGGTGAACTACATGGTGGACCGGCGATTCGTCGGAGCCCAGGCCGGCGACGAACTCGGCTACGCCCGGGCCGCCGGCGACTTCAACGACGACGGACACCAGGACATCCTCATGGGGGCGCCGGGGGCCGACCGCGGCGGACGCTCCGACACCGGCGTCGTCTACATCCTCTACGGCCGGCTGGATCTAAGCAATGCCGATCTGGCCACGACCAATCCCCCGCGGATCGAGATCGAGGGCGCCAACCGCGACGACCGCTTTGGCCAGATGCAGGTGCCCCTGGGCGACGTCGACGGCGACGGCATCGCCGACGTGGCCTTCTCCGCGGCCAACGCCGACAGTTACGGCGGAATCAATGCCGGCCTGACCTGCATCCTCTTCGGCAGCCGGGAACATATCGGCGAGGGACCATCCTTCTTCCGCGTGAACCAGGTCGGGACTCCGCAGCTGCCCGGCGCCACCTTTCACGGCGCCTCGGCCGGCGATGCGTCCGGAACCGTCATCGCCAATGCCGGCGACTTCAACGGCGACGGCTACGCCGACCTGCTGATCGTCGCGCCTAACGCGGCCACAACGGTGAGCGGCCAGTCGCGCCGCGGAGTGGCCTACCTTGTCTTCGGCGGCCCTTACCTGAAGAACAAGGCCTACTCGCTCAGCGACATCCAGGCCGGCGTGCTGCCGGGAATCGTCTTCGCCGCCCCGTACATCGAGGGCACGGCCGACGCCGCCCCGATCGACTGGGCGGGCGCCGCCGGCGACGTGGACGGCGACAGCTACGGCGACATCCTGATCGGCGTCAGCCGGGCCGACTACGTCAATCCGCTCGACCCGAGCCAGCGCCGGGCCGATGCCGGGGAGTGCTACCTCATCTACGGCAGCAACGTCAGCGGCAACCAGGTCGTCCAGTGACCCGCCGCCCCGCCGGCGACGCCCTTCCCGACGGCATGGGAGGTTCCGCCAGACGCAGGATTCCCGCCCTCCGGGATCAGCCCCGCTGCAGCGCGATGACGGCAGCGCCGGCGCCCGTGCCGCCCGGCGGCCCCCGGGCCTTGCATCCTTCGGCGCCCGCCTCCGGGCGGGTTGCCCGGCTCCTTTCTGAATGCCGAACCGCGTGACAGCCGCGGAAAGCCCGCCTATCCTTGCGGTAGCCGGAAACCGGATCGACCCGCCGGCGAACCCGGCAGGCGGCCGGTTCCGTGGAGCCGTCCCGCCGTGTGACCAGACATGAACGTGGTGCTCATCGGCTATCGCGGAAGCGGCAAGTCCACCGTCGGCCGGGCTCTGGCCCGCCGGCTCGGCTGGCCCTATCTCGACACCGACGGCCTGGCCGAGGCCCGCTGCGGGATGTCGATCCGCGAGCTCTATGCCGACCGCGCCGAGGAAGGCTTCCGCGACATCGAGGCCGCGGTCATCGCCGAGGTCGCCGGCCTCGACGAGCACGTGATCGCCACCGGCGGCGGAGCCGTACTCCGCGACCGGAACGTCGCCGCCCTGCGCCGCAACGGCGTGGT
Organism: uncultured Planctomycetales bacterium; assembly: GCA_964611365.1. GTDB lineage: Bacteria > Planctomycetota > Phycisphaerae > UBA1845 > PWPN01 > CALLOB01. Next base: position 6,314 of record CAZSYS010000078.1, read on the forward strand.
CGTCTATCTCGAGGCGGCGCCGGAGGTGCTCTGGGAGCGCATCTTCGCCGATGACACCCGACGGCACTCCCGGCCCGAGGTCAACGCCGCCCGCGGCCTGTCTCTGGTGCGGGAGGAGCTGCAGGCCCGAGCGCCCGTTTATCGGCGCGCCGCGGACTGCGTCATCGACACCACCGGCCGGTCGGTGCAGGACATCGTCGAGCTCATCGTCGGACGGCTGGCGTCACCGGATCCTGTCGCCGGCCGGGCGGACCGCTGAAACCGCCGACGTGCCGCCGGCCACGGCACTCAGGGGGCCGGCGGGGCGAGCCGCTCCAGCGGCATCCAGTGCCGGGGAAAACGGGGCACCCCGTTCTGCGGCACCCGACCCATCATGACCTTCTCGAAGCTGACGTGCTGATCGGCAAAGAGAAACTGGTTGCCGCTGCGGTGGTGCACTTCCAGCCGGCCGGGCGAATCCCGGGGGTCGGTTTCGAAGTTGTCCTCCTCCTCGTCGAAGTCCCAGTCCAGGGGCTGACCCCACTCCGGCGGTCCGCCCGGCCCGACGTCGTCGTCCCCCGCGTCGGTCAGGACGACGATGTCCGAGGTCCGGCGGACCTGGGCAAAGGACCTCAGGCGGTAGACCACGTCGCCGTTCGCGTCGGTCAGCGGCCGGCCGCGGGCATCGAGCAGGTAGCGGTCCAGCGTGTAGTCCTCCCCGCGTCGGGCCGCTTCCGGCCTGGCGGGGGGAAAGGAGAGGCAGGCGTTGAACGCGTAGCTCACGCGGTAGGTGATGCGCCGGATCTGGCCGTCGAACGGGCGACGGATCTCGTAGGTCCTGGCCCGCACGGGATCGTCGGGACACAGGTACGACTCGACGTACTGCGGCACCGCGTCGCTGCCGGCCGGCTCGGCGTCGCCACCGGTCAGCGCCCGGGCGCCCAGCCTCTGAACAAAGGGCGCACAGCGTTCCGCCCAGGCGCCGGAAGGCACGACCACCCCTCGGTAGGCCTCAGCGTAGTAAACCACCGCCATGCCGCAGGTTTTCAGACGGGTGGCACAGACCAGGGCGCGGCTCTGGGCCCGGGCCCGCCCCAGCGCCGGCAGCAGGACGGCCGCCAGGAGGGCAATGACCGCCGTGACCACCAGCACCTCGATCAGCGTGAAGCCGGGCTCGCCCCGGCGGCCCGCATCCGATCGACACGCGCCGCGGATCTTCCTGCCCGATCCGCCGGAACGGGCACCCGCGGACCGCTCTGTGGGGACCGAAAGCGACATGCGGTCACCTCACACGCGCTCACCACCAGCTGCCGGGCCCCCCGGCCGGCATCGCCCCGGGGACGCAGGCACGTCCCCCGGACCGCCGGCAGGTCCTCGGAAGAACCCGGCCGCCGCACCGGCCGCACGGAGCCGCACCCCCAGGCTTCCGGTCAGGGGTTGCAGCCGCCGGGCGGATTCAGCGGATCGAACGCCACGCCCGGTCCGGTCGAGCACTTCACGAACTCCTCGACCTCCACCGTGCCGTTCACCTCCCCGTTGCCGTCGGTGTCGAAGCAGGTGCAGTCGCCGACCAGCAGCCCGCCGCCCGTGTTCAGGCACCGCTGCAGCGCGGCGAAGTCATCGGCGTCCACGTCGCTGTCCTCGTCGTAGTCGGCGAACACCGCAACCGGGCAGCACTGGACGCTCTCGCAGGCCGTGCCGGCCCCCTGGAACACGCCGCCCTGGTCCGAGCAGGCTTGCGCGTCCATGATCTGACAGACGGTCCGGCCCAGGCAGCAGGCGCCCTCGGGGCCGGGGATAAAGGTGCGCTGACCGCCATAGATCGCTAGGCTGTCGAGCCACACCGGCTTGCGGGCGTCCAGGCAGCCGCCGTTGCCGAACGCCAGCCCGTCAAAGGCGCCCGAGTGTTCGGCGTCGGCCACGTACTGCCGCGGCACGGTGAAGGTGTACACCGTGTCCGGATCCGTGTTGGTGTAGGTCAGCGTCACCTGAATGCTCGCCTCGGTGATCTCCACCTGCCAATGCTGGAAGCGCTTGATGATCGTGGCATCGCTGGACAGGCCGAACCGCCCGCTTTTCAGCAGCCACCACGTCCGGCCGTCGAACACCGCCGGCTGGTAGACCGCCGGACGCTGGAGGGTGCCCGGGTCGCACGGGTCCGAGTCCAGATAGGCGAGCATGCCGAACGCCAGGGCCGCGTGCACCGTTTCCCCCGGCGGCCAGCCCTCGTGAATGATCGGCCAGGGACCGCATCCCGACGACAGGGTGTGGTCGGTCGGCGCCCGGTCGGAGCCCAGCACCAGCTCGACGTAGCCGTTGGCCTCCGGACCGCTGCCCTGGACCCCGGTGTCCAGCCAGAAATCGAGCCGCAACGGAGCCGCCGTGGTGCCCAGAACGCCGTTTTCGACCACGCCGGTGGTCAACGGATCGTCCAGCAGCGCCGACAGGCTGCGATGGCTGTGCCCGCTGCCCTCGCCGGCGGACGCCTCCTTGGTCATCTTCGCCGCCAGCGGCGGCTCGACGATTCCGTAGTTGTCGGAACTGTCGATGACCTTGTTGACGCCCGCACAGGGAATGTCGTTCGTCCACACCGCCTGGAAATCCGGCTGGTTCGGAACGCCGGCGGTGTAATCGAATTCCTCGCAGAGGATGTCCACGGTCAGACCGCCGCACGGGCTCGCTCCGGCCGGCGCCGTCCATCCCGCCATCACCCCGATGAGGACCGCGGCCGCAATGCCGCTGTTCACCCGCTTCAGGCCTGCGTTCATCACGTCACTCCTTCCGGCCGCCTGCGCAGCCTTCCGCACCGAGTGCGGTGGTCGTTCATCCCGGGCACCCGGCCCGCTCAGTCGGATGCGTCGGTGCCCGCCGCGCTCTCTGCCCGCTCCCTGCGGGCAATCCGCTTCATCTTCCGCGGCCTCACCCCCTGCGGCGGCCCAGCAGCGGCAGAAGCAAAACCAGGCCCGCCACAGTCGCCGGCTCCGGGATCACCTCGCCGCCGAGCAGAGACAGGTCATCGATGTAACCCACATGGGTTGCACTGTTGGCGGCCCCGGGGTGACGGATGTTGATCCGGTCGAAGTACATGCCCTGCAGATGGCCGGCCAGCGAAAAGGTGTCCGTGTACGTGCTCAAGCCCGTGTCGTTGACCAGTCTCCAGACCAGCTCCGTGGACTTGATCGTCACTTCCACCAGCCACCACTTCGGAGCCGGCGTGTAAGTGCCCAGCGCGTCGCCGGTATCATTCCACGCGTTGCCGTCGTAGACATAGAATCTGGCATTCTGGCCGTTCAGCGTGATCGACCGACCGATGGCGACAACATTTTCCGGCCCGCTGGCCGGGGCCACGACATTCCCGGAGGCAAGTTCCAGCGTGAAATCAAGGTACTGACGATAAGTGCCGGCAGTCACCGCCATGTAGGTCGACAGCACCAGCGGATCGGCATCGGTGCCCCGGACCGCCTGCGGCAGAACATGGGTCATGCCCAGATTCCCGTAGCTGCTGCCGTTGTCGATCAGCAGCGACTTGTCTCCCGTGCGGTCATAAGTCGGCTGCACCGACATCCGCCCGGGATTGGCAGCCCACTGGGCCGCATAAACGGGATCCGACGTGCCCGTGCCATACTCCCAGCTTTCGCTGTAGTTGATGGGCGTCGCCCAAGCCGGCATCGCCGCCGCCAGCACACAGGCCAGAACCAGTCGCGAATTCATGTTTCTCCTCCTTCGATTTCGACGTGACTCCTGGGCCGGCGCCCACAGCAGCGCCGCCACCCACACAAGCCCCTCACCATGTGCTTGCCTACCACCGAAATGCCTTCCTTCTCACCCCACCCGGTCGCCGTCGGTCGTCTACCCATCATTGTATCCGACTGGCGGCTCAATTTTGATGTTAACACAAATGAGCAATTCATGTCAACATATTTTCGGAAAATTCTCCGCGAACCTGGTTCCGGCTACAGGCAGGTCAGGCGCACCTGGCAGGCTGGCCGAAGGGTTACGCTTGTACCCTTCAATCCCTGGACTCGATAACGCAAACCATTGTCAAAAAATGTTTTGTATCACAGATAACCTGCTGCCCGGTCCGGCGGTCGTGCCTCGATCCCCCCGGGGGCAATCGCCCCTCCGGCTGGCAGTATCTCCCCGGGAGGCTAAGATGACAGCCACGACAGCGGCCGGCCAGGGGCCCGCCGCCCTGCAGGAGTGGCGATCATGGAATTCATCGTGCGACCCTCCCGGCTTCGCGGCGAGGTGGAGATCCCCGGGTCCAAATCCCACACCATCCGCGCCGTGGCCGTGGCGGCCCTGGCCGAGGGCGAAAGCCTCATCCGGTCCCCGCTGGAATCGGCCGACACCCGGGCCTGCGTCGAGGCCTACCGAGCCCTGGGGGCGGTCATCGACACCGGCCCGGCGGCATGGACGGTGCGCGGGACCGCCGGGCGGGTCAGGACGCCCGACAACGTCATCGACGTGCAGAATTCCGGTACCACCCTGCGGATCGCGGTCGGATCGGCCGCCACGCTGACCAGCGGACTGGCGGTCTTTACCGGCGACGACCAGATCCGGCGGCGTCCCCTGGGACCGCTGGCCCAGTCGCTCAACGAGCTGGGCGCTTCCGTCCACTGCACCCGTGAGAACGGCTGCGCGCCGGTGGTCGTGGGCGGACGGCTGCGCGGCGGCCGCACCGCGATTCAGGCGGTTACCAGTCAGTTCCTCACCAGCCTGCTGATGGCCACACCGCTGGCGGACCGCGACTGCGAAATCGACGTGCCCCTGCTCAACGAGCAGCCCTACGTGCACATCACCCTGGACTGGCTCGCCCGGGCGGGCATCGAGCTGCATCGCGACGAGCTGCGCTACTTTCGCGTGCCGGGCGGACAGCAGTACCGCCCGATCGACGTCCGCGTGCCGGGGGATTTCTCCTCGGCGACCTTCTTCCTGGCCGCCGGAGCCCTGGGCGACAACGACATTCTGGTCAAGGGGCTGGATCTGGCCGACCCGCAGGGCGACAAGGCGGTCATCGACTACCTCCGCCGGATGGGCGCCCGCATCGACATCCTTCCGGAAGGCATTCGCGTGCGGCCGGCGTCTCTGACCGGCTGCGAGATCGATATGAACGCGACCCCCGACGCCCTGCCGATGATGGCCGTGATGGGCTGCTTCGCCCGGGGCCGCACCGCCCTGGTCAACGTGCCCCAGGCGCGGCTCAAGGAAACTGACCGGATCGCGGTCATGGCCGCGGAACTCTCGCGCATGGGCGCGGTCGTCACCGAGCGGCCCGACGGCCTGGTCATCGAAGAAAGCTCCCTGCACGCCGCCACGGTGGACGGCCACCACGACCATCGCGTGGTCATGGCCCTGACGGTGGCGGCCGCCGCGTGTCCCCACGGCCCGAGCCGGATTACCACCGCCCAGGCCGCGGCGGTGACTTTTCCCACGTTCCAGGACTGCATGAGCCGCCTGGGCGCCGAGATCGCCCGGGTCGACGACGGAGCATGAGGCCGGCCCGATGTCGCAACCGCCGCCGGTGACCACGCTGCTGATCGCCCGCCACGGCGAGACCGCCTGGAACGCCCAGCGGCGCTTCCAGGGGCATTCCGACACCGATCTGAGCCCCGTCGGGCTCCGCCAGAGCCGGGCGCTGGCCGCCCGCCTGGCCTCCGCCGCACCCGACGCCCTGTACTGCAGCGACCTGGGGCGGGCCGTCCGGACGGCCGAACATCTGCGAGAGCTCACCGGCCTGGAGATCCGCCTGGAGCCGGACCTCCGCGAGCGGGCCTACGGCATCTTCGAGGGGCTGACGACCCAGGAAATCCAGGACCGCCTCCCCGCGGAATACGACTGTTTTCGCTCGCGGGACCCCGACTGGGCCATCCCCGGCGGCGAAAGCACCCGGGCCAAACACACCCGCGCGGTGGCGGTCATGAACCGGCTGTGCGATCGACATCCCGGCGCCCGGATCGCGGTGGTCACCCACGGAGGCATTCTCGACAGCCTTTTCCGCCATGCCGTTGGCGTGGAACCGGCGGCACGCCGGGCATGGGCCCTGCCCAACGCGAGCCTCAACATCTTCCAGGTGCAGCAGGGCCAGTGGTCGCTGATCTGCTGGGGGGACGTCGCCCATCTGACCGAGATCACCGGTCCGGATTACGCCTGACCCCCCGGACAGACCCGCAACGACGACATCTGACTCCCCATGTCGCCCCCGGACCGGCCGGGGAGGCAACATCCCGGGCCTGCCCGCGGCGGGTTTCGCCGTCCCCCCAATCCGCCGGGCCGCTTCCCCCCATCCGCCGCCCGCGTCGGCGCCCGGCCGCGGTCCGAAAGCCGTGGTCAACCGCGGCCGGATCCGGTATACTCCCCGTTCCAGGCCAGTCAGAGGTGAACAGGCAGACCTGGCGGGCCGCGGAACGGACCTCTCGACAGAAGGAACCCCACCATGATGGGTTGCGACCTGGGAACGCTCTTCAAGCTCACCGTCGCCGGCGGATCCTACCAGGACGGGCTCACCGTGCACCTGCAGGGCGTTCCGCCGGGTCTGCTGATCACCGAGGAGGAGATCTACGAGGACCTGCTGATCCGCAAGCCCGGCCAGGGCGAACTGACCTCCCCACGCCGGGAGCCGGACATCCCGCTGATCTACAACGGCATCAACGCGGCCGACACCATCCCGGGCTTCTCCAACGCCTACCACACTAATGGCACGCCGATGGTGATCCTGATTCCCAATCTCGACCGCCACTTCGAGCACATCCACCAGTACCAGGTGACCAACCGCACGCCCCGCCCGGGGCACGCCTCCTACGCCTCCTACATGAAGTACGACCACTGGGACGACGCGATCGGCGCAGGCATCTTCAGCGGCCGGTACACCTCGACGATCGTGGCCGCCGGCGTGGTCGCCAAGCGGATTCTCGCCGCCCACGGCATCCAGGTGACGGCCTACGTCCGTGAAGCCGCCGGCGTGGCCATGCCCGATATGCCGCTGGAGACCATCCGCGCCCGCGCGGCCGCCTACCGGCAGGTGCGCAAGGAGCATGACCCGATCTGGCACTTCGTCTTCAAGAGCGGCCGGATCAAGCCGGGAATGCGCTTCCTGGAGAAGACGCCGGTCCTTGCGGAGGTCGAAAACATGATCGGCCGGTTCGCCTCGATCCCGGTGGACGAGGAGCGGATCAAGCGCGAGTACGGCGTGCACCCGGAGCTGTTCTGCCCCGACCTGCCGACCGCCGAGCGGATGTACCAGCGGATCCTGGAGATCAAGAAGGCCGGCGACTCCAGCGGCGGACTGGTGGAGGTCCAGGCCACCGGCGTGCCCGTGGGGGTCGGCGAACCGGTGTTCCGCAAGCTGGACGGCGAACTCGGCCGGATGCTGAGCATCGGCGCGGTCAAGGCCGTCGAGATCGGCGCCGGGGTGGGCGTCAAGGACATGACCGGCGCTTCCTGCAACGACCAGCTTTTCGTCGACGCCCAGGGCCGGGTGGGCTTCAAGAGCAACCACGCCGGGGGGATCACCGGCGGGCTGGCCACCGGCCAGACCATCATTGCCCGGGTGGCCGTCAAGCCGACGCCGACGATCAGCAAGGATCAGGACACGATCGACAAGGTGGACCGCACCAACCAGGTGCTCAAGGCCGTGACCCGCCGCGATCCCACGCTGGTCGCCCGGATCTGGCCGGTGGTCGAGGCCTTCACCGCGGTCATCCTGGTCGACCACCTGATGATGCACAAGGGCTACCAGGCCATGTGGAGGACGTGACTTGAAACCCCCCCTGGCGACCGCTATTCTGGGTGGCGTGCCCGGACCCGCCGGTCCGGGCGACGAAGGCGAGGGCGGCCGATCCGGGCGGCGGACGGGCGATTAGCTCAGTTGGCCAGAGCGCCTGCCTTACAAGCAGGAGGTCGGTGGTTCGAGCCCGCCATCGCCCAGTTCCGGTGAGCCAAGACGGTACCTGCGAGAGGACAGATCCATGCCAGACCTGCAGAAACTGTACGATGCCATTCTCAAGGGCGACGCCAAAACCTCGGTGGCGGTCACCGAGGAGGCCATTGCCGCCAGGGTCGATCCCCAGGAGATCGTCAGCAAGTACATGATCCCGGCGATGGACGAGATCGGCCGGCGCTTCGAGTGCGACGAGGTGTTCGTCCCCGAACTGCTGGTCACCGCCCGGGCGATGAAGCAGGCCCTGGAGAAGATCAAGCCGCTGCTGGCCGCCAAAGGAGCCCAGCCCGCCGGCAAGGTGGTCGTGGGAACCGTCAAGGGCGACCTGCACGACATCGGCAAGAACCTCGTGGCCTCCATGCTCGAAGGCGGCGGCTTCGAGGTGGTCGACCTCGGTGTGGACGTGTCCCCCGAGGCCTTCATCGCCAAGGCCAGGGAAACCGGGGCTCAGATCATCGCCCTGTCGGCCCTGCTGACCACGACCATGCCGGCGATGAAGACCACCGTCGAGGAGCTCAGAAAGGCCGGCCTGCGCGACAAGGTCAAGGTCATCATCGGCGGCGCTCCGGTCACCGACGGCTACGCCAGGGAGATCGGCGCCGACGGCTACAGCGAGAACGCCAACGGCGCCGTGCAGCTGGCCCGCAAGCTTGTGGCCGCCTGATCCCCGCAGAGTCGCCCCGGACACCCGCCGACGCGACGCGCCCCAGCGGCCGGACCCTGTGCCGGCCGTCGCCGAAACCAGGCAACCCGGCAACGCGAAGCGCTGCAGCGGCCGCCTTCCCG